>JAHFOW010000196.1 GCA_023261465.1 Planctomycetota bacterium
ATTTGGTGTAAGTTTAAGCGCAATAACAAAGGCCTCCCTGCAAATAAGCGAACAATTGAAAACACAAAGAAGACTTCAAGAAGCGACTGCCCTAACTTTAAATTCTATATTCAAGGTCTGTACCTAATTTTCCTTCAACAGAAGGTGGATTCGCTTTCGCTTAATCCACCCTACTCAACTGTTAGCCTTCTTTTGTTAAGCGAAACTGTATTCTTTCTGGATCTTGTCTTAAATCAAGAACAGCAAAAACCACGATTCTTTTCCCCTCTATTTTATAATAAATACCAAAAGGAAATCTTGAAACTAATCCACGATGAAAATTTCAAGGTTCATTTTTTCTTCAATATCCTATTTTCAGGCTAACCATTGATTATCACGCCCAATTGCCCTGATAACTTGAGAAAAGTACTATTATCAGGTAAAACTACATCCGTTCCGGAGCATGCATACCAAGAATATTAAGTCCATTCTTTATGACCTGACGAGTCGCATCCACCAATAATATCCTGGCCCTGGTCAGTTCCTCGTCATCTGACAAGACACGATGGGCATTATAAAATCTGTTCAGGCTGCTGCAAACGTCGATGAGATAATTGCTGATGAGCGAAGGTTCGTAAGCCTCGGATGCCTTCCGGATAATGAGGGGAAATTGAGACAAAATCTTTACGAGAATAACGGTTTCTTCTTCTTTCAGTAATTCATATTGAATGTCCGTTGCCACAGGTTTTCCGTATTTTCTCAGGATGCTGCAAAGGCGGGCGTGGGTGTACTGAACATAGGGGCCTGTTTCTCCTTCAAAATTGAGCACGGCGTCCCAGTCAAAGACCACGTCCTTATTGCGCTTTGTTGATAGGTTAGCAAAGATAATAGCGCCGATACCTACTTCGTGCGCGACTGTTTCTTTATTTTCGAGAGATGGATTTTTTTCTTCGATAATTTTTCTGATACGTTCAACGGCCTCGACTAACAAGTCTTCCAGGAGAACAACATTTCCTTTCCTGGTAGACATTTTGCCTTCCTTAAATTTCATGAGACCAAAATCCACGTGTATACAATGGTTTGCCCAATCGTGTCCCATGAGTTCCAGCGCCTTAAAGACCTGCCGGAAATGGAGCTTTTGCTCGGAGCCGACTACGTAAATCATCCTTTCAAAATTATAAGTCTTTTTCCGGTATTCGGCGGCTGCAATGTCGCGGGTGGCGTAAAGGGTGGCGTCGTCTTTCTTGCGCAAGAGGCAGGGTGGCATGTTGTAAGGTTCCAGATCAATAATTAACGCTTCTTCGCTTATCCTGGTAAGCCCTTTTTCCTTGATCCGATTAACGGTATCTTCGACCAGTGTATTGTAAAAACTTTCGCCGGTAAAGGCATCGAAGTGTATACCGAGCATGTCGTAAATCTTTTGAAATTCTTTTAAACTAATGTCTTTAAAGTGTTGCCAGAGTTCCCGGGCCTCAGCATCGCCTGCTTCGAGTTTTTTAAACCACTCCCTTGCCTCGCCTTCCAGACCTGGATTCTTTTCAGCCTCCTGGTGGAATTTTACATAAAGGTCGTTCAGGTCTGTTACCGTATATGATGTATGGGCATTTTCACCGCCCCATTTTTTATATGCGACAATTAATTGGCCAAACTGTGTTCCCCAATCGCCGAGGTGGTTAATTCCGACGCATTTATATCCAAGCGTTTTGTAAACATTGTAGACACCGCTCCCGATTAATGCGGAACGCAGGTGATGAACGGCCAGGTGTTTTGCAATATTGGGGGAGGAGTAATCGACAACGATGGTTTTGCCAGCTCCGATAGCGCTGCAACCATAACGGTCTTTTTCTTCAAATATCTTTTTTGAAATATTTTCAGAAAAAATTGCCTTATCAATAAAGAAGTTCAGATAAGGACCAAGAGCTTTTACCTCTCTGACAGGCGCGACAGGCCGTATGGCGCTCAGAAGCTCCGTTGCAATGATAGCGGGTGATTTTTTCAGGGTTTTTGAGAGACTATAGCAGGGGAAGGCATAATCACCCATCTTTATATCGGGTGGAATTTCGATAAATCCTGCAATTTCATCTTCGGGAAGATTTGTAACTTCTTTTAATGATAATACGATAGCTTTTTTGAAATAGTCCATAGTAGATATATGTTAAGGAATTTCAAAACAATCTCGTAGCGCGGGGGTTTATCCCCCGCCATTGGCCGACCACAAGGGTTCGGCGCTACAATAAAAAGTCGTTTTGTTTTGCCGTGTAAAACAAAACCTAATTTATTTCTCTGTGGTTTATTTTTATAGTAGCCCCATTTTCTTTTTTACTTCTATTATCGTTTCTTCCGCAATCTTCTTACATTGTTTCGCACCTGTGTGCAGGATACCGAGCAAATCATCCTGGTTTTTAATTAATTGTTCATACCGCTGGCGAATGGGTGTTAATGCGTCAATAATATTGTTGGACAGCATCTTTTTGCATTCAATACAGCCAATTTCAGCCGTACGGCATACCAGATTGATGCGGTCAATCTGTTCCTTTAAGGAAAAATGCTTGTGCAGGGTAAACAGATTACAGATATCAGGATTACCGGGGTCGGTGCGCCTCTTTCGGTTCTCATCAGTTACCGCAGTTGATAATTTTTTCCAAATCGACTCTGGAGATTCTACCAGAGAAATATAATTCCCCAGGCTCTTGCTCATCTTGGTCTTGCCGTCAAGTCCCATAATCCGGGGCGCCTCTGAGAGGACTTCCTGTGGATCCGGGAATGTTTCTCCATATTTCATGTTAAATTTTCTGACAATTTCCCGCGCAAGTTCGATGTGTTGTACCTGATCCTCGCCTACAGGTACGAATTCACCTTTGTAAAGTGCGATGTCGGCAGCCTGCAAGACAGGATAGGTAAACAAACCAGCATTGATATTTTCCCGGTGCTGTTTTGACTTGTCCTTAAACTGGGTCATACGTTCCAGGTGACCCATAGGGGTAACGGTATTGAATATCCATGCGAGTTCCGTGTGCTCCGGCACGTAGGACTGGACAAAGATAATGCACCGGTCGGGATCGAGTCCGGCAGCGATATTGACGGCGGCTGCATTGAGAATCCGTCTTTGCATCTCCTGCGGGTTGTATTCGATGGTAATTGCATGGTAATCAACGATGCAAAAGATACAATCATATTGGTCGATCAGGCGTATCCAGTTTTTTATGGCGCCGAGGTAGTTGCCGATGTGCACGTCGCCGCTGGGTTGTATGCCGCTAAATAACCGTTTTTTCATAAAATATCCTTAGTTTGTCTTTTCCTTAAATCGGTGTAATCTGCGCAATCTGTGGTTTTTTACAAAATCTTTGGCAGTAATTTTTTAATCCGTTTAGCTGCTTCTCTGGTGTTCTTGATGCTGGGTACCAGCGCAAACCGCACATAACCTTCGCCAGGATTCAGACCGTTTTGGGTTTTATCACTAATCCATGCGCCCGGTGTTGTTACAATGGCAATCTCCGGGGAAAGAAGCTTTTTGGCAAAATCGACAGACGACATGCCCTGCGGCACCTTCTGCCAGAGATAAATAGTGGCTTCAGGTGTGCAGTCAGGGAGTTTGATATGTTTGAAGGCATCGACCAATAAGTCCCTTTTGATCTTGTATTCTGCCCGCATCTTTTCGACGTGGGTCTCATCGCTGAGGGCGGCGATAGCGCCATCCTGAATAAATGTCGCCGTGCCCGAATCAATATTCGTTTTTACCTTCTTGAATATATCAACAATCCGCTTGTCACCTGCCACCCAGCCAATCCGGTAACAGGTCATGGCGCTCCTTTTGGAGAAGGAATTAAATACAATGACACCTTCTTTTGTTACCTCCAGGATGCTGTGCGGTGGTTCATTATAATAAATTTCACTATACGCCTCATCAGAAGCAATGATGATATTATATTTTTTCCCAAATTCCACTACTTCCTTCAAATATGACAAAGGAGCTACCGCGCCCGATGGACTATTCGGATAATTGATCCATATAAGTTTTGCCTTTTTGCAGACCTCTTCGGGGATAGACTTTACATCGATCAAAAACTTATTTTCTGCAAGAAGAGGCACATAATAGGGAATACCTTCGGCGAATAATGTACCGCGTGTATATGGCGGATAACCGGGGGTTGGAATAATTACGTAATCTCCTGGATTAACAATGCCCTCGTGAAAATTAAAAACACCCTCTTTCGAGCCAATGGTGGATGAAATTTCTGTTGCAGTGTCTAACTGGACGCCAAACCGCTTGTGCGTCCACCCGGCAAGCGCCTTGCGAAATTCAAGCGCGCCTGTATAGCTTGGATAGCCTGATGATTTGCGGAGTGTTATTCCTTTTTGAGTCGCCCTACGCACAATTTCTGGCGTAGGCACGGTGGGGTCGCCAACACCAAAATCAATGGGGGTTATTCCCAGGGATTTTATTTTTTCAACCTCTTTATCGACTTCTGCAAAGGCATACGCACCAATAGATTGCAATCTCTTTGATGGCGTAATTTCCATAAATACTATTCCTTTCTAAAATTATTTTTTTGATGGGTCAGTAATCGCAGGTTTAACCGGACTTCTCTTCGCGGTCATTTCCTTGATTTCTATTTCGAGTACATTCGTTTTATTCAGCATGGCGTCGGTAAAAGGAACTTTCGGGTTTTGCGGTGCATACTTATCGGCAAGTTTCTGGAGCGCCTCATTTTTTACTGCGATATCAGTCAATATTTTTATTGTGCCAAAGATGATAACAGACCGGTAATTAACTGAAGAGGCGCAGGTTGGCTGCTTGACAATCGTGTGTTTTACTTCTTCTACCTCAAAGCAGACGTTCTGATTGACCTTTATATTATCTAACTTTCTCCCTTCATTTGCACAGTGGAGGAAGATTTTATCGGTAGCCTTATCATACGTAAAATTGAGTGGGGTAATGTAGGGAATATTATTTAAGCATGTCCCCAGTCTTCCTACCATTGCAGTTGAGAGGATTTCGCTTACCTCGTCCCTGTCTGTTATTTCTTTGTCTTTTCTTCTCACAGATTATATCGTTCTTCCAACTGCCTTTGCCACCGGTTTGAGTTCCTGCATCAACTGGTCAAATGCTTCAAGGGTAATTGTCTGAGGTCCGTCCACAAATGATTTTTCAGGTTCCGGATGGGTTTCAATTAATAAACCGTCAGCTCCTACCGCTATGGAACCTTTGGACATGGGGTTGACGAGACTTCTCTTTCCTGTTCCATGACTTGGGTCAACAATAATGGGAAGGTGCGTCATCTCCTTCAGTAAAGGCACAATGCTGAGCGAAAGCGTGAAACGGGTATGTGTCTCAAAGGTTCTGATTCCTCTTTCGCAGAGAATAACATTGGGGTTATTTTGCGCTAAAA
>JAHFOW010000041.1 GCA_023261465.1 Planctomycetota bacterium
CGATAAAAAATATAAGAATAGGTGCATTATTTACCTTTATAGCTGTTATTTTGAGATTTATTGTGGGCGATATTATTAAGCCACTTATACTTTTTGATGTTATTCAGCCTGGAGGGCATGGTCATTATAGATACGAATTTCATACACCAAATTTACCTGACATGTGCGGAGACATTATAACGATTGTTTTGTTCGGATTAGCGTATATGTTTATGACGTCATCAAGGAGTAAAAGTGCTATCAGAGATATAATGTATGCTTCCTGCGACACAGATAATAAATCCTGGGATTCTATCAGACAAACAAGAGATTATATCTTACAAATGAGGAATGTTTTTTACGTAGCGGTGATTGGGTTTGGGATGTACTTTTTCTCAAAATATGTCTTTACGACAACATTAGAGGTATTTTTTCCTGAAGAAGCAGCGGGTCTACCATTTATTTTTAATATTTTAAATAGCGCAATTAGACTCTGTGCATCGCTTGCTTTTGTTTATGCATATTGTAAGTATCTTGGAGTTCATAGACACATTAAGATTATGCTGTATGGATTTTTTTTTGCAAGAAATCTTCTCCTTACAAATATCTTAGGATTGTTTCATGAGCATGATGTGGAAATATTTGCCCCTATTTTAGATGTTTTATTACCGTGCATTCTTGTTTATTCAGTACTTAATTTCATTTCTATCGCAAAGAATAATAAAATACTGAGGCGGCGTTTTACTCAATAACCATAAAATTGATAATACAATAATGTTCAGGATTCCTTGACTGTAGTATGTTAAATAAGGATAAGGGCATTGATTAAGTTCTCCGTAGCAAACCTCAAAATAATACTATAGTGCGTTCATTTAAATACTTATTGAAGAGAAGGAATAATGATGAAAAGAAAGATCGCTGTATTTATAACGCTCTTTATTCTTTTGTTAATAATATTTTTAACAAATAATCTCCTTTCCAAGAATAAGAGCGCAAATCTGCAATCAAATCAGATAGTTATTCAGGAATCTCATAATTCAGAAGAACCCTTTTTTAGATGTTGCAAAGAAGTAGACTATTATAAAACGAGAGAGCTTATTCATAATTATCTTCTTTCGTCAGTTGTTGCGCAAAAATCAATCAATCAATCAATCTTTTGGTTCAATGACTACAAGTCCAGATGGAAATATGAGTGAAATGAATGAGTCTCGATTATCCAACGCTCCAACAGCTACAGGGACGTCTGATGTGGTTATACTGTTATCGATAGTGATTATGATAATTATTTTATCGATAAATGTTTTTTGGTAAAAACTGCTTTATGGGAAATGGATTATCTGGGATTGATGGTGACAGAAGTGAAAGGACGGGGTAATCAAAAAGGCATAAGCGAAGTGTGGTGTGGAACAAAATATCAGGTTGATCTGTTGTCGAAGATCAAGATTGAAATTTCTGTCAGTGATGCTGATGTTAAAAAGATCGTTTGTATGATTAACAATGAATTCCTAACGGGTAGTATCGGAGATGGAAAGCTATTCATTTATGACGTGGAAAATGTTTATCGTATTCTTACCAGAGAATTCGGTGAAGGCTTTTTATAATTTGGGAGGTATGAATGGTTTTCACAAAAGAGTCTTTAAAAGAACTTATCTTTAACAAGCTCAGGGATTATAAGCTTGTTATCGTATCCAACCGCGAGCCTTACATCCATAATTATATGGGTGAAGAGATTAAATATATTGTGCCGGCAAGCGGTATGGTAACGGCGCTAGACCCAATTATTCGGGCAGAAGGAGGAACATGGGTTGCATATGGGAGTGGAGATGCCGATAGGGAAGTCGTAGATAGTAAAGATCGTATAGCAGTTCCTCCAGATAATCCACGGTACACCCTTCGAAGGGTTTGGCTTACGCGTGAAGAAGAAGAAAGGTATTATTATGGTTTTTCCAACGAAGCAATATGGCCACTTTGCCATATCGTGTATGTCAAGCCTAAATTTAATGAGGCTGATTGGCAAGTTTACAAATCAGTAAATCAAAAATTTGCCAATGTCATACGGGAAGAGGTTGGTAATGAAAAGGCATTTGTTTTTATACAAGACTATCATTTTGCATTATTACCAAAGATGCTCAAAGAAAGCCAGCCTGATTTACTTGTAGCACAGTTCTGGCATATTCCCTGGCCAAACAGGGAGGCATTTCGTATATGTCCATGGGGTCAAGAGATTCTGGAAGGACTCCTGGGAAATGATCTCCTGGGATTTCATGTGCAATATCACTGTAACAACTTTCTCGATACGGTAGACAGAAATCTGGAGTCAAGGGTGGATTATGGAAAATTTACTGCCACAAAAGGCGGCAAGACAACACATGTCCGTCCATTCCCCATCAGTATAGACTATGATGAATTAAACTCACAAGCTCAGAGCAAAGAAGTAGAATATGAAATGGCCCGTATAAAACGGGAACTCGGTTTAAAAGGACAAATTATAGGTGTCGGTTTAGACCGGGTTGATTATACCAAAGGCCTTCCTGAACGATTTAAGGCTGTCGATAGATTCCTTGAAAAATACCCTGAATACAGAAATAAATTTACCTTTATTCAGGCAGGCAACATCAGCCGTATTCATATTGATGACTACCGTGATTACAACGACAAGATATATGACCTTATGGTTGAGATTAACCATAAATATCATAGCGGAAGATGGACGCCGATACGATTATTAAAATCGCATTTTAATCGTGTCAGTGTACAGGCATTGTACCGTTTGGCAGATATCTGTATCGTCAGTTCATTGCATGACGGGATGAATCTGGTTGCAAAGGAGTTTGTCGCTTCTCGCTTTGATGAATCTGGTGTATTGATTCTGAGCCGATTTACCGGTGCTGCCGAAGAACTCACCGGATGTATACAAATTAACCCGTATGCTATTGATACTTTTGCAGAATCTATCAAGAACGCCATTGAGATGCCCGCTGACGAAAAGAAGAAAAGGATGCAACGTCTCAGGGAACAGGTACATGAACATAATGTATACAACTGGGGGCAATGTATCGTAAATGAATTAATCAAATTACAACAATGAAATACTTATTTGAAAATATTCACTCCATTAATAAACTTCTCCGGGACAGTAAAAAAATAATTCTTTTAACTGATTACGATGGCACGTTAACACCCATTCAGGAATCTCCGGACCTCGCGGTCATTTCTGAAGAAGTTCGGAAACTATTAGTAAAATTATCTTCTTGCAATACTTTTTTTTTGGGTATAATTACCGGACGTTCCCTTAAGCAGATAAAAAAACTGGTGCATATTCAGAGAATATTCTATGCCGCCAACCACGGTATAGAGCTGGAAGGACCGGGTATACGTTTTACCAGTCCTGAAGCAAAAAAGGCGCGACTAAGCCTTTGGCAGGTTTATATGCGTCTCTATAAATCCTTAAGACACGTAGCAGGAATGAACATTGAAGATAAAGGACTTTCCGTAAGTTTGCATTATCGTTTAGTCAAAAACGCAGATGATGTGGAATATATAAGCAAGACCCTTCATAGTATTGTAAAACCATTTTTGGACAAAAAAATGCTCTTTCTGAGCACGGGAAAAATGGTCTATGAGATTCGCCCACCGGTGAAGTGGAATAAGGCTGTTACGATTCAATGGTTGTTGACCAATTATTTTCCGTTAGAATTCGGCGCAGATGCCCTTCTTGTCTATATGGGCGATGATAAGGCGGATATTGAGGTGTTTGACAGTATGAAGGGAAGAGGACTCACGGTCTTTGTTGGAAGCCCATCGGACACATGCACCGCGGATTACTATGTTAACTCACCTGAAGAGGTGAGGTCATTTTTAGAACATCTTTACAAACAGAAGCATGAGGTTCATAATGAATGCCCTCAATAAAGCAAAAGAGCCTTTTAAATTTTATACACAACTCCATATACCGGAACTGACGGGATTAAAGGCCGCAAATCTACAAGAGTTGCTCGACCTCATTAAAACGGTTCCGTGTTCAGTTATTTATTATCATACCCACCGCTTTCTCCAGCAGCATCAATATCTCTCCCCGGAACCTCCAAACGACTTTGCTTATTGGATTACGGGCATACTGGGCGAAGAGGAACTTGGAGAAGAATTGTTTAGCATCGATACCATTCAATATACAACTATTCGTGAACTTCGGGACGAGATCGTTCGTTTCATCGAGAATTATGTGGTAAAACACCCACGTTCACTTCAAAAGTTTGCAGCAACCGGGGAAGAGTTCCATTTTGTAAAATCGGTGAGCTTTGTCTTCCAGACACCCTATACAGCCTCAGACCTCAAGGAATTTCAAGCGGTATTGCAACGGGTAACTATTAATTCGATATACTTTCACATGTTTGAGTCTAGGCTTCGTATAGGGCGTGGCACCAATGATTTTTCCAACTGGTTCGACGATATCCTTTCGGAGAAGAAACTGGCGAATAAAATCGCCTCCCTCGATCCATATACCCATACTATGGAAAATCTCCGAAATACTCTTATAAAACTAATAGAAAAACGGATTATTGAGTCTCAGGAGAAACCTCCTGATATAAAGACGGCTCTTCCTGACCCAAACAAGTTGGAAGAGTGAATCAGGAAAAATCTACAGCATCTAAGGAACTCAGGAATATCCGAAAGGGTGTTTTATAAGAATTATTTTTTTATCATTCCTGTTTTCCTTAAATGTTTTTTTGCTAAAAATGCACTTAACAAGAAAGGAGTAGCATGATGAAAGTAATGGGTGTTTCAGGTTCGCCCATCTATAACAGCAATACAGATAGGGCGTTAAAAGTTGCTCTAGAGGCTACCGGACTTGAAACAGAATTTATAAAACTTGTTGAATACAAGATCACTCCATGCAGGGCTTGTATCGGTTGTGTGGATACAAATAGATGTGTAAATACCCATGATGATGGAATTTTATTAGCAGAAAAGGTAAAAGAGGCCGATGCCCTGATTATTGCGTGCTATACGCCGTATTCGTCCATAGACTCACTCACGAAGGCATTTATTGAGAGACTTTATCCGCTTCGCCATAAGCACGGGTTCATGGCAGGCAAGCCAGGCGGCGCAATCGTTACCAGTGCAGTTCCCGGTACAAATAAGGCATTGCCTCCGGCTGGTGATATGGGTGTAAATGCAATCATGTATTATATGATGGAAGAGGGGATGAATTTTATGGGCGCTGTTAAGATATTGGGAAATGTTCCCTGTATTAAATGTGGTTATGGGAACGAGTGTAAGACATCTGGCATTAAAATGATTTACGGGAATGAAGCTACTGTGCAATCTGTCGGTGTGTACAAATTCGAGGAACAATTGGACGTCTTTGATGCTGTTCGTGAGCTTGGCAAAAGAATAGCACGTGCACTTAAGGAGAAGGTATAAATATTAAAGGTTAGTATGGACAAACAAGTTTGTCCGCACCTGACTTGAAAGGGAACGAATCCTCTATGAGTGAAAGAAGAAGATTATCTTTAATTGCCAATTACACGGTACTGATGGGGTTCTTTGGTTTATGGGGCTGCTCCACAGGCTTACATAATATGAGTGTTTCTCCCCGTTTCCCGGATACAAAACAGGTCGCAGAAGAAAAAGGATGCCTGTCCTGCCATGAGGGAATCGAGAATATTAATGACAATATGCAGCCATTTCTCTTGAGCTTTGCTAAACAAAAATATAAGAGAGGTAAGGGCTATGAATGTGCTATTTGCCACGAAGGCAACCCGTCATCAAGCAAAAAGGAAGAAGCCCATAACAACCTTATTCCAAACCCATCGAGCATGTGGGTACTCCATGAAGGAAAGGGGTGTGCCAAATGCCACGATAGCAAAGGGAGCATAACTACCCTCATGGGAAAACCCCTCAGCCAACCTGTAGGTGGAGAGATTATGTCCGGGCAGCTCCTTTCATCAGAACCTTCCGGGGTATTAGGAATTGACTATACTTATAGAATGTCGACGTCTCTGCATTCCCTGATGACAGGGATTGCAAGTAAAGCGCTCTCTTCAAACGGAGTTACACCAAAGGGGACATTTCCATACGGTAACTTTGATATGATAGACACTGATGGCCAGATTCCAAGAGTTGGTTCTGAGAAATACAAGGAATGGGTTGATACTGCAATAAAATCCGGATTCCTGCGAATACTCGATAATGTGGACGAAATCCCTGACTTTAAAAAAGGTGTTAACCTCTTTGGTTCTGAGGAGAAGGCAGGCTTTTCAGATACCTATAGAAAACAATGTGCAAGGTGTCATGTTTGGGGAGAAGGAAGGAACAAACGGGGAGATTTACGCGCCTCCGGATGTGCCTCATGTCACGTGCTTTATGGAAATGATGGTAAATATGAAGGTGGTGATCCAATGATCAATAACACCGAAGCACGTCCGCATCCGCTGCGACATCGTATCACCACGGCCATTCCTGCCGCTCAGTGCACCCATTGCCATACAAGGGGAAGAAGAATAGGGACTACTTTTGTGGGGATGTTCGAATATGATTATATAAAAGATGGAGAAGCGCCACCTTTTGATGAAAATGCTAAACCCCAGGAACCCCTGTTTACAAAGGAGTATTTGCACGTAAGAAAAGACGTACACTTTGAAAGAGGCATGCAGTGTGCCGACTGCCACACATCAATAGACGTGCACGGAGATGGCAATATTTACCCCGCAACAGTCTACCAGGTGGAGATTACTTGCTATGATTGTCATGGAACACCCGAAAAATATCCCTGGGAACTTTCTGTGGGATATGGCACACCGGTAACCCTGGAAGGCGATAGAGGGATATTCAGGAGTGGAATCAGAGAGTATCTCCTCACATCAAGGGGTAATGTGAAGGCAAATTGGATAAAGGAAGAAGGAAAGGCATACGTAGTAAGTAAGTATACGGGCAAAAAGCATGAAATACCTTTACTCAAGGATATAACGTTACACGACACCTTCAAAACCCAACAGGGCAAGGTCGCCATGTCAACGATTCACAAACATATAGAAAAACTGGAATGCTACGCCTGTCATGCAACGTGGGCTCCCCAGTGTTTTGGATGCCACATGCAATATGATAGAAGGGTAAAAGGTACGGACTGGATAGCGACGTCCAAGAAAGTAAATCCCACAACAGGCAGACAAACAGTAACTGAAGATTTTGGTGACCTGTCTCTTGAAAACAGGTCGTTTATGCGGTGGGAAAGCCCAATATTGGGAATCAATTTAAGGGGGAAAGTCTCCCCCCTTGCTCCAGGCTGTCAGGTCTTTTATACCTTTATAGATGAAAAGGGGAATATTAAAGCACTAAATAAACACTATACCACTTCCACGGGGCACAATTCCCCTACATTAGCCCCTATAAACCCCCATGCGACAAGTCTTGTTGCAAGAACCTGTGAGGATTGCCACACAAACCCCAAGTCCATAGGATATGGTACAGGCAATTCCAGGAGTGCAGAAAAGCTCATGGGTGATAAACCCCTGTTCCAGGACTTGTCATCAGGTGTATACGGCGATATCCCCGATATAAAAACCGGGAGGTGGCAAACCTCAAAGATAGAAGATTTTCCCTATGCGCTGGATCAACTGGTTGTAAGAAGTGGAAAACAGATCCAAAATATGCCCCTTCCCGAAGACAGGCCATTAAATCAGGAAGAGAGAAATCTTGTCGAAAGGGAAGGTTTATGTATAGGATGTCATCAGCATTACGGAACTCCTGAATGGGAAACTATTGTAAAGAAGTATGGGAAAGCGAAGACTGCCGAACAACACGAGAAGATGGTCTCGGATGCAGTGAAAAGTTTGATGGAAAAAATATTGAAGGATCAGGAATAATGCCAAAAATTGCAGATTATGAACCTATTGTTGGTTTTAATACTATTGAAGAGTTACGATTATTAGCAGGCAAACTTCAGGGAAAGGTTATCCAGAATATCAACTCAACCGCTGTCGGCGGCGGCGTTGCAGAAATCCTCAATCGCATGGTGCCTTTATTGCAGGAATTAGGAATAGATGCCCGATGGGACTTCATCAAGGGTGGTGAAAATTTCTTTAATGTCACAAAGAAATTCCACAATGCCTTACACGGTAAGTCGGAAGAGATTACCCCACAAATGTTCGAAATATTCATGGATACAAGCCAGAGAAATATTGATGAAGTCAAGATTTGTGGGGACATCGTGTTTATCCATGACCCGCAACCAATTGCACTGGTTAAAAAGAAGACATCTATGCCCGGTAGTAAATGGATCTGGCGATGTCATATTGACGTCTCGTCACCCAATAAGCAGGTATGGGACTTTTTGACGCCATTTATCCATCAATACGATGGTACTGTTTTTTCGGCCCCCGGATTTTCACAGCCCCTACCCGTCCGACAATTTCTGATATCACCATCCATTGATCCCCTGAGTGACAAGAACAAGGAACTACCACAGGAAATAATTGATAAAGTTTTAGAAAAATATCATATCTCTAATGACAAGCCCATTATTACGCAAATTTCCCGGTTTGACTATTTAAAAGACCCTGTTGGCGTTATTGAGGCCTATCGTTTAGTAAAGAAGCATATTGACTGTCAACTCATTATTGGAGGTGGGACGGCAACAGACGACCCCGAATCCACCGGGGTCTTTGCGGAGACTCAGGAAGCGGCTGGGAATGATGCCGATATACACATCCTTCCGATTCCTTCGGGCAGTGATGTAGAAATCAATGCCCTACAAAGGGCATCTAATGTTATCGTTCAAAAATCGTTGAGAGAAGGGTTTGGACTTACGGTAACTGAGGCATTGTGGAAGGCAAAGCCCGTTGTTGCATCGAGTACTGGTGGAATTCCATTACAAGTTAAACACAAACATAGCGGTCTCTTATGCCATAGTGTTTCTGGCGCTGCTTACGCTATTAAACAATTGTTAAGTAGCCCGGAATATGCCAAAAGACTGGGTGAAAATGGCCGAGAACACGTCAAACAAAACTTTCTCCTCACCCGGCATTTAAAAGACTACATGCTCTTGTTCCTGTGCATGTACCACCCTGAAGATGTTGTTTATTTATAAAATGTTCGAAATCTCCTTTCAATATAAATTAAATGATTTACAAAGATGACAAATATTTGTAACCCTAATCACACGGAAAAAGAAGTTCTGTTTTAATTGAAATATGTTATATTTACAGTTTACAGATATGAATGAACCTGTCTTGATACGTTTACCAGAGGATAAGATGCTTTGTTTCTGGTTAAGAACAATGGGTGTTTATTTTCGCCGTTAAGATAAGTTCTTGAAAATCTAATAAAGTGATGCTTTTACTTCTGATCACCCTGTTTATTACTGGTGAACTGGGGGGGTTGGATTCTTTCTCATTTTTAAATTGAGGTTAAATTATGAAGAGACATCTTGCAGAAGAAACGGTTATTTTTGTCAGTATTCTTAAATGGATTATTTTTGCAGCATTTATTGGGGCTATCGTCGGTTTGTCAACAACCGGTTTTCTTAAAGCATTGAGTTGGGGTACCGAATTTAGCAAAAGCTATTCAAACTTCTTTTTTAAAAATAATTATTCCTATTTCTTTTTTTTGCCTTTGGCGTTATTTATAAGCACTGTGCTGACAAAGTATTTAGCACCCGATGCGGAGGGGCATGGCACTGACAAGATTATCGAAGCTATACACAAACGTTCTGGTAAAATAAGAGCATTGGTAGTTCCGGTAAAATTGGTTGCTACCATAATAACTCTGGTCACGGGCGGTTCCGCAGGGAAAGAAGGCCCGTGTGCACAAATAGGAGCAGGGCTTGCATCTGTATTTGCAGATTTAATTAGAGTTGACGATTGTGACCGTAAAAAAATTGTAATATGTGGAATAAGCGCGGGTTTCGCCTCAGTATTTGGTACTCCCATTGCCGGTGCAATTTTTGGACTGGAAGTTCTTTGCGTTGGGGAAATTTTATATGATGTACTTTTACCTTCCTTTGTTGCAGGAATTACCGGTTTTCGTGTGACGTCGATTCTTGGAGAGAAATATTTTCATCGCCAATTAAATTTTATTCCTGTTTTTAGCGATTCTCTGTTCCTGAAAGTATTACTAGCCGGTGTGTTTTTTGGTATGTGTTCTTTTTTACTTATCGAATCACTAAAGAATTGCGAAAAATTTTCTAAAAAATTAAAAATTTGGAAGCCATTCAAAGGTATTATTGGGGGGGCGGTACTTGTTGGTTTGGCCCTTTTGTTTTCAACTAAGTATCTTGGACTCGGTCTTGATTCAATAAAAGCTTCATTGAGGGGACAAAATGTTGAATGGTATGCGTTTATATTAAAGATTGTTTTTACAAGCATAACATTGAGTTTTGGTGGAAGCGGTGGAATAATTACACCTATATTTTTTATAGGAACAACTTCAGGAGCTTTTTTTGGAAACATCATAGGAGGGGATATAGCGACATTTTCAGCTATTGGCTTAGTAAGCTTGTTATCCGGTGCTGCTAATACACCCATTGCTGCAAGCATAATGTCAATAGAATTGTTTGGTCCCAAAATAGCACCTTATGCCGTCATTTCCTGTATCATCAGTTTTCTTATGACCGGCCATAGGAGCGTTTATCCGTCTCAAATGATCGATTTTACGAAATCTTCTTCGCTATATCTGGAAGGCGAGAGAACAATTGAAGGTGTGAAAGCATATTTTAAACCAAGGGGCGCAAGCTTACTGGAAATATTTTTAAAAATGAAGCGTAAATTAAGCAATAAAAAGAATAATCAAAATTCAAAAAGTATTTAGTTTTCAAACAGGAATAAATCATAACAATATTTAGAATATATAGTATCTTATCCAGATGTAAAGATTTGAGATAATTATTGTTTCAATTGTGATCGGGATTGCGTAAAGAATAAATTTCTTGAACGATATAGGATATCCAGCCTTTTTTGCCAGGCCGAGGGTGATAACGTTGGCGGAAGCGCCAACAGGCGTGCCATTTCCTCCGAGGCATGCGCCTAATGCCAGTGACCACCAGACGGGCATCAGGGTTGAATGCTGAATAACTGACTGAATATCCGTTCCCTGTGGTAATACCGCGTGTGCGGTATTCATGATAAGCGGGATCATGCTTGCAACGAAGGGAATGTTGTCAATGGCCGCCGAGCTGACGGCAGAAAACCATAGTGTGGTAATTGAGGTAACAAACATATTGTCAGCGCGTGGTTTTGTGAATGCAATCAAACCTTCCGAGAGTTTTGTTATCAGACCTACCTTAATGACGCCGCCCACAATGATAAAAAGGCCAATAAAAAAGAAAATCGTTGGCCACTCAAGTTCTTTCAACACATGGTGTGGGTCTTCCTTAGATATAACAAGAAGAATTGCAGCTCCTAAAAGGGCGATTGTAGCAGGTTCATAATGCAGTATACCGTGAAAGATAAATCCGAGGATAACCACTCCGAGAACACTGAGGGATTTCTTTAATAAACTGTAATCTTTGATGAGGGAAGATTCATCCATAAATAATATTTTTTGCCGGATATCTGCTTTGACATGCAGTTTTTTACCAAAGAGCAGTATTATCGTTATGAGAAAGAATGCAAAGATAAAGAAAACTGCCGGTGTTATGTGATAGATAAAATCTGTAAAGGTGAGCTGTACTTTGCTGGCAATCATGATATTCGGGGGGTCGCCAATGAGCGTTGCCGTGCCTCCGATATTTGAGGCCATAATCTCTGATATTAAAAAAGGAAATGGGTCTAGTTCCAATTCGTCCGCAATAAACAGCGTGACGGGGACGAGAAGCAACACCGTTGTCACGTTATCGAGGAATGCAGAAAGGACAGCGGTAATACAGGCGAAAAAGACAAGGATTACGGGTGGTTTTCCTTTTGCTAGTTTTGCGGATTTGATAGCAAGAAATTGAAATATCCCTGTTTTGCCGAGGATATTGACGATAATCATCATACCGATAAGAAGAAAAATTACATTATAATCTATGGAATATTTTTCTTCGTAAAAGGCCTCCTGCTGATTTATTATTTTGAGAATGAGCATCAAACCGGCGCCGATTAATGCCACTTTCGTTTTGTCGAGCCGTTCTGAAACAATCAGTCCATACGATACAAGAAAAATAGCGGTAGCGATCCAAAAGGTCATGCGTTTGTTTCCTCGTGAAATTTGTATTTTATTTATGTAAAACTAGCCGAATGACTGTTTTATTAAAGCTGTATCATTGTTCAGCAAGTACCTTTGTTATATGCTTTATAAGGGTCAGACGTGATACGACCCCAACAACTTTATTGTTTTTTGTTACGGGAAGGGTATGAATTTTATTGATAAACATGAGCGCTGCGGCCTTTATTATGGGGTCTTCTTCCGTTACGGTGAACGTTGTCCTGGACATAATTTCGTTAATGGGTAAATTTTTACATTCAACACATTTTTTTTCAAGATAATTAACATCCATGACTGAGATAAGCGATGTATCAACGGTGATGTATTTTGGAATGAGCACCTTTATAATGTCTCCCTCTGTTACAATCCCTACGAGTCTGTCCTCCTGACCAACAACGAATACGACGTTATATTTAACTTCATCCAGTATCTTAATGAGACTTTCGAAGGTATCTGAGGTACGGATGAGATTAGGGGATGTATCCATGATATTTTTGACTTTCATAATTCTTCTCTCTGTATATTTTCCTGATTAAATACCGGATTGTTTTCCTCGGTTTCCTGTGTGCGGTGTGGTATCGTGTTAAGTATTACACTCTTCCATAGTAATGCCATCTGATGGAATCGGTCGCCCAGGGCAGAAATAATCTATCCGGTCCGGAGCTTTAAGAAGTTGTGATTTTTAAGGACGTCCGTTATTTTTATCGTATCTTTCATAATTTATCATAGTATAAAGGTATGTATTGTCAAAAGTTTTATCAAATATTTTATAAATGCCGTAGTATATGCAAAAATTCTTTATGCTATCAAATGTCATGAGATATCCATTTATAATGAAATTATCTTGCCGGATTAATTTTTTTCTGGTAATATAATAAGCCATTTTGCCAACTTTTAAGTGGTGTTTTGGTAATTCAATTTCATCGTAATAATTCCTGGTTTTTTACTTGATAATGTATAATCCTAAATAGTTCCTTGTCGTTTCGTATATTTTGAAAGGAGTAAACTGGATGTCACCCAAGTACGTGTATTTTTTTGGAAACGGTACTGCCGAGGGAAATGCAACTATGAAGCACCGGTTGGGTGGTAAGGGTGCTAATCTTGCTGAGATGACGAATCTTGGAATTCCCGTTCCACCAGGATTTACCATATCGACAGAAGTATGTGATGCGTACTATAAAAATAACCTCCAATACCCTCCCGGTCTTGAAAAGGATATAGAACAGAATCTTTCAAGGCTTGAGAAACTGATGGGAAAAAAATTAGGCGACGCAGAAAATCCTTTATTAGTCTCTGTTCGAAGCGGCGCGGCAGCCTCCATGCCGGGCATGATGGATACCGTTCTAAACCTCGGCCTGAACCCGGATGCAGTCAAAGGGCTTATCAAAAAGACCGGGAACGAGCGTTTTGCATGGGATGCTTATCGTCGTTTTATTACGATGTTCGGCGATGTGGTTATGGGGGTGGAACGCCATGATTTTGAGGAAGTCCTCGATCAGTATAAGAAAAAGGCGCGGGTAAAGAACGACACAGACCTCAATGCCGAACAGTTAAAAAATATTGTCGAAGACTTTAAGGCTATCTATAAGAAAAAGACGAAAGAATCTTTTCCCAATGACCCGCATGCGCAGTTAGACAAGGCCATCCAGGCTGTATTTTCATCCTGGAACAATCCCCGCGCCGTAAAATACCGGCAGCTTTATGAAATTAAGGGTCTTTTAGGGACGGCGGTGAATGTGCAGGCGATGGTCTTTGGCAATATGGGAAATCATTCTGCTACGGGGGTGTGCTTTACCAGAAATCCATCTACCGGTGAAAACAAATTTTACGGTGAATTTCTCATTAACGCACAGGGTGAAGATGTTGTTGCCGGTATTCGTACCCCTGAACCGATCACAAATCTTGAAAAAGAGATGCCTGTCGTTTATGAGCAGCTTGTGAAATATAAGAATATTTTGGAAAAACACTTCAGGGATGTTCAGGACATTGAATTTACGATTGAAGAAACCAAGCTATACATGCTCCAGACAAGAACAGGCAAACGTACAGCCCGTGCTGCTGTTAAGTTTGCCGTTGATATGGCAAGTGAAAATCTTATTGATAAAAATATTGCCATTACCCGTGTTGATCCGAATCAGTTGGATCAGTTGTTACACCCCACGTTTGATCCCAAAGCAAAAAGAGAAGTTATAGCAGTAGGACTTCCTGCATCACCGGGCGCTGCCACAGGAAAAGTAGTCTTTAATGCCGAAGATGCCGAGAAATTAGCCGAAAAACATGAGAAGGTGATACTTGTACGGAAAGAAACCTCCCCGGAGGATATTGGCGGGATGCACGTTTCAAAGGGTATACTGACAACACGTGGAGGTATGACTTCACACGCCGCTGTTGTTGCAAGGGGGATGGGTAAATGCTGTGTGGCTGGTTGTGGTTCATTAAATGTTGATTACAAAAGTCAGACATTCAAGGTAAATGGCAAAATAGTAAAAAAAGGAGATTACATATCCATAGACGGTAGTACGGGAGAAGTTATGTTAGGGCAGGTTCCTACAGTAGAACCCAAACTGAGCGGCGACTTTGCTACGCTTATGGAATGGGCTGATGCAGTCCGTAAATTGAAAGTGCGAACGAATGGGGATACCCCTGAAGATGCAAAGCGGGCTCGTGAATTAGGCGCCGAGGGTATCGGTCTTTGCAGAACAGAGCATATGTTTTTTGGTGAAAACAGGATTGATTCTGTCCGTCAGATGATCATTGCCGCTCCTGATGTAAGAAATTTAAAGGCCAAGATTGCAAACCTTGAAAAGGAACTGGCAAAGGCTGCAAACAACAGGGCGGGTGAAATTAAAAAAGAATTAACGCAAACTAAAAATGAACTCAAAGGCCCGTTGAGCTTGTATACCTCTGCCCTCAGGAATTTATTACCCATACAACGACGGGATTTTGAACAGATATTTAAGGCAATGGATGGTCTTCCCGTTACCATACGACTCCTTGACCCGCCGCTCCATGAATTCTTGCCGCAGGAAGAATATAATCAAAAAGATATAGCAAAGAAAATGAAGATTACCCTGAAAGAGGTGCAGGATAAGGTGTCGGCTCTTCACGAATTGAATCCCATGTTGGGACATCGTGGGTGTCGTCTGGGTGTTACCTATCCCGAGATATACGATATGCAGGTGCAGGCTATCATAGAAGCAGCCTGCGCTATGAAGAAAAAGGGTATCACCGTGTACCCTGAAATCATGCTGCCTATTATTAGTACAGAACAGGAATTCATTATATTAAAAGATGCTGTACATAGGGTTGCTAAAGAGGTTTTGCAGAAAAAAGGCATGGAGATTGAGTATAAGGTTGGCACTATGATTGAACTCCCGCGCGCAGCGCTTATAGCTGATAAGATTGCAAAGCATGCAGAGTTCTTCTCTTTTGGAACCAACGACCTTACCCAAATGACCTTTGGTTTTAGCCGCGACGATGTGGGTTCTTTTGTGCCGGAGTATATAGAAAAAGGTATTCTTGAAAAGGACCCATTCCAGATATTGGATCAGGAAGGCACGGGGCAATTGGTAGAGATTGGTATTAAGAAGGGGAGAACGACACGCCCTGATCTCAAAGTGGGTATATGTGGTGAGCACGGTGGAAATCCGCAGACGATATTATTTTGTCACAAGATCGGAATGAGCTACGTCAGTTGTTCGCCGTTCAGGGTACCCATTGCAAGACTTGCCGCAGCCCAGGCATCGTTACAACAGCCTGTTTCAAAGGCTACTGTGTAGTTGTTTTATAATGAAACATCCATAACCTAAAACGGTCACAAGGGAGCATGAAAATAGATTTTCAAGTGAAATTATGCTAAGAAAGCTAAAATAAGTCTAATATTAATAAACAAGACCATTGCATATATTGCAAACAATCTTTTTTTGACTTGTTCCCAAACTAAATTTGGGAACAAGTCAAATGGTGTACTCCCTGTGAGTTTAGCATAATTTTTGTACATGGGTTATCTTTTATTGATTTGTTAATAACATCTACGAAAATTCATATCCCCCGGAACCCCCATTACAACTTAGGTACTTTGGATTATATGTTGCAAAATAAAGAAAAAGTAGTATACATAAATGATAATATACTGTTTGCGACATTGCATGTTCCAAGCCAAAGTGATCTTACATATCCCAGAATCAGAGCAACAGCATCACAAAAATTGCATTCCATAAAATTTAAAAAGAAATTGTTATCTTTGAACTTCACACACTTGAAAAAGGGAGTAGTAATATTATGAAGTTTGCATACATAAGAATGTTGGGATGTTTTTTTTTGTTATTCCCTCTTTTCTTTATATTACAAGGGAATATATACGCAGGTAACAGTTGGAAGAATTGCGATACGAAGGGCATAGATACTTCGAAGACTTATACAGCAGAACAACAAAGCTGGTACGACCAGAGAATGATTGATCAGAATATTGCGGAAACTGTTTATGGAAGTAAAAAGACTTTAAAAACATTAGATACAATTGCTCCCCAGGGTTCGATTGTTATCAACGGTGGGGATGCTTACACTAACTCTACGGCAGTGAAGGTAAGTTTATTAGCAACCGATGATGAAGGTATTACGGGGTATTATTTTTCCACGAATAATGTAACACCATCAGCAACAGCAGAAGGATGGGCGAATGTTACGCCTTCACCTGCTTATGGCGCAGGTGTTTCTTACACGTTCAGCAGTGGGGATGGAAGAAAGACGCTGTATATCTGGTATAAGGATGCCGCCGGGAATATATCTAATACCGTCAGTGATTCTATTGATCTAGACACGACAGCGCCTGTGGTTACCATTGCGAGTCCTGTTTCGGGTGACACGTATTCAACTACATCAGTTTTGATAAATCTTGGCGGCAGCGCTTCGGATGGTGGAAGCGGGATAAGCCATGTGACATGGAGCACTGATAGGGGCAGCCGTGATCTGGCGAGTGGCACTACGAATTGGACAGTTGCAGGGGTAAGTTTGGAAAGTGGAAATACGGTTATCACCGTAATGGCAATGGACGGTGCAGGCAATACAGGGTCTGATACTCTTACGGTAAATGTTTCGGCAACCGGCTTGACCAAGGGCTTAAAGGCTGTCTATAGCTTTAACGAGGGAAGTGGCACAACTGCATTTGATACTTCAGGATATGCGAATAACGGAATTATAAGCGGAGCGACATGGGCAACGGGAAAAGTGGGAGGCGCGTTGAAGTTTAATGGAGTGGATAATTATGTGTCAATACCGCGTATGAATTATGAGGAGGTATCCGTTTCTGCCTGGTTTTATAAAAACGCAAAAGACACAACAAGTGTTGACGCTGTAATTGGCGGCTGGAAATGGGATTTGGATATTGAGCTTGAAGAGGGTTTTGATTTACGATTCTCACCGTCTACCCCGGATACTATAGAATTTGTCCTTGTAACGAAAAATGCGGGTGGATCAAGGTTATTAAAAACAGCGAAAGCCAATCTGGTGAATTCTGTAGGTAGTTGGTTTCATGCCGC
>JAHFOW010000197.1 GCA_023261465.1 Planctomycetota bacterium
CGAGACTATGTGTAAAACAATCGAAGAGCTGGGTCTAAGTGGGTTAACACCCCACAACCCAGCTCTTTGTATTTCCAGTATCGGTAAAAATGTTTTTAGAAGACTAAAAATTGGTTGTGTTTCATAAAAATATGCTTGACAAGATTTGTCATAAAGGTATAATTAAAAAACTTTTTATTATCTTAGGTTTAAGATAATTTTTAGCAATCACTAAGTTAAAGAAAAAACTGGGAAGGGGGGTGGTCTGGGTAAGCTAATAAAGTCTTTATTGTGTCTACGGTTACCTATAAATGTTAATTAGTGTTAGTTAATGGGTAATAAATGTAGTTTAAAAGCGTGTGTAAAGAAAGAAAGGAGAAGATGTAATGCTTGAGATTTTAAAGAAGCCATTATCCAGATTGGCTGGGGCAACCCTCGCGGTAGCGGGTATTACCCTGCTAACGTGTACGATGGGAAATAGTATTGCAAAAGCAGAAGGTCCTACATTTCAGGATGTAGCATCACAGGTGTTTGGTCAAGCGGTTGGTCCAGATAACGATGGAACACTATATGTATTCGGTTTAACGGCAAAGTACACCTCGCCTCAATATGTTGATGCATGGGGCCCATACAAATCATTTTTGAAGTTCTTGCCTTCAATTCGTTGGTATGATCCAGAACATTATTGGACGTCGGGCAGTCAAACTGAAGGCGTATATAAAAGCGAAGAATGCGTTCTTTGTCATACCGTTCAGACTCCTACAATTGTAAAGGACTGGAAGAAGAGTACTCATGGTAATACAGAAGGTAGGAGGGGTATTGTAACAAAAGACGGGAAACCGTATGAAGGTGCGGTAGGTTGTGACAAGTGTCATGGTAATGATCACCAGAAGCTTTACATGCCTACATGGAAGAATTGTAATGAGTGTCATCCAAAAGAGACCTCAGAGCACAGGGCTGGTGGTTTAGGTTCGCATACCCATGCGTTTACTGTAAACACGTTGGAATTCTCTTGGCAAACAGGAAAGCCGGCGGAAGAGGTTGCTGGTTGTGCTGAGTGCCATGCTATCGCAGAAAACAGGTGCGATGGTTGTCATACAAGACATGTATTTAGTCCTGCAGAAGCAAGAAAGCCAACTGCATGCAGATATTGCCATATGGGTGTTGACCATGATGAATGGAAGATGTATTCGGATTCCATTCATGGTTGTTTGTATGAGGCGGAATCTGCTACGATGGACTGGAGCAAGCCGGTGAAGAAGGGGAATTACAGGGTTCCAACATGTGCTTATTGTCACATGCAGGATGGAAATCACAACCCACAGCAATTTGGGACTATCTATAGTGATATGGGTATGTTCGAAGTTGACCGTGGCTCACCAAAGCACAAGGCAAAGAGAGATGCATGGATAAAGAAGTGTCAGGATTGCCATTCTCCAAGATTTGCTGCCGACAAATTGAAGGAAATGGATGATGGTGTCAGATTGAGCTTCACGAAGTGGAGAGAGGCAGCAGCCGTTATCGTTGGTTGCTTCCTTGACGGTGTTGTTGATCCAATGCCAGAGGGTTCACCACCAGACTGGTATGGTCATTACACATTCAGCTTGCTACCTGGCGGTGATCCAAGATTCTATGCAACTTCAAACCTTGAGCGTCTTGGTCTTGAAATGGTTTGCTATCTGATTGGCAATACATATAAAGCACTTGCTCATATGTGTATGTACAATGCAACATACGGAAACGGTGGTGCATTTGAAACAGATAGAAAGGCGATCGAAATTAAGACAGAGGCTGCTAAATTGAGAAGGTTTGCTGCAATTGAGAAGAAGATTGGTTTAGAGCACAAGTCAGAAGCGTTCTGGCAACATGGTGAATATCTTGATCTACTCCCAGGTTGGAAGAGAAAACCAGGCGATGTAGATGTTGAATGGTTCAAGAGGACTGATATTCCTCACCGTGCAAATGCAGATGCTGGTGTAGAAGTACATCATCACTAATTTGTAAAAATCTGATGTAAGATTCAGATTTAGTTTTAAATAACGATGAGGGTAGCAGAAATGAATGTTTGTTACCCTCATTGTATTTTATAAGTTTAATTTATTATAAAAAAATGAGGTGGTGTCATTTATGGTAGCAACAATATTGAAATCTAAGGTAGTAGAGCAAAAGGATTTATCCGAATCATGTAGTTTGCCTGATAAAATGGGGCATTTCGGACGTTTTGGCGGGAAATTTGTTCCTGAAACAATAATGCCTGCTTTAGATCAATTAGAGAAGGCTTATTTAGCAGCGAAAAATGACCCTGCTTTTAATGCGGAACTGGAGTATTATTTAAGAGAATACGTGGGGCGTCCATCAACTCTGTATTATGCGGAGAGATTAACGAAAAAGCTTGGTGGCGCAAAGATATATTTTAAAAGGGAAGACCTGAATCATACCGGTGCGCACAAAATAAATAACACGATCGGGCAAATATTACTTGCTATAAGGATGGGCAAAAAACGGATTATTGCCGAAACAGGCGCTGGACAGCATGGTGTAGCCACTGCAACAGCAGCGGCAATGTTTGGTATAGAGTGTGATGTATACATGGGCGAAGAAGATATGAGACGTCAGGCGTTGAATGTCTTTAGAATGAAACTGCTTGGGACAAGGGTGATTCCTGTAACAAGTGGTTCGAAGACATTGAAAGATGCCACAAATGAGGCGTTTAGAGATTGGATGGCATCTGTAAGGCACACCCATTATATTTTAGGCTCAATAGTTGGACCTCATCCTTATCCAATGATGGTTAGAGATTTCCAGACGGTCATTGGAAGAGAGGTAAAGAGGCAAATAATGGAAAAGGAACGTAGGTTGCCTGACTATTTAATTGCCTGCGTTGGCGGCGGTAGTAACTCAATGGGGCTATTCCATCCTTTTATTGAAGATAAAGATGTAAAAATGATTGGTGTTGAAGCAGGCGGGCTTGGACCTGAAATTGGCCAACATGCATCTACACTTACAAGCGGCAAAATAGGTATTTTACACGGCAGTGCAAGCTATGTATTGCAAGATGAGGATGGACAGACATTGCCTGTTCATTCAATTTCGGCTGGGCTGGACTACCCAGGTGTTGGTCCAGAACATAGTTATTTAAAAGATATTGGAAGGGCAAAATACGTTTCAATAACGGACAACGAAGCTGTAAATGCCTTTCAAGAGTGTGCACGGTTAGAGGGAATCATTCCTGCCCTAGAGGCAGCACATGCTATTGCATATACAATGAAATTTGCTCCGACGTTACACAAAGATGAAATAATTGTTATATGCCTGTCAGGTAGCGGCGATAAAGATTCCTTTGAGGTTGCCAAAAAACTTGGGTACAAGATTTAGTTGGAGCAAGGGAATTATTTTTAATTTAATGCACTCTTTGACGTTTCAGCATTGAGTTTTGATGAACAGAATTGATAAAAAGTTTTACGACCTAAAGAACAAGAAAACACCCGCCTTTATTCCCTTTATTACTGCCGGTGATCCTGACCTGCAAACCACAAAGGTTTTAATATTAGAATTCGAAAAAAGGGGTGCCGATATTATCGAGCTAGGCATCCCCTTTTCTGACCCTATTGCAGATGGCCCAATTATTCAGGCATCATATTATAGGGCATTAGTTAGAGGTGTAAAGGTTGCTCATATATTGGACATGGTTTCAGAATTACGCAAAAAATCTGGAATACCAATTGTTTCTATGGTGTCTTATAGTATTGTGTACAAAGGAGGCTGCCAGAATTTTGTTGAAAAGGCGTTCAAGGCAGGGCTTGATGGTTTAACTATTCCCGACCTGCCTGTCGAAGAAAGTGATGAGATATTTGAAATAGCAAAGAAAAATGATTTTAAAATCGTCTGTTTTATTGCACCGACAACAACAGAACAGCGTATGAGTCTGATTACGCAGAAGTCACAGGGTTTTTTATACTACATTTCTGTGGTTGGTATAACTGGAATAAGAGATAGGATACCAAATGATGTCGTTCTAAATATTAACAAACTTAAGCAGATGACGAATACACCCATTGTCGTAGGTTTTGGAGTTTCCACACCAGAACATGCAAAACTAATCGGAAGGGTTGCAGATGGGGTTATTGTGGGTAGCGCTATTATAAAAGAAGTAGAAAAATACACAAATAAACATTCTACGGAACTGGTGAAATGTGTCGGTGAATTCGTTGGGCAATTGGTTCTCGGAACAAAAGGATAAGTTCGAGAGGATTATTATGATTCCAAATTGGCTGTTTTTGAGGGATTACAAGAATAAGGATTTTTTTTGTTAAAACAGCTAAAAATAATTAACTTTTTGTATTGACTTAAACATTAGATTCTATATAATAATAATTCCAAAAAAATGAAAGTTGCAGATACATAAATTTAATTGGTATTTATATAATAAGTGCTTGGAAAGGGGGTGGTCTGCAAGGTTAATTGGTAAGTTATTTTATTATGTAACGCAATCTAATGATGATTGTGGCGTATGAATAATGAGAAAGGAGGAGAGTTTAAAGTATCATGCATAAATTTTTGAAAGTAACTTTAGCGTCAGCATTAATAGGTTTTGGAACGATGGGTGTGGTTTCCAACCTGATGATGAAAGAGGTAAAAGCAGTAGAAATTATCACCCACTGGGTACCACACGAAGTCTACGGACAAATTGGTGAACCAGATAACAACGGTAAGGTGTTCTTTTCGGGTTTAGGAGCAAAATACGCGGGGTATCCCAAGCATGAAAATCCCCCACCTTATCCTGGAAAATATAGCAAATTTTGGAGGACATTGCCTGCTTACCGTTATTATATTCCAGATTATACGTATAACAGGGATGAGGTAAGACCTTCAAACCCAATAAAAGGTACGTTTCAAAACGAGCAGTGTATCGGCTGTCACTCTGTTATGACCCCTGGAATTGTCAGGGATTATAAGAAGAGTGCTCATGCAAAGGCAGAACCAAGTCCAACAGGTTGCGATACCTGTCATGGCAATAACCATCAAAAACTGACCATGCCATCATCAAAGGCTTGTGGTACAAGTGATTGCCATGAGACACAATATAGTGAGCAAGGTCAGGGTGGTATCGGTTCGCATGCTTCCTGTTCAAGTTTTGCACAGGTCGAATGCGCATGGTCAATTGAAAGACCACCTGGAGACACCGCAGGCTGCACATTCTGCCACACAAGCTCAGAAGAAAGATGCAGCACCTGCCATCAGAGGCATCAGTTCAG
Source organism: Planctomycetota bacterium (assembly GCA_023261465.1). Lineage (GTDB taxonomy): Bacteria > Planctomycetota > Brocadiia > Brocadiales > Brocadiaceae > JAHFOW01. The sequence goes on from JAHFOW010000197.1 coordinate 5,235, forward strand.
CCCTGCAGTTGCAAGACATTCAGAGCAGTGCAAAACATGTCACTGGGGTAAAGACCACAGGGACTGGGAAGCTTATGATATTGGTCTCCATGGCGTAGTATATCAGGTAA
>JAHFOW010000198.1 GCA_023261465.1 Planctomycetota bacterium
ACAACGGGTGAAAGAAAATCATGTTAAAGAAGTTATCATGGCAACAAATTTGAACATGGAAGGCGATGCTACGGCTTTGTATGTTCATAAAAAGTTGTCTTTATTAGGAGTACGGGTTACGCGGCTTGCCCGTGGATTGCCGACGGGAAGTTATCTTGAATATGCAAATACTGCTATGGTTGCAGACGCCATGAGCGGTAGAAATGAAATGTTGGTTTCTTAATATGAATAATCTGGAGTAGTATAGTCCAGCCAAAGCCCTCCTTTTTTGATTCATCTGGTTATGAAGTTAAGGTTGTTTTTTATGGAAGGTGATGTTTCATGAAAATGCAGTCGTATTTATTACCACAACTTCAACAAAAAATGAAGTTGTCTCCTCAAATCATTCAGTCGATTGAGATTTTGCAGTTGCCGCTCTTAGCCCTTATTGAACATGTGCAGCAGGAACTGGCAGAAAATCCCGTGCTTGATGAGGTTGTGGATGAGAAGAAGGATGAAAATGCCGGAGAAGGAGACGAGACTGCCCGACTTTCAGAAAGCGAAAATGCTGCGCCGGTTGACGAATTGGACAAACTGGGAGAAATTGCTGAGGATTGGCGCGATTATTATTCACAAACAACTGTTAGAAGAAATAATTATCTGGAAGAGCGTGATCAGAAGCAGGAAGCGCTGGAAAACACGGCTGCCAAACCAATGTCTCTTCATGACTATTTAATGGGGCAACTGTCATTGATAGATATACCGCCTCGTCTTGTCGAGACATGCGAAAATATTATTTATTCTATTGATAAAACAGGTTATCTCGCCGGTCCCCTGGAAGAAATTATGCAGTCACTGGAAAAACCCCTTCCTATCGAGGATGTTAAAGAAGCCTTGCGGATTATCCAGTCCCTGGAACCGCCCGGCGTAGGGGCCAGAAACCTCCAGGAATGTTTAATATTACAACTGGACAAACGAGACCCAAACTATCCGTTGATGAGGGAACTGCTCCTCCATCACCTGGAAGATATTGAAATGAGAAAGTATCCGATGATAGCCAAAAAAACGGGATACGGACTGGAGGTAATCAAAAAACAGGTAGAGTTTATCCGCACGTTGAATCCCAAGCCAGGGTCTATTTTTTGTGACGAAACAATTCCGTATGTTGTTCCGGAAGTAAAGGTAGAATATATTGACGGAAAATATGAGGTATTTCTGATCGATAACGCAAACCTTCCCCATTTGCATATCAGTTCTTTTTATAAAAGATTTCTCGGAGAAAATGGCGCTGACACCACGACGCGCCAGTACATCCAGAAGAAAATCGAATCAGCAAAATGGCTTATTGATGCTATAGAACAGAGACGAGGCACCCTGTATAAGATTGCATGCAAGATTGTCGAATTGCAGAAGGGTTTTCTAGACGAAGGAATTCATCACCTTCGGACACTTAAGATGCAGGATGTCGCAGATATCGTCGGTGTGCATGTTTCCACGGTTAGCCGCGCCATTGCCCATAAATATATTCAGACGCCACAGGGTATATTTGAGATGAAGTTTTTCTTTACCGGTGGTTTTCAGAACGTGGATGGCACCATGGAATCGTGGGAGTCTATCAGACAGAAGCTTTCAGATATTGTTGCAAAAGAAGATAAGTCCGGTCCGCTGAGCGACGAAGAAGTCGCAGATAAATTACGCGCATCGGGTGTTGATATTGCCCGGAGGACAGTTACAAAATATCGTCGAATCATGAAGATACCATCTTCGAGACAAAGGAGGGAATATTAAGTGAAACGGGAAAAAAACGTACTACCTGTCATCCTTTCAATCGTGGGCGTAATTGCTCTTTTTCCTTTAACGGGTTGTTCTGCCACGGACAAATATCATAACAAACGAAAAATGGATATTATTGGAAAGGACGTTGACGCTGTTCACAAGGACATTGATAATGTCCTGGGTCTTGATGCCTCCTCCCCTTTATTAGAAAAAGAATAGGCTCCACAGGCAAAGACGGTAAAATCAAGCGTTGTTATCACGACACAATGAGGGAACCCTTACATAGCCATAATTGTTAAGTGCACAGTTTAATGTACAGCAACTTCCAAAAAGAATTTTGACATTATTCCTTGTTCGGGTTAGGCCATGGATGTTTCATTTTATTTAAGCGGGTTTTGCGACGGTGTTGGCAGGACAAGCGTCTCGCTTGTTCCGAGTGCCCATCAAAACACAATTCGTAAACCATATACAATTATGCCTTCCTCTGGAAAAATTCTACGCCAAATTCCAAACAGCATGTAACTTATGAATTGTGATCTTATTATAAAAAATGGAATGCTCATCGATGGAACAGGTATGCCCGGAAGGTATGTGGATATCGGTATCCGTGATGACAAGATCGTATTTCTTGACAAGAATATCCCTGTCTATACCTGCCCAACCATTGATGCCGGTGGTATGATTGTCGCCCCTGGATTTGTTGATATCCATTCCCATAGTGATTTTTTGTGGCTTGTCCGTCCGGAAAGCGATAGCAAGGTGCTTGACGGCGTAACAACGGAGATCTGTGGGAACTGTGGTTTATCAGCCTTTCCTTTACGGGGAAAGGTATTGGAAAGACGGGCGCAGGGACTTGCAAAGTATGGCATTGATCTTACCTGGCAGTCTGCTGCGGAATTTTTTAATGTGGCAGAAAAGGCCAAAAGTTCCATCAACAGGGCATTCCTTGTTGGCCATGGAAATATCAGGGCGTGTGTTTTGGAATATGATAATAGAAACCCTGAACCTCACGAACTACGCCAAATGTGCAATGATCTCAGAGAAGCTATGGAGTCCGGGGCGTATGGTATGACGAGCGGCCTGATTTATCCCCCCGGTTGTTATGCAACAAGGGAAGAACTCTCGGAAATGTGCACGGCGCTAAGGGGATACGGCGGTCTTTATGCAACTCACATGCGGAACGAAGGTGATACCATAGAAGATGCCCTTGCTGAGGCAATCGAAGTATCAAAACGGTCTGGAGTCAGCCTGCAGGTTTCGCATCTGAAAACGTCAGGAAACCGCAACTGGCATAAAATTCAAAATATATACATGATCATTGAACGAGCCCGGAACGAAGGGGTTGATATTACCTGTGACCGCTATCCTTACATCGCTGCTGCCACAGACCTGGACGTTGTTTTGCCCCACTGGGTGTATGAAGGCGGTACTGAGAAACAGATACAGAGATTAAAAGATGCAACCATGCGGAAACAAATTGTAAAAGAAGTAGAGGAGATACATGATAACTCTTTCTGGAATGGCGTGGTAATTTCGTCCGTACATTTTGGCAAAAACAAATGGATGGAAGGAAAGACAATTACAGAAATTTCACGGGAACTCAAAAAACCTCCACTGGAAACGATCTTTGACCTGCTGATAGAAGAAGACACCCGGGTAGACATTTTTCTCTTTAGTATGTGCGAAGAGAATCTGGAAAAGATACTGGCCTGGGATTTTGTCTTTGTTGGTTCAGATAGTTCAATGCGCGCTGCGCAGGGAATATTGAGCGAAGGCAGACCGCACCCGCGGAGCTATGGAACATTTTCCCGTGTTCTGGGGAAATTCTGCCGTGAAAGGAATCTCCTTTCCGAAGAGAAGGCCATCCAGAAAATGACGGGTTTACCTGCTCTAAAAGTTGGTTTGGAGAAAAGGGGGATAATAAAGGATGGGTATTTCGCAGACATAACTATTTTTAATCCCCGGAAAGTTATCGATAAAAGCACATTTCAACATCCCCATCAATACTCAGAAGGAATTGAATACGTGATCGTGAATGGAAAAATTGTTGTTAACAAAGGCGCACATACCGGAATATTGAATGGCCGTATCTTGAGAAAACAGTAACTTAATGATTACAACCAAAAAAACAGAAATTGAAGCAAAATTTGTCTGCCCTGATGGCCTTACCCTGGATACCATACTCGATACTATGCAAAGTATGGAACTCCAGTACGCCAGGGAAACACCCTGCTTTCAGACAGATACCTATCTGGATACCCCTGAATACACACTTCTCAAATCATTTACCGCCTTGCGTATACGTCAGCGAGGGGGAAACTACGTAGGCGCGTGTAAATCGTCGGGATCTCAAATGGGCGCTATTTTTGAACGCAGGGAGTGTGAGTGGACACTTTCCGGCGATGAAATAAAACTTTGGACTGAGGAGAAAAAACCGTCAATCCCTCCATCAATTCTTACTGAATTCAGTCTCCACGGACAAACGGTGAGAAAGGTACTGGTCATCGAGACGCAACGTTCTACCGCCATAATCAGGGGAAATGAAGGGCTTAAAATAGAGTTATCCCTGGATGATGTAACCTTTCGGGGACATAAAGGCAAACAGTTTTACCGGGAGATAGAGGCTGAACTGATGGATGGGTCTTTTGAACAATTTAAGGATATTGCCAATCGTCTCCAAAACCTTCTCCATCTGCAGACAGCGATTGATTCGAAATATAAACAGGGTATGATACTCGTTGGGAAGTACAGTGGCTAAGCTGGTCATTTTCATTTCATATCTCTTCGTGACATTTGCCGGTTACTGGCTTGCCCATCTCAATCTTTCTTATTTAAAAAAATACGGAGACTTAATTCCACCAGAATTTGAAGGATATATAGACCAGGCGTTACTCAGAAAAACCAGAGACTATATTGTTGAAAATACAAGGTTTGAAATAATCACATCCATTTTTCATGCAGTCCTCACCGTAATATTTCTCTTTGGTAATTTTTTCAATATTTATAATTCCTGGATTGTGTTTCTCAAAGTGCCTTTTGTTTTTTCCGGGTTGATCTTTTTTCTTCTGTTACTCTGCGCAGAAATTATATTAACTATCCCCTTTAAACTTTACCACACGTTTAAAATTGAAAACAAATACGGATTTACCACAACAACAAAAAAATTGTGGATAACCGATTTGTTAAAATCTACCGCGCTATCTGTCATTCTTATGGCAATTGTAATTTCGGCGGGACTTTTTATTGTCCATGCAAGTCCGAATTTATGGTGGTTTTGGGTATGGTGCCTTTTTCTTACCTTTAGCATCATGATTATGTACATCTTCCCGTATGTTATAGAACCCCTCTTCAATAAGTTTACGCCCATTGAGGACAAAAAACTCCAGGAATCCATTCGTGATCTCATGGAAAGGGTTGGAATAACGGTAAAAAGAATATTTAAGATGGACGCATCAAAAAGGACAAAACACACAAATGCCTATTTTACGGGTATTGGAAAGGTAAAAAGGATTGTGTTATACGATACCCTCCTGGAAAAAATGGACAACGATGAAATCCTGTCTGTCCTTGCACATGAA
>JAHFOW010000042.1 GCA_023261465.1 Planctomycetota bacterium
AATGGCAGCACCGAACTCTTTATCATCGTCCAGCAACTGTCCCTCGCTATTTACGTGTAGGACACTGCGCACCTTTTGCCGGCTCGTCTCTATCCGGAAGCTAACATTACGATGACTGACCATTTCTCTGTTTAATTTGACCACTCCTTCCGGCACGCCCCATCTCTCGGTCAGGTGTGCAAAGTACGCTACCTTGACTCGCGTGTAGTCCCACCAAACTACGAGCCCAATGGTTAGGGCTACCATGACACCGTAGAATAGCAATTGCTTCCTCCTCCTCCTCTTTTGCTCTCGCTTAGCAAAGGAGTTGTAACCAAGACCTGTCATGCCGGCAACAGCCTTTAGAACACAGGTCTTAAAGCCATCGCCTCCGCGACGGAGATCGCCTCCAAGCGGTTCACACCGTTCCTCGGTTAGTTTTCCATCCGCAGCTACGCGGTGACGAAGGGCTGGCGGGAAGCACTCCTTTACTGCGCGCTCCGGGCTGTCACTTGCATTCGGCTCGCCACTCACGATGATCGCTAAAATTCTGTCCTCACGACCAAGTGACTTGAAGTGGCGGATCTCCTCATTGACCCATCGGGATATAGCGGCTTCCGGTGTACAGATTACGATCAGGTAACGCGATGCGCGCAGGGCATCCTCAATCGAGGCTCCCAAATCAGAGGAAAGCTGCAGCTCATCACGGTCACGAAAAACCGGGAAAAGAGACCGCGGGACCAGCACATCATCTCTGCCTGGCCTCCTACCAACTCGCGAGGGACGCGATAGGTTTCTAACGCACGGTGGAATCGTTGCGCCAACGCAGCGTCTTTTGTTGAATAGGAAATGAACGCCCAGTAACGGAAGGGTGTTTTTTGTGCGTCGAGGCTCATGATTCATAGCCGGATATTATCATGTCGGCTCTCCTATGGGTTTGACAGTTTTTCAACCTTCGTCATTACTGCTTCATCCATTATAATGAGCGGAGGATGGACTTGATAGTTTAATAAATAAAGACTGAGGTCAGAATTAACGATAACAAATTGCCTTTTCCCTTTTAAAAATGCGATAATAAAAACGAAGTAGATTTCTGCTCAAATTGAGCATACGTAATTCTTTGACGGTTTTTACAGGAATATTTTCATCTACAAATATTTTCATGCAATCACTTCACCAGGATCATCGGAAAGGTGAAGATGGTGAGGATATGTAACAACCTCTTTATGGTGTTTTACATTATCCCATCTTTTTACCAGTTTGCCGTCGACACCTTGCCAATGAAAGCTATAGGTTTCAAGGTAGATCATATTTTTAATGATCTGCACGTATTCGGCAAATTCCAAAGTGTCTCCATTTGATAAATTACATTTTATTCTGATGTAGCCATCTTCCTCTCCAATCTCTCGTTTCAATACCCTAAAGGAAGAAACAATATGGCTTATAACAAGCTCCTGGACTACGCCATCAAGATAATCTTCAAGCATTTACTTTTTACCTTCAAGTTCAACTTTTTTTTCCAGGAGACGATTATACATCTGATACAAAGATGACCATTCGATAAAATCCATGGTATCACCGAGCTTGCCTTCAGTGAACTTTTTATAAAAAGCAGATGATTTCATATTGTAAGTATGTTCAAACATCTTTAATTCTTTATCCAGTTTCTTGATCTCTGCCTCATAATTCTTGATTTTATAGTCCAACATTTTAGATATACTTTGTGAAATAAAAGGGTCATCTCCATGCTTTTCGATAAATTTCTCCAGATTTTTGACCTTTGACAAGGTTCGCTTCATTATATTCACCTCTTTCCATGACATAAACTCTTAAGGAAAACCTAAATTCTGAATGAATAACAAGGATGAAACAAGTAAAACTTCCAAGTGATTTGAAAATCAAACTAATATGACAGGAACTTCAACTTTCCGAGGAAGAATATAACAAAAAGGATGTGAGTATACAACCCGAAATCAGGATAAGCATGGAAAGGAAGGCACTGACAGTACATGCATGGCTTTATCAAAATTGAACATCATTGGGGGAATTTTGTATAATTATTCCGTTTGTCAGCCATCACATCCTCTGCGATCTCAGTTTTCTGTGTTGGGCTGAACTGTTACGAAAAATGTTATTGAATATCTTGCCGAAGACAGCCCTGCGGACGCATTAAAGTTATTCAAACTTTTGAAAAGAATATGAAATTTCCTTGAATTATACAAAGTGGAGTATGCACTTGACGGAAACTGGTTGCATGTGTAGTATATTGGATACAATGTCACTAAGTTAAGAATTATTTGATCAAAACAACCCCCTATCCCCCTTTTCTAAGGGGGACTTTTATGGCGGGTAGCTTAACTTAATGACTTGATATTTAGGTATGTGGAAGAGTAACCGAGAATACTGCGGGAGTTTGAATTCCACTTTACTCCAGATGGTGCATGCGGTGAGTTTTTATTCTCAAGCAGAATCCTGTTAACTATAACTCGTTTTTTAATTTTATAGGGGAATCGTTATGCGAAAAATATATCTATTAGCGTTGTTTCTTACGGCGCCAATTACAATTCTAACGGGTTGCGCGCAACTTAAGGCTCACAAGAAACCTATCGGGCCCCTTGAAACTTTTATTCCTCAAAATTTAGATTCAGAATCTCAGGATGTGAAGTATGTGCCAAAAATTGATAGTTTTGTAATTATCCTGGATGCATCAGCATCTATGGAAGAAGAATATATCGGTACCGTTAATAAGGGGCATTCGAAGTTTGCCGTGGCCAAAGACATTTTAATGAGAATGAATAATACCCTGCCTGAAATAGATATTAATAGCGCCCTTGTAACTTTTGGACACGGATTCTTTAAGCACTTGGATAAAACATCATTTATTGTTTATGAACTCACGAAGCACTCACGGGGTCTTTTAGAAAACGCATTAAACGGGGCAACGATTCCCGAAGGCTGCAGTCCGGCTGGCAATGCCATTAAAGACGCAAAGAATCTGTTGCTGACGTCAGGTGGTCAAAATGCAGTAATTCTTGTTAGTGACGGTGAACAATTAATCGGAAGCCCCCTGAAGAGGGCGCAGGATTTAAAAGAAATGTATGGAGACAGGGTATGCCTTTACACCATTTTTGTGGGAAATACTTCCGAAGGAAAAGAAGAACTCAGAGATCTTGCACGAGAAGCAAAATGTGGTTTTTCTGTAACTGCTGATGAAATTGCGTCCAGCGACAACATGGCAGACTTTGTAAAAAAAGTGTTTTTGACAGCTACACCAAAACAAGTTAAGAATGTTGATATTGATAGTGATGGTGATGGTGTTCCCGATAAAGACGATGAATGCCCGGATACGCCGAAAGGGGCTATTGTTGATTCCAGAGGATGCTGGGTGGTAAAAGGAGTCACTTTTGATTATAAGAAATGGAATATTAAAGAGGAGTTTGACTCGAATCTCAGTAACATTGTCGATGTTTTGCAAAAAAATCCGAATATGTCCATAAGAATAGAGGGGCATACGGACAATATCGCTTCAATGGAATATAATATAAACCTCTCCCAAAAAAGAGCTCAAGCGGTGAAGAACTATTTGGTCAAGAGAGGCATTGAAGAATCACGCGTCTCTACGGTGGGTTTTGGATTTAAAAAGCCTATTGCTTCTAATGACACCGAAGAAGGCCGCGCCCTGAACAGAAGGGCTGAAATTGTTCCCATAAAATAAAATAGAAAAAAGCAGTTCTTCACCGGCCCAATAAGCAAAAGGGCGCCAGAGGGAATGGTAAGAGGTGATCCATTTACATTTTTGTTTTATCTGATAGTAGCTGGATTACATTTGATTATCACCTTTTACCCTTATCCACCTTAAAATGTTTTTGGGCATTTCTCCGACTAACAGAGGCCCCTCCAAAATCTGCATTTCCAAAAAGGACGAGTAGTTTTCCTGCCTTTACTTTTAAAATTCATGCAAAAGGAGAAAGACGATGGTTTATTATTTAAGATATTCAGGGATATTGTTTGTTGCTATCGTGTGTTTAGCGCTGTTTTTCCTGACCGGTTGTACTACCCAGCAGACGAAGACGGCGCCGGTTGCTCACGAGGAAGAAGCAAAAATACCGAAAACGGTTTCTCCTGAAGAAAAAACAATGCCTGTCGTAGCGTCTGTTCAGGAAGAAAAGAAAGAGGAAAAGGGTATTACCGAGGAGTCTTTAAGGTGCATTATCTGTCATGAAGAACGGGGTGTAACCCATGGTTGGGTTGCTGACTGGCAGGGCAGTATGCATGCGCGAAAAAGGGTGGGGTGTGAGGCATGCCATATAAGCGATAACTCAGAATCATTGGTAAAAGAGGCAAAAGCAGTAAATTATCTTTCTCCGGAAGGAAGCACATGCGAGGATAAAAGAGTTAATCGTCAGGTTGTTGCCGGGATTTGTGGGAAGTGCCATAGGAAACAATACGATGAATTTGAGAAGAGCCGCCACTCTATTAGCTGGCAGAGGGTTTTGGAATGCGGTCCATACGCAACACGTCCAGAGGATAGCGGCTCGAACAGGTGTGAGCAGTGCCACAACATCCAATTTAAGTGTGATTCATGCCATACACGGCATACCTTCAGTACCCTTGAGGCAAAGACCCCCGATGCATGCAGAACCTGTCATATGGGGTCTGACCACCCACAGTATGAGATTTTTATCTCATCAAAACATGGCGCTGTTTATACTGCGAGCCAATCCGGTATTTTAAAAGAATCTCAATCCGTTAAGGCATTACGTTCTCCTGTGTGTGTTACCTGCCATATGCCTCAGGGGAATCATGATATTAGTTTTGGTCTTGCATACGGCCCGGCGGGAGGTAGTGTATCATACGTGGATAAAAAGGGTGTTGTGGCGGATGAAAACGAATTAAGTAAAAGACGGAGCGAGATGCTATTCGTTTGTGCTGGTTGCCATTCCATGAATTTTGCTCAAAAAACATTACTAACTGCCGATGATATCCATAAACAAGTTGACAGTTATGTAAAAGAAGCACAAGACCTCATTTTTGAATTGGAAAAAGAGGAATTGGTATTTCTCCCTTCCGGGAGGCTACGAGATGGGTTGCTTCCCTTGCATGCCTTACTCTTTGGCGACACACAAGCGTATGATAGCAAGTCGAAGATTACAGACCTCTTTTTTCAGTTAACATCCAGCGCCGCTCATGCCTGGAAAGGGGCATATCACATGAACCCAAACTTTACCCATTTGAATGGTTTTGTAGAACTTCGGAAGGATTGGGGTGAAATAAAGGAAGAGGCAAGAAAACTGCGGGAAGAGGCAGAAATCAAGAGGAAGATGAACATTAAATTAAGGTGAAGCAGTTTTTTCTTAAAGTGCTAATATGCCGAAGCAGGGAGTTGAACCCTGTATATTGAAAATTTATCTGTTTTAATATTAAACACTTATGACTTTTAATACTTACAAAATACCGTCCCCAGAGTGTCCCTAAGATTGTATTGTAGGTCTTTCTTAATGGTTTTCACGACCAATATCAAAAGCTATTCAGGTCGTAGGAGTCAAGTGCCTAAGCATTTTATCCAGGTTAACTTCAAAGTCGGAAGAAATCCCTGTAAAATAAAGGAAGTATTTTGAATACAAAAACGTTACGATTTCTTAGCAATTCTAACACAACTAATGCAAAAGTTAAGTATTTATTGTAAAATCATAGAGCAAACTAGCCTCAATATCTGGTAAAATATTAAACATTTATTTTAAATAGGAATAATCTTAAAATTTTCATAAACGATATTATAAGGATTCATAAAAATGTCTATAAAATTGGAAATACCCTTTCAGAAGCTTCTTTCTATAATAGATCAACTCGGCACAGAACAAAAATTGCTGCTTAAGAAAAAACTTGAAAGACAAAAAATCACCACCTGGCAGAAAAGGTTTGAGCGGGCTTTAAGGCAACTCAGTAAGAAAAATGCGCAGTTTTCCAAAAAAGAAGTTTTAGATGATGTAAAAAAAGCGATTACAGAGGTCCGATACAGTGAGAAAAATTAGGGCTGTTCTTGATACCAATGTGGTAGTAAGTGGTATCATTTCCCCTAAAGGCGCTGCGAGAAATATTCTCGATTTGGCAAGAAAAGATGTGTTTAAGGTGGTTACTTCTGTCTCAATAAATCATGAAATTCTTAATGTTTTGCATAGGGATTATATCTATGTCAAATACAATCTCACCGAAGAAATTGTAGACGATATTTCTGCATTTCTTTATGAGGGAACTATCCTGACTGAGGATCTTTACCTGTTATCAAAAGTCAAAAAAGATCCTGATGATGATAAATTTCTCGCTTGTGCTGTTGAAGGAGAGGCTGATTATATAGTTTCAGGTGATGAACACCTTCTTGACTTTAAATGTTACATGAATATACAAATACTAGATGCTCGAAGTTTCCTTAAATTTTTGAAAACATAGCTGTTCTAGGAAATTTATAATAATTTCCTAAAAGAATCTCTTACACGAATAAGCATAGCAAGGTCACTTTAAATAAGGGAGAGATTGCTTCGCTCCACTTACAACGACGAATGGCACATCCAACACAGCCTAAAAGCCTTTCCTGAAAACTCGAAAATGACCTGTATGTTTGACATATTAAAAAGACCTATCAATATGATCCTGGTGACACTTTGGTGACGGTTTTTTGGTGGGATAGAAATTGATAACTATAATAAATACAAGCACTTATAATATGCCGAAGCAGGGAGTTGAACCCTGACCCCGTTGCCGGGACTAGACCCTGAATCTAGCGCGTCTGCCAATTCCGCCACTTCGGCGATTGGTAAATTTTAAGAAAAACAACATGGCAAGTCAATGAATTTTTATAAATCAGCCTTGAATTCGTTAAAATACTATGCTATGATTCTTGGATATTTTTGAGTTATTTGGCAATATTTAATGGTAATTGAGAATGGATGTTATAGCAAGAAACAGGAAAGCGCATTTCCAATATGAAATCCTGGAAAAAGTGGAGACGGGCATTGTCCTGACCGGAACTGAGGTTAAATCCATCCGGAATAAAGACGTAAGTATTAATGAAAGTTTTGCCCATCTCGACAATGGGGAGATTTTTCTCTACGAAATGCATATCGGACAATATAAACAGGGGAACAGGGATAACCACGAACCGAAAAGGGTCAGAAAGCTCCTTTTACACAAGAAGGAGATTAACAAAATAGCAGGGAAGATAAAGCAAAAGGGATATACAATGGTGCCGCTATCACTCTATTTTAAAGATGGTATTGTTAAGGTAGAACTAGCGCTGGTTAAGGGTAAAACAATGGTTGACAAACGTGATGATATTAAGAAACGTGATGTAGAAAGAGAAATTCAACGAGCAATGCGATAATGGTAACTTTCTGAAAATATGCGGGGCATTTTTTTAAATTTAAATTAATGAAAAAAATGTTTCCATCCTCTTCTCTATGCTGTCCCAGTGGTTACGGTAGTTTTACGGTACCTTGCATTTTAATTTGATAAAAAAATGAAAGGGGTTATATGCCTTCTGCAAGGATTTTGATTATTGATGATGAACGGCAAACAGTCGATTCATTAAGGGATCTGCTGGAATTGTATGGTTACGAAACTGAAGTGGCCCTTAATAAACAAGTGGGTATTACAATACTTCACGAGAGGAAGATGGACGTTGCGGTTATCGGCGCAATAGTTCATGAGGTTTCTGGCGTTGAAATTTTACAGGAAATGAAGAAATTATGTCCGGACCTACCGGTCATTATGCTGGGCAATCAAAAATCAAAACGTATCAAATTAGCCGCAATAAAGGCAGGTGTATATGAATTTATTGAGAAACCTGTAGAGAATATGGTGATTCTGCAAAAAATAGATCAATTATTAGAACTTCTCTTTGCCCCGCCCCCGCTCAAAAAAACAAAGGTATCCGCTAAAAGTAAGAAATAATATTTTCTGTTCATAAGTTATGCAATACCGTGGATTCGTTATAAAAGTATGTTTTAATACTATACTCTTGTTCTTCATTTTCAGTGTATTTTTTGGAGTATCGCCTGAGGCTAATACTCCTTGTTCGTCCGATTTCAGTAAGCGGTTACAACTCTTGCTAAAAAATTCAGACCTGCGGGGGGTATCGTGTGGTATCAGTATAGTATCTTTAAAAAAAAATAAGCTTCTTTTCAATTACCGTGATAACGATTTATTTTGTATAGCCTCAAACATGAAGATTCTTACCACGTCGGCCGCATTAGAGTATTTGGGGCCGGACTTTGAATATAAAACAAGTGTCAAAACCGATGGTTATATAACGTTGACCGGTGAACTGAAAGGAAATATTATAATCAAAGGCAGCGGGGACCCTAATATTTCCGGAAGGTTTTACGATGGGAATATATTAGCTGTCCCTGAATCATGGGTAAATGCGGTCAAAACTATGGGAATTCGTAAGGTCACAGGAGATATAATTGCCGATGATAGTATTTTCGACCGTATGGATATAAATCCGCAGTGGCCGGAAAACCAATCATCGGAATGGTATTGCGCCCCAACCTGTGGATTATCTTTCAATGATAACTGTGTTGAAATTACCCTTGTTTCCGAAAAGATGCCGGGAAAGATCGTGTCGTTACTGGTTGAGCCAAATACGGGATACATTACTCTTTTTAATAATTGTATATATACAGACAATAAAAAGGAACACAACTATTCTATCTGTCGGAAACCCGGAACAAATCAGATATTTGTTAAAGGTAGATTCTGGATAGGGGCATCGCCTGAAAAAAAGTGGGTTACTGTAAAAAATCCTGCCCTTTACCTTGCGACGGTATTTAAGGAAACGCTTGAAAGGAACGGTATTATTGTTGAAGGAAATATTTTGTTAGCTGATAAAGGAGCTTCTCACGATACTATTTCAAAAGAGATAGCGGAGACAAGTTCCACCCTCAGACAGACTATTACCGTGACCAATAAGCACAGTCAGAATTTTTATGCAGAACAGATACTCAAAACGTTAGGAGTGCATGTTAAGGGAGATGGGAGCTTAGCGGCTGGTCTGGAGGTATTGCAGGATTTTCTTGAGAAGTTGGACATTCCACCCCACGAATATCATATTGAAGATGGATGTGGTTTGTCAAAAGGCAACAGACTTTCACCCAAAATAATAACCAGCATTCTGGGATATATGTATAAACATCCCCAAGGTAAAGTTTTTTATGATTCTTTACCTATATCTGGTACAGACGGTGGATTGCGCAGGCGTATGAGTTCACCGCAGTACGCGGGTAAAATACATGCGAAGACCGGATATATTGCATCGACATCTGCACTCTCCGGTTATATCGATACAGAAGGTGGAGACACCCTGGCCTTTTCAATTTTGATGAACAGTGTTAAAAATCTGAGTAATGCCATGAAAATACAGGACGATATTTGTAAGATATTGGTTGATTGCTATAATTAAATTTTAAGGAATTTCAAAGTTTGTTGTAGGGCAATCCTTTAGGGTTGCACGTGGCAAGGCTAAAGCCTCGCCCTGCGTGTGATTGCGAAAAAGTTGCCAAAAGTCTAATTAAAAACTACCTATGAGTGAACATATTAAACGAGTATATTCTTTGTATGCGTGGATTTATGACGCCTTCTTTGGAAAAATTTTCGAACATGGCAGATACGTAGCTTTTCGCATGATGGATATAAAACCTCACGAATCTATTCTCGAGGTGGGCGTAGGCACGGGATTATCGCTTCCTTTGTATCCCAGGACATCCCGTGTGGTTGGCATTGACGTTAGCAAGGACATGTTGGATAAAGCAGCGGCAAAAAAAGATCATTACAAATTATCAAATGTGGAACTTTATACTATGGATGCAACATCTATGGCCTTTGCAGATAATACATTTGATAAGGTCTTTGCATCTCATGTTATTACGGTAGTGCCAGAACCGTTAAAGGTCTTGAATGAAATAAAAAGGGTTTGTAAAAAGAACGGAGAGATTTTTGTTTTAAATTATACCGGATGCAATAACCCGATTATTTCCCGTTTCGAAAAATTTATCTCACCCCTCAGAGATAAGCTGGGTTTGGGAAAGCATGTCGACCTTGATGAATTATTGAAAAGCGCCCATCTTTCAATAGAATCGGAGCGGCGGGTTAATTTTCTGGAGATGTGCCGGCTCGTACGATGCAAAAACTCTTAAAAAACATTGGAATAAAAAAAGCAGTAATGAATTTCGCCATTACTGCTTTTAAAAGGTTAGGTAATTAATAATTTGTTATTGGAGCGGATTCTTAACTAACTTCGTACCAAATGCCTTTGCTGATTTTCCGACACGGTACTCGCCGTCGACTAATACCTTGATATCCTTCACCATACTGTTGGCGGAAACATTTTCAGGTTCGCCATCGCAAAGTATAACATGGTAAGACAAAGACCAATCCTTGATATCCTTATCATGGTCAGTGAACAATGTTCCCAAGCGGCTGGAAAGGTCATTGACTTTGTTTGTTACAAATATCAATCTGATGTTGTTGTAATTCATCAGCCGTTCCTGAAAAACCTTTGGCGATGAATAAGCCTGTTTAAACTCTGGTACAAAATCGGCTATTCTCCCTAAAGCAATAGGGCCATCTGAAAATTTCACGGAATATTCTCTAACCCTGAGGGTTTTTTTCCCTTCAGAAGGATCCTCGCCATAATAAAAACGGTATTCAAAATTCTTATCATTTCTCTTGATATGATATAGGTCATGAATTATGACGTCATACAAAAAGGTCGCCCTGAGCGCACTTTCATCCTCTAGCTTTGTTATGACATATCGCCTGATAGGCTCTTCTTCACTGTATAAAAAATCAGGTTTGCCAAGTTTTTCACGTAGCTCCACTTTGGTAAGCCCGAGTTCGCCATCATCTAAACTTTCGCTTGCATGTGTATTGTTATTGAGGAAAAAACATACACTCAACACGCCCACATATGATAAAACCGAATACCATTTTTTCTTCATCATAATTCTCTTTCTCTCTATTGCTAAATACTGAATTGCATCTGGATAAACCTACAAAATATAGTATAAAATTACAGATTGTTAAATATATAAATTTTCATTTTATTTGTCAATTAAATAAATTTTTGATTAATATTTTAAAGTAATTGACAATTGTGTCAACCGTGTGTTAAAAGTACAAATTATTAATGCCAATCTTATATGGGTTCAGGTTCGTACCTTGAATCCATATTTTTTTATAATGGCAACGCCTTAGGACATTAACTTGTCGGCTCAAATGTGTGTGTCTTGCAATTAACATTTAATAAAAAGGATATGCAAAGCATGGTAAGAAAATTATCTGTATTTGTAATCACGGTAATGTGTATAGTAGTCGTTTCAACGAGTGTTCGTGCCTTTGATACGGGCACAATCAAAGGAAGGGTTATTGATGGCTTTGGAAAACCTATTCCATCCGCTACCATAACCGTTGCGTCCAATGGGTCAAAAATGAATGCGACATCCGATACAAATGGTGTTTTCTCAATCGGCTATTCTCCCGGAAATATTAAACTTTCCTTTTTAAGAGATGGTTATGTGCCTGTGTATATTCCCTTATCGCTTGATGAAAGCACAGACCTTTCGGTGGACGACATTACCGTATGGAAGATACCGCCGAAAGGCGGTCTTTTCATTGTGGGAGAGGGTGAGTATATAGAAATTAATCGTGTGGAATACTATGCTGAGAGCGGCAGTAAGGAAAGACGTTTTTATGTAAAGGGCAATCCCACGGTTGCCAAAGGTAAAAATATCAGAATCATAGATTTTCAGACGGATAATCCCCTCGTGGTAGGTAAAACCCTTTACAGTGTTGATGCAAAAGGTTCTGTTGGAAGCATTACCTTTTATCCTACCCAGAAATATGTTCTGAATACCGAGGAAGATACATTCTCCAAGATAGCAGACAACGTAGGGCTGCGGAAGCTCAATCTGCCGCCAGGCAGGTATTTCTATTGTACGGGTGAAATTACCATTCGGTCGAAGAACGGATTCGGTTTCTTTTTCGAGATCACATCTTAACCTGAATGTTGTGAAAACGTGCCATCTGAAGGCATCACTACAGGTTTGGCGCTCATGTTATTTTCTTAACTGGCCGTTTCCAAGCACCACAAATTTATAAGACGTAAGTTCTTCAAGTCCCATAGGGCCGCGGGCATGAAGTTTATCGGTGCTGATGCCAATTTCAGCGCCCATGCCAAATTCGTAGCCATCGGTGAACCGTGTGGAGGCGTTTACGTATACGGCCGCTGAGTCTACCTCTTTCGTGAATCTCAGTGCATGATGGATGTTATCGGTGACAATGGCGTCAGAGTGATTTGAGCCGTATTTCGTTATATGGGCAATCGCCTCATCCAGAGAATTTAGTATCTTTACATTTAAAACCAGGTCAAGGTATTCAGTGTAAAAGTCGTCATCCGTGGCATATTTTGTATGGGGCAAAATATTGCATGTCTTATAGCAGCCACGGATTTCCACCTGAGCGTTTTGTAATCTTTTGGCAATGGCAGGCAAAAAACTTGTGGCGATTTTTTCGTGTACCAGCATGGTTTCCATGGCGTTACACGTGGCGGGACGTTGTACCTTGGCATTAAAACAAATATCTTCTGCTATCCTGAGATTGGCAAATTCATCCACGTAGGTATGACACACACCTTTATAGTGTTTAATAACCGGTATCGTAGATTTTTCGACAACAGCGCGAATCAATGACTCGCCACCCCGGGGAATTACGACGTCTACATATTGGTCTGCCTTCAGTAAATAATCAATAGCCTCACGATCAACAACTTCCACAAGCTGGATGCAGTGTTTATCTAATCCAGCCCTTTCAAGGGCTGAAGCGAGGATTTTGTAAATGGCAATATTAGAGTGAATCGATTCCTTGCCGCCGCGCAGGATGACGGCATTTCCTGCCTTCAGGCACAGCGCTGCCGCATCTGCAGTTACGTTTGGACGTGATTCGTAAATGATAACAACGACGCCAATCGGCACGCGCACCTTTTGAATTTGCAGACCGTTTGGCCGGACAGTTCCCCACAATAATTGCCCAATGGGATCGGGAAGATTGACAATTTGCCGGACTCCGTCTGCCATACCTTTAATACGGCTGTCGGTAAGACGCAAACGGTCTATGATGGCATCCGAAAGCCCTGCCTTTTGAGCCGCCGCAATGTCCTTATCGTTTTCTGCTTTAAGCAGAGCAGTGGCAGAGAGAATATCGTCTGCAATGTAGCTCAGCGCAGTATTTTTTAACGTTGTATTGGCTGCTGCAATAACCCGTGATGCTGCTTTTGCGCTTATGACTAATTGACTAATGTAGTTTTCTATATTCATAGTGAAATGAAATCAGATAATAGGACATGGAAAATAAAATAATTAATGCCGGGAACTGCCAGGGAACAGGCCCGTCAAAGAGGAGCGCCTTCCATTGATTTTTTGGCGTTTCTTTGAGCGCTTCTTTTTTTGTAATACTTATCATGTTAAAGTTGTATCGGGGATATAAAATTTCACCAGGCGCAATAAAATCGAAATTGTCCCTGGCCTCTTTTTCGATACGGATGGGGTCTTGTTTTAATCCGGTGTATTCCTTCTCAAGGATAAGGTTTTCTGATTGTAGTTGTTCGAATTGTTTTTCGAGCGCATTTTTTGTTTTCATCATGAGAAACCTGTCCTGCCGGGATTTGTTAATTAAAGAAGAAAAGAGAATTGCTATGCACGATGTTATGCAAACCAGTAATATAAATTTGCCCAAATACCTTTTTTTACGCATGGTGCTGTTTGTGGTATCGTTATCGGCTTGGTTAATGTGCAGAATTCCATTTTTCGATGCTTCGGCGCATACCTCAAAAAAATGAGGCGCTGTTGCCGGTTCTCCTGGCTTATTGCTTTGTGCTTCTATCCCCTGTAATAAAAGAGGCGTGGCAGGCGATATATTCCTGCTTTCATCCGGAGATTCCGTAACCGCCTCTGGTTCAATCTTTACGGGTGGAGAAGGGTCGCCTGATTCATCATGCGAAAGAATGTGGGAATTATCATCCTCGTGTGTGGTTATTTTTTCATTATGCATAACTTTCCTCCATAAAGGGCGTTGTTTTTCAGGTCTTCTTCGATACGCAGTAATTGATTGTACTTGCAAATTCGGTCGGTTCTGCAAAGAGAACCTGTTTTAATCTGGCCTGCATTTGTGGCTACGGCAATATCAGCAATTGTGGTGTCTTCTGTTTCCCCGGAACGATGTGAAATAACCGTGGTATACCCGTGTGTTTTTGCCATTTCGATGGCGTTGAGGGTCTCGGTAAGCGTGCCGATTTGGTTGACCTTGATCAGGATAGAATTGCCAATACCCTGTTCGATTCCTTTTGAGAGGATTTCCGTATTTGTTACAAAGATATCATCTCCAACAAGCTGGACGTCGTTTCCCATTTTTTTTGTAAGTTTTTTCCAGCCATCCCAGTCTTCTTCTGAAAGGCCGTCTTCTATGCTGCAGACAGGATATTTACTGAGAAATTTTGAATAAAGGTCAATCATTTCATCGCTGCTCTTCTGAGCTCCGCCTTCAGCGCGTAAGATATATTTTCCATCTTTGTAAAATTCACTGGCGGCGGGGTCAAGTGCAAGGTATATGTCCTTGCCTGCCGTATAGCCAGCTTTTTTTATTGCCTCAAGGATCAGGTCGAATGCCTCTTCATTTGTTTTCAGATTTGGAGCAAAACCGCCTTCGTCGCCTACATTGGTATTATACTTCCTGGATTTCAGCACAGAGCGGAGATTGTGAAAGACCTCGGCGCCCATACGGAGCGCCCCGGCAAAGCTGGCAGCGCCGATGGGCATGATCATGAATTCCTGGATGTCCACATTGTTATCAGCGTGTTTGCCGCCATTTAAGATATTCATCATAGGGACGGGCAGTATTTTGGCATTTGTACCGCCAATGTACCGGTAAAGTGGCATGTCCAGGGCATCTGCTGCTGCCCTTGCCACGGCAAGAGAGACTCCGAGGATGGCATTAGCCCCCAGCTTTTCCTTGTTTTTTGTGCCGTCGAGTTGTATCAGAAAGTTATCGATCCCGACCTGTTTCGTGGAGTCCATTCCTTCAAGTTTGTGTGCAATGATTTCATTTACATTTTTCACGGCCGTTTGAACGCCTTTTCCCATATAGCGGTTTGGTTTGTCGCCGTCCCTCATTTCAAGCGCTTCGCGTTTTCCGGTGGATGCGCCGGATGGCACGGCAGCGCGACCCAACGACCCATTTTTCAGAATGACGTCCACTTCTATTGTAGGATTTCCCCTGGAATCCAGTATCTCTCTGGCCTTAACGCAACTTATGGTAGTCAATAGCAGCTCCTTTTCTTGTATGCATTTGATAGATGGTAAGTTATGAAAAAATAAAAAACCCATATTTTCTATAACAAATTTTTGAAATGATGTCAAACAGATATTTAATATTTTATGGAAAAACAGGACTTTTCTGGTATATTCCATCATTCGCAGTTCAATATTTGATATCCATAAAATAAGTAAAAAAAGAGAGAATAAAAAATATGCGTATCCCACTTGCAAAATATGGATTGAGAGAATTAATTATTTTCGCCGTACCCTGTATTGTTGGTATTGCTTTTTCCCTGGTGCTATTCCCCTGGGTTGTTCCTATCCCATTATTCGTCCTCTACTTTTTGCTGAATTTCTTTCGGGATCCTGACAGGGAAACCCCGCCGGGCGCCGACCTTATTATCGCCCCGGCTGACGGGACGGTGTCACACATAGCGCCGGTATTTGAAGATATTTATTTAAAATGTGATACAATAAAGATAAGCGTATTTATGTCTGTTCTCAATGTCCATGTGAATCGTGTGCCGGCGCATGGGCGTGTGGAATTTATAAAGCATACAAAGGGTAAATTTCTTGATGCACGGGACGACGAGTGTTTTACCGGCAATGAAAATAATGTGATGGGATTATCTCTTGTTGGTAGCCCGGTAAAAATTGCAGTGAAACAGATTGCCGGCAAGATTGCAAAACGCATTGTGTGTGCTTGCAAGATTGGAGATGTTCTTGCGCAGGGGCAGCGTTTTGGCATGATAAAGTTTGGCTCACGGGTAGAAGTCTTTGTGCCGGCTTCGGTTCACTTTGAGGCGTTGGTTAAGGTGGGTGAAAAGGTGACGGCTGGAAAGACCATTTTGGGTAAAATTAACGTAAGGTAATTACAGATTACGCAGATTGCACAGATCAAACGGTTCAAACAGTTTAAACGGTTTAAGCGGTTTAAACGGTTTATTGCTGACCACAAGGGTTCGGCGCTACAATAAAAAGTCGTTTTGTTTCGCCGTGCAAAACAAAACCTAATTTTGAAAATTGATTATGTTTACCGGTATTATTGAATATCTGGCACGGGTAGAAAAGTTATCTCCAAAGGCAGGGGGGGCTGAACTATTTCTTGATTTCCAGGATTTTTATAACGACTTAACCCTTGGCGAGAGTATTGCCGTTAATGGTGTGTGTCTTACGGTAAAGGCGATTGGGGGAAGTGTGGTTAGTTTTGACGTCTCCGGCGAAACCCTCAAAAAGACCACCGTAGGAGTGTTACGATATGGAGAACGAGTCAATATCGAAAGGGCCTTGAAAGTTGGAGACAGACTGGGCGGCCACTTTGTTACCGGCCATGTGGATGGTATTGGTACGCTCAAAGAAAAAAAACAAACTGCCGGTCAATGCACGATATACTTTTCGGCTGACCGGAGATTTACCGATATGATGATTGAAAAAGGTTCTGTGTCCATTGATGGAATTAGCCTTACGATTGTCGAAGTATCGGATGAAGTATTTTCCGTGGCATTGATTTCCTTTACCCTGTCCCAGACCACATTGGGATTTAAGAATCCTGGGAACCGTGTGAATATTGAAATTGACATGATGGGCAAGTGGGTCAAAAAACTTCTGGCAAATATGCAAAAGAAGGAAGGGAGTAGTATTACACAAGAACAATTGATGAGACAAGGGTTTCTGTAAACTTTCTGGTTATATTATTAACACCCCCTGCCCCTCTTGATAGCAATGCCGTTGAATTATTGAATTAAGGAAAGGGGTTTAATTTTAACGGGCTGTCCGAGAATGTATTTGTACGGTTGGTACTATCAATGTCATTAAGTTAAGGATTATTTATTTTATCTAAACAATCCCCTGAATCTACTTGGTTTCCAAGGGGGGGGTTGCAGCAGGTAGCTTAACTTAACGACATTGATCTTATTATATAACCCTTTCAGGGTTAATACTGCACTATTTCTTTTCCCAGGGCGTTGCCCTGGGCTATCTTATTATAGCCCTGATAGGGCTTGGTTGAAGCACAACTGAATGTAGTAAGGTCGTCCGACTCTAAGAACCGAGACGAAAATTATTTCACATTTAATGGTTTGATTATGTAATCCAATTTGGCAAATTACTATGATACTGAATATTCAATTCCCCAGTTTGCTATTGCAATATGAAGAGACCCAAAAAGCAAATTTGTATTGTAATATATCTACCTTGATATGTTATTTTAATTACGCCTCAGTACT
>JAHFOW010000043.1 GCA_023261465.1 Planctomycetota bacterium
AAATAACCAAAACTATATCGGTTTATTACAGTGGTTATTTCAGTAATCTGTTTAAATCAATGGGTATTGATGCTACCTTCCATAGTCTGCGGCATACATTTAGCAGCCTGTTACAATCTGAACTTGGCGTAGGCGCAACGGTGGTGCAAGGTATGACGGGGCATTCGAGCTTAAGTATGTTGCAGAGATATTCTCACACTGGATTAGACCATAAGGCTAAAGCAATAGAAGAACTGACGCAACACGTTTTGGGTAATAACAAAGAGAAAGTTTTAAAGGTGGCTAATTAACGGTACGCTTTAGGTACGAAACAGATAATATGGCAATGTTGTATGTTATTAATTATGAACAACTTATAAAATTCAAATATTTTTAAGAGTAAAAAATACTGTAATATCATTTCCTTGATTTTTTTTCAAAGAATTTAAAGAATTCCATAATTATAAATATAAAAGAAGAAAATCCCATAACAACAAGCCAGTCTCTGAATCCCAGTGGCGTCACCTTGAAGATATCCTCCAGATAGTGACTGTGCACGATAGCTGCTTGTAGCGCAAATGAAATTCCTGCAGCAATTAACAACTTCTTATTCGTAAAAACACCGATCTCAAATAAGGACCGTTTTGTATTTCTACAGTTAAAAGAATGGAAGAGTTGCGAAATGACCATAACGCAGAAAGCAACCGTTCTCGCCCGTTCTACATCGCCACTTATTTCTCCGCCTGTACAGCACGGAATCAATTCATTTCGGATCCAATAATAGAGATACCCTGGTTCTGTGGAGTTCGTGTAGTACAATATGTATAAATATGCAAAGAGTGTACTGAGAGCAATGATAAAGCCTTGAAAGATCATTACGGAGCCAAGTTTTTTGTCAATGATTTGATCCGTTGACCTCCTTGCTTGCCGCTTCATAATATCCGGATCAACAGTATCGATACACAGCGCCAGTGCTGGTAATCCATCCGTTGCAATATTTATCCACAGGATTTGTATGGGAAATAATGGTAAGGGCAGATTAAATATTGATGCAAAAAGCATTGTCAATATCTCTCCTGTATTGCACGAAAGCAGATAGTGTATGGACTTCTTTATATTATCGTAAATACCCCTTCCTTCTTCAACTGCGGCAACAATGGACGAAAAGTTATCGTCGGTAATGACCATATCCGACGCCTCTTTTGTGACATCGGTGCCTGTGATACCCATGGAAACGCCAATATTTGCCTCTTTCACAGCCGGGGCGTCATTGACGCCGTCACCTGTCATGGCAACTACAGCGTGCTGCTTTTTCCACGCCTTTACAATTTTAAGTTTATGTTCAGCAGAAACGCGCGCATAGACGCTTATCTTTGATACCTCTTTTTCCAAATCTTCGTTAGAAAACGTGTCCAGTTCCATTCCATCAATTATCTTTGAATCCTGAGTTATAAACCCCAATTCCTCGCCGATAGCCCGCGCCGTATTCTTATGGTCTCCCGTAATCATAACGGTGGTTATACCGGCTTTATGGCAGGTTGCAACGGCGTCCCTGACCTCGCGCCGGGGAGGATCAATCATCGCCAGTAATCCTACAAAGATCATATTTTTTTCTACCACTTCAGGCACAAGATTGGTAATTTTTGCATCGAGTGTTCTGAATGCAACACCAAGCACCCTTAATGCATCGCTTGCCATTTTATTGTTTTCATGCACAAGAACCTTAATATCATCTTCTGTTATGTCCCTGATTGAACCGTTATCATAAATTTTTGTGCAATCATTCACAATGATATCCGGTGCGCCTTTCCCACACACGAGCATGTCGTAGGGGGTATTTCTAATGGTGGACATCTTTTTCCGGTTGGAATCAAAGGGTATCTCTGAAACAAGAGGCATCTTTTTCGTGAGCGTTTCCTTCCACATCCCTGCTTTTGCTGCAGCGCTGAGAATTGCGCCTTCTGTGGGATCGCCGATTACCTTCCATGTGTCATTATTTTTTTTCATATGGGCATTGTTGCATAATATTCCTATTCCCATGACCATCTTTACCGCCTTTTGGTCGGTATCTGAAAGGGGCATCGTATTCCAGGAAAAACGTCCTTCCGGTGCGTAACCAGCGCCAGAAATATCAATTGTTTTACCGTTGGTAAATATCTTTTTAACGGTCATCTCATTCTGGGTAAGGGTGCCTGTTTTATCCGTGCAAATAACCGTAGTACATCCCAGAGTTTCCACCGATGGAAGTTTGCGGATGAGCACATGACGTTTCACCATACGCTGAACACCCAACGCCAGTGCAACCGTAACGATGGCGGGAAGCCCTTCAGGAATAGCTGCAACGGCAAGGCTTACCGAGGTAAGGAATGCCTCCAGCAAAGGGTCTTTTCTCCATAATTCCAACAGAAATACGATGGTGACGATTCCCAGGCATACATAAACGATTTTCTTTCCGAACACTTCGAGATTGCGCTGGAGGGGAGTGTCTTCTTTTCCCGCTTCACGGATAAGACCGGCTATCCTGCCTAATTCGGTAAGCATACCTGTTTTTACTATAATACACGTGCCTTTCCCGCTTGTAACAAAGGTACCCATAGAGACCATATTTTTGCGGTCACCTATTGAAAGGGATGGATTATTCATAGCGTTTGTTGATTTGCTTACGGGAGTTGATTCACCGGTTAGTGAAGCTTCCTGGGTTTGTAACCCAAAAGAAGAAAACAGTATGCCATCGGCAGGGACATAATCCCCTGCCTCTAAAAGGACGATATCCCCTGGCACAATATTTCGTGAAGGGATCAGATGTGTTTCACCGCCTCGCATCACCCTTGAAAAAGGAGCAGACATTTTCTGGAGGGCGGCAAGGGATTTTTCGGCGCGATATTCCTGGACAAAACCAATAATAGCATTGATGATAATAATGGCAATAATAGCCACCGCATCAATCCATTCTCCCAAAAACCCTGAAATAATGGATGCTGCAAACAAGACCCATACAATAAAATCATTAAATTGCTCAAAAAAGAGTTTGAAAGGAGATGTGCCCTCTTTTTCCTCTAATTGGTTATATCCATATTGTTTGAGCCTGTTTTCGGCCTCATTATGGCTGAGTCCGGCATCTCTATTCGAATTAAATCTCTTGAGTATCTCATCAATAGGCATACAATGCCAGGGAGTCGCATCAACCATAATGATTATCCTTATAGAAGACCCGTGACACGTTAATTAGCATATATTTGAACACAATTTTAAACGGATATTCATTTTTTAAAAAAATCTGCCACTTGTCAGAATTTCGAGCATCTCTTCTGTAACTTCTTCTTGCCTGGTATACATCTGGATAGAGTTCAGATTCTGAAGCTGTCTTTTGAGAGTTTCAGATGCACCATCCATACTTCTCAGTCGATACCAGTTTTCACTCCTGAGAGACTCCACATAACATCTGTAAAGGCTGATAAACAAGAATTCTTCCAAGATTTTCTCAAAAATTATTTTGGGTTCAATATAAGTGAATGGCGGAATCCTGGTTGGTCTTAAAATACCCACCTTATAAATATCAGGAGGCAGGATTTGTTCCACAGAAATCTCTGCTCTTCTTTCAAATATAGAGGTAAAAATGAGAGTAAGGTTATAGTATTCTTTTTTATTATACAGATTCATTATTTTTGAAACAGTTTCTTTCAAAGACGATTGTATTCCATTGATACTTGCCACCGAGTCGCTGTAGTCTCCATACGTGATATGCTTCAATTCCAGGGATAGCTTTAACCTCTTCCCTATAACAAACAGGATATCATTGCTCGTAATTATTTCAAAAACAAAGTCTGCCATTTTTTCATTAAAAGAACCACACAATCCTTGTGATGATCCGAAAGCTACGAGAATCCTTTTCCCTTTACTTTGTTCGTTTACTGATACGCCTGGATAGTGTGACATAATATCGGACATAGCAAAAAGCAAATTTTTCTCATACGTTCTTGTATTCTCTACAAGATCATCAGTCCTTCTTATTGTTACTCCGGCATATGCTTTCATTGCAGTTACTATATCTTCTATGATGTTTAAGGCCAGTACTTTTTTTTCAATATCTTTCGAAGAAAGCACATCTAAACCCCTTTCTTTATGATAAAATTCCTCAATGTTTCTGAATCTTTTTTTCCAAACAGCCCCTCGTAACTAATACGATCAATAATTTCAGGGAATGTAGATTTTGTACTTTTACTGATTTCATCACACACTTTTCCTACCGATATAATTGGTATGTTATCAAGTATTCCTGATTCTAAAATTATAAAGCTTAATACCTCATCTTCCAGAGTGAATGGGTGGAACTGTGGCTGTTTGAGGATTTCTCTTAACCGTTCTCCGTGTCTGATAAGTTTTGCGGTTTTTTCTTCTAAATGTGCCCCGAATTTGGTAAATACCTCTAGTTCCATGAACCTTGAATAGTCTATTTTCAGCCTGTCGGCAACGGTTTTCATCGCTTCCACCTGGGCTTTTCCCCCTATTCTCGATACCGATTTGCCAACATCCACTGCCGGCCGAATACCTTTGTTAAACAGTAAAGTATCCAAATATATTTGACCGTCTGTTATCGAAATGAGGTTTGTAGGAATATAGGATGATATCCTGCCCTGCTGTGTTTCCACGATAGGGAGGGCGGTGATAGAACCGCCGCCATAATTTTGATTGAGTTTTACGGATCTTTCAAGAAGTCTCGAATGTATAAAAAATATATCTCCCGGATATGCCTCTCGGCCCGGCGGTCTCTTCAATAAAAGGCTTAACGAACGATACGCATCGGCATGTTTCGTGAGGTCATCGTAAATGATTAAAACGTGCTTTCCTCTATCAAGAAAATACTCGGCGATAGCAGTTGCACTATAAGGTGCAATATATTGAAGACCAAATGAGTTCGAGGCATCAGCAACTACAAAAATAGTATTTGAAAAATTTCCGTATCTTTTAATCTCTTTAATTATTTTTAGAATATGCGATTTCTTCTGCCCTACGACTACATAAATTGAAATCACACCAGAGTTTTTTTGATTAATGATGGTATCAACAGCTATAGACGTCTTACCTGTTGAGGAATCACCGACGATTAATTCTCTCTGTCCCTTACCTATGGCAAGCATAGAATCAATGACTTTAATACCCGTATAAAGAGGTTCTGTAATAAAATCTCTTTGTAACAAAGAAGGGGCATCTTTTTCTACCGGATAGGATATCGTTTCTTTCAGTTCCGGTCCATTATCAATGGGATTGCCGAGGGCATCCAACACCCTTCCTAAAAGTTCTTCAGTCGCATTCACTGAGGCAATCCGTTCAGTTTTGTATGCCGTATCACCAGCCTTTATACCATTGCGTTCAGTAAGCAGCACAACTCCTATGCTATCAGTACCGAGATCGAATACAATACCTTCGTCGCCGCTTTCAAACATTACCAGTTCGTAGAGCTTTGCATCTCTGAGACCGGCAATATGTAAGATACCGTCTCCAACAGATAACACCTTTCCCTCTTCGGTAACACCAATAGAGAATCTGGTAGTTTTGACTTTTTCTTTTACTTTATCAAAAAAAGCTGTTAATTCTTTTTCCATTTATGTTATGCAGTTTCTTTGAGTTTTATGGTAAGTGTGTTTATTTGACCAGCGAGCGATGAATCGTAAATCATATCATAGGCCTTTATCCTTACTCCTGCGATAAGAGTCTTATCAATGGTCGTATTCATTTTTACTTTTTTTGCAAGCCGTGATTCAAGAGTTTCTTGAAATGTTTTTACATCGTCTACAGGTAATGGATATGCGGTAACGAGGTATATCTTTAATATCTCCTCTTTTTCTTTTATTTCGGAAATATCTGAAATAATTTTCCCGCTTTCTTTCAAGAGCTTTCTAAATATGGCCTTATGAAGCTCTTCGTCTGAAATGTCTTTTAAAACGTTTGATGCAAAAACGGAGACAATCTCAAGAGTCTTGTTTTTCAGTTCTGATTCTATCCTCTTTTTTTCTGCATCAAACAATGCCTTTTCTTTTTCGTTTATTTTAACTGCGTCTTTCTCTGCCTCACTGAGTAACTTGTTTCTGTCTTTAAGGGCTTCTTCCCTTGTTTGTCCGAGTATCTGGTTTTGAAGTTCTTTTAACTTTTTCAGTTCTTCCTGATGTTTTTCCTTAATCTCCAGTGCCTCTATCTTTGTCTTTTCAGCATCCTCGACAGTTTTTGCTATAAGTCCTCTCCGTTTTTCAATAATTTCCCGTATAGGCTTATATAATATCCTTCTCAGGATATAGAGTAAAACAACAAAGTTTATTATCTGAAAAATGAGTGTCCAGATATTGAATTTCATTTTAAAATGTATCCGATAAGAGGATTTGCAAAAAGGAGAATCAAGGCAATTACAAATGCATAGATAGCAATGGATTCAATCAAAGCCATTCCAACAAAAAGTGCCCTCATAATTTTATCAGAAGCCTCAGGTTGCCTTGCTATAGCATCAAGTGCCTCTGTAAGCGCCTTGCCCAATGCCTTTGCTGGCCCGTAACCACCAATAGCCATTACAATGGCCGCCGATATTATCGAAACAGAAATAACTACGGTTTTAGCGTCCATATAAGTCTCCCATTAAGATTTCGCTTTAATTCCGCCTGCAATAAACACCAGAGTTAAAATACCAAATATATATGCCTGTATAAGGCCAATAATGATATGCAATAGACTAAACGGAATCGGCACCAGTAATCCAACGATCCCGAGGAGTATTATAGCAATCATATCACCGCTTAACATATTTCCAAAAAGCCTTACGGCAAGCGCAACTGTCCTTGTAACCTCTGCTATGAGGTGGAAAGGAAGTAATAGCCATGTTGGTTCTTTATAGTGCATAAGATATCCTTTCAACCCTTGTGTTGAAATACCAATGACGTGAGTCATTGAAAAAGATATTAACGCATATGCAAAGGTTGTATTGAGGTCAGCGGTCGGGGTCTTCAATCCCGGTATTAAACCAGTCAGATTGGAGAAACCAATAAATATCCATAGGGTACCCAGCATAGGAACAACCAACCACGGATCCAAAGGCAGGATATCTTTTATCGTTTTTTCCATGGCCTCAATGATAGCCTCTAAAATCTCCTGGCAAAAAGAAGGCTTTATGGAGAGTCTCCGTGTCGCAAGGTAACAAATTGTTATTATGGCCACCATGACAAACCATGTAGTAATAACTGTGTCTGTAATATGAACAGGGCCGATTGAAAAAACTGTTTCCGGGAAAATATTAAATATTTTCATTACTGGGGTTTCCTGACGAACAAATACCAGACATTATAAATACCAACGGCTATGCCAATCATAATAAGTGTTATTGTCCATGAAATGCCTTCTCCGTGCATTTTTTTATCCAGATACCTTCCAAGATAAGCCCCGCCAACTACCGGGATAACAAAGACCCATCCGCCAACACCAAGGACATTAGCATAGCGCCAGAAATTTGATTTCTCCTTTCGGGCACTCAGCAGTTCTTTTGCAGATTTCTCAATATCTCTGGAGAATTTTTTATTTTCCATCAAGGACTTCCTTTAACCAATTTTATAGTCTTTTCCATAAACGACTTTTCGATTCCCCCAAAAATCTCACGAAAAGCCATTTCCGACTCGTCCCTTTTCTTAAAGGTATTTTCAATTATTTCTGCAAGCATTTCAGCATTGTCGCTTTCAAACACCTCTTTTGATGTAATGGTTACTGTTCCGTCCCTTACGCTCAATATTCCTTCATCAATCGCAAGAAAGATTTCTTTGCCATCTCCATCGGTGTAATAACAAAGAGAGGGTAATAGTACTGTTAAGAAATTCGCATGCCCTTTCATGATACCAAAAAATCCTGTCTTATCCTTTAACCTGATATATTTGATATCTTTTTCAAACACTTTGGTTGGTGTTACTACATTTAATTTAAAGACCGGCGTATTCATTTTATTTCGTCGATATCCCCGATCATAAAAAATACTTCTTCAGGTACACCATCCATTTCACCCGCAAGGATCTTTGCACAACCATCAATGGTCTTATTAAGTGGTACATGCAATCCTTTTCTTCCGGTAAATTCTTCGGTGAGGAAAAAAGGTTGGGTGAGAAACATTTCAAGCCTCCTTGCCCTCTTTACAATAAGCCTATCTGATGGTGAAAGTTCTTCTATTCCCAACATGGCAATGATATCGAGAAGTTCTTTATATCGGGATAGGTGTTCCTTGACACTTCTTGATATTTCATAGTGTCTTTCCCCTACATCTTCCGGACTAAGTAATTTTGACGTCGAAAGTAGTGGATCGATAGCCGGATAGAGACCCTTTGATGCTATTTCACGTGAAAGAACAACCGTTGTATCAAGATGTGGAAAAACATTTGCAACTGCCGGATCAGTTATGTCATCAGCCGGAACATATATAGCCTGCACTGAAGTAATAGTACCACTTTTGGTTGACACAATCCTCTCCTCGACTTCGGCAAGCTCTGACAGGAGTGTTGGCTGGTATCCCACTCTCGATGATAACCTGCCCAGGAGGACAGAAACCTCATTCCCCGCCTGAACAAATCTGTAAACATTATCCATTAAAAAAAGAATATTACTCCCTATTTCATCCCTAAAAAATTCTGCCAAGGTAATCGCTGTTAACGGCACTCTAAATCGTATGCCAGGAGATTCGCACATCTGACCCAATACGAGTATTGCATTATCTACAATACCCTGCCTTTGCATTTCTCTCCAAAGTTCGTGTCCCTCTCTCATTCGTTCTCCAACACCGCAAAATATGGATATTCCTGAATAAACTTTCACTATCTTGTAAATAAATTCCATAAGCAATACGGTCTTTCCAACTCCAGCGCCTCCAAAAAGACCTACTTTACCGCCTTTGGGAAAAGGTGAAAGAAGATCAACAATCTTTATACCTGTTTCAAGAATCCCCGAAGCAGCCACTTGTTCTTCGAATGAAGGAGATAGTTTATGAATCGGTCTTAAATTTTTCTTTTCTATAAAAGCATTGCCGTCCAGAGGCTCCCCAAATACATTAAATACCCGCCCAAGACAATCTTTACTTACGGGAACAAGAAGAGGCCCTCCTAATGGAATAACGGGCATACCGCGTTTAAGTCCTTCGGTAAAACCGAGCGCTATAGCTTTTACCGTTGTACTGCTTGTATGCTCATGTACTTCCAGAATAATATTTGTTTTATCGGATTTTTTTACGATAAAAGCATCATTAATGTTAGGCAAATTGTTTTCAAACTTAACTTCTACAACGTCTCCATGAATTGCAATTATAAAACCTTCCATAGCTCCGGATGTACACAAATTTTATTTAAAGCGACACATATAGAAATAAAAGTCGGCAATAAAACACAAAAAAACTTTGTTACTACCTCTTCTTAGATTCATTTTCGGGAAAACAGAGAACTGAGTATGCTTTTCAA
Organism: Planctomycetota bacterium; assembly: GCA_023261465.1. Taxonomy (GTDB): domain Bacteria; phylum Planctomycetota; class Brocadiia; order Brocadiales; family Brocadiaceae; genus JAHFOW01. The sequence continues at coordinate 9,447 of JAHFOW010000043.1, forward strand.
AGACCTTCTTGCAGTTTTGCTTGTTGTCGTAGTCGCCAATTCCTTTATATTCTCTTGATTACCATTCTTGTTATCTTTCCTTGTCATTCCCAATAGCGTCTCGGTTGCCGTGACATTTTTATTATGCTTCGTACCTGATCCCTTTGGTTTTATGAGATCGTCAGCCCTCTTGCTCACACAATCGTCATCCTTACCACAAAACCCACTATATGCTGAAAGAACATTACTCGTATATATGCTCGTTAAACTAATAAACAGCATCATTAAACAAATACGAAATATGCAATTCAAAAAGAACCTCCTTAATCAAAATTTAGTATCCTTTTTTCCACTTATTCCATCGTGCTACACCGTAATCGGTATCGTCCTGATGACAGCCATAGCATGAATTGGTAATCACGGTACCGGCATTATTTGGTATCCCTTTAGTTGCGTTGTAGTCGGCCATGGCCTTACTTGTCACTGGTTCTATAATATCAAAGACATGCGATGCAATGTCATTATCCACGCCGCTCTTGGCCGTCTTTGGCATGTGACACCCGGTACATAAACTCCCCCCCACATTTGAAGATTTATACAGATGTTTTGCATGTTTATTATAGCGTTTGCCATTCTTCATGACAGTCTTTGTGAGGTCTGTATGGCATGCAGTGCAGAGCTTGTTGTTATTACTGCTCTGGATTAGTTGCGGTGTTCCTCTGATACCCTTATCATGTGGCTCATGACAGGTATAGCACTTATGGCCAACACTATTATAGTGTCGGCTTTTGACCAAGTCCTGATACTGTTGGTGGTGTTTTTTTGAATGGTTATTCTCCGAGGCATTGCCATCCAGGGCAGAAGTGTCGTTATCGTTCCAGTAACTTGCCGTTGGTTTGCCATCGGTGGTTTTCTCCTCAAGGTAATCTTTTAATACCTTACCCGGGATATAGGGCGTAAGTTTACCCTGATCTACAATACACGGATATTCTGTCTCAAAGTCAGCCCCGTTTTCCCCGGCCTTGCTTACGACACGGATATGGCATTGTCCGCACACCTCCGTGCCGCGGTCGGTTGAAAGATATGCCGGATTAACGATATATCGGGCCTTTCCACCGCCTGTGGCAAGGTGCTTCCCACCGGGACCATGACACCGTTCACACGAAATGCCAATCTCTTTTGAATCAGACACAAATTCGCCACTGTTATTTTGCGAGATGTTTAAACCTGTTACATGACATCCTTCGCAATTCTGCTCAAAAGACTTACTCTTGTTGGGCGGTGTATTTATATCCGTCGTTATCAGCGTATTATCTGTATTGTACCAGTTTTCAGGATTATAGGAGACCCATGCCGCGTTGGGTTTGTTTTTATCAACATTACGATTATTGTATTGAATGGGCAAAATATAGTGACTATTGCCAATCTTTACGTGGTATCTCTGTTTTCCTGCTAATGCAACGCCACCCTGAGTGCGTACAATGGGGTAGGTAACGAAGACAGATTCGTTCGTTACATCGTAAAGGGTAACTTTGTATTGGTCATTTTCTATAAAGGGTTTAAACTTCACCTTGCCATCACTCGTGGTTATGATATCTCCGGAGAAAGGCGCTACAACTGTTTTTGGCGATGGGGATTGAATCGTATTGGCGTGCGCCGTCTTTTTCCATCCCTTTTGATCCGGATGGCAACTCAGACAGACCTTGCTTCCCAGGTACGCCGCATTGGCGGGCGACGCAGCAGATAATTTGAGAATAACCTGAGTCGTTTTTTTCGGCTCGACTTTAACCTTGAATACATCATTCGGTAAATAAGAAACATCGGACGGCGGTGTGGCCCTGACAATATACTCGCCGGTCGCCAGGTTGCTGATTTTAAAACTCCCTTTAGTCGTGGTAACGGCCTTATCAACAAAGGTTGTTTCATCATATATCATTTCATCTGTGATTGGCTGAATACTGATCGTTATACCCGAAAGCGGCGCTCCTTTTGTGTTTAGAACCTTGCCCATGATCTTACCATTCAATACCTTGCCATCAGGTAAAATTTTAACGAATTCGTTCGAAGATTGAGCGGTTACATGTCCTGAACCATTCTGGGAATCAGCCCATGCCGTACTATGATAGGCATTCACAAACGCGCATAACACAGCTACAACCCATACATATCTTTTTGCTGCCATACGTTCCTCACTTCTTTGAAAAAAGTCTCCGGAATATTTACGTCATGTAAAATGAAGCTATCACAGCCTAATGTATAGTTATTTTCATCCAGCCTCCATGTCACAGTAATAAGATAACCCATAAGAACTCCTCATGTGCATCAGGCCAAGCTCTTCCGCGTTCTGCGTCAATACACAAAGGTAACGAAATTTTGGTTTTTCGCTGAAAATTAAGGTCACCATTCTTAGTTCAAAGACATACCCCCCAAAAGAAAAGAGGGTTAACTGTTACAAAAACCAATATTAACTGTATACTCTTTTTATGCAGCCTTCAGTTCCGACGTGCAATGTGCGCAACGAACAGCTTTAATAGGGATGCTTGATAAACAATAGGGACACTCTTTCGTTATTGCCGCTGCCGGGGGAGGGGTTGTTTTTACCTTTTGCATCATCTTGCTGACCCCGCGTACCAACAAAAATATAACAAACGCAACAATGATAAAATCAATAAAGGCATTTACAAATAATCCATAATTAATAGTAGGCACACCAGCCAGCTTTGCTTCAGCCAGTGAATTATAGGGAGTACCAGATAAATTGACGAATAAATTACTAAAATCCATTTTCCCCAGAAGTAGTCCTATGGGCGGCATAAGAATGTCATTTACCATTGAGGTTACGATCTTATTAAAAGCAGCGCCAATAATAACGGCTACCGCAAGGTCGAGGACATTTCCCCTCATAACAAATTCTCTAAATGCTCTAAACATTTTGGTTTCTCCTTTCTTTAAAAAGTAAACCACCAAAGACTAACCAAGGTGTGCCAATTAATTCCGATGCTGGCTTTTTTTCAATCGACATTATAATTCCTTTTATTTTATTATTAAGTCAATCATTACGCAAATTTTAAACAATAATTTTATATAAATATGCAGAGATAGTCTTCTTTCAAATTGCCAGTATAACATGAAATAACGCATCTTTTACAACAATATCAATATAATATTTAGGTCTATAGTCCAAATTGAACCAGCGGGGAGACGACTGAAGTCGGTACTACAAACAACTAATTTCTACGAAATCAATATTGTCCCTTTCATAAATACCCAACCCCAATTTTTCCCCGGTGGCAATGTGTCGGGCCTTTTGAATTATTGAGGGGCAATTGTTTTCCCTGCGTTTTTTGTCTATGATTTCAAGACCTATCCGGTCAATTGCCACGGGATCTGTTCCGAAAAAGAGCCGTTCCTCATTCCACATCGTCCAATTCTTCATACTTGCAGGACCGCCGTTAAAACATGCCTGGAGCGCATCAACAATATGGAGACGCACTTTGTTTTTAATAGCCGGATGTAAACAAATCTCCGCAGACGCAGGGTCGCAAAAGTAGGGGGATGGATGGAATCGCTGGGTATTATTTACTGCGCCGAAGGCAAGATTTTTAAGACATAAGGTTACACCCGCAATGCCGTGGTCTTTCATAACAGGAACGTTAATAATGGCAGTAACGTGTTGGGTAACAATATTACTGAAAAGCGACCGCGCACCGTCGCCCTCCCTCAGGTTGAAGTCATCATCGAGGGATTCATAATATACATTCTTATCAAAGCCAGCCGTCGGTTCAGTTCCATAACAGCGTACCCCGGTATCTCCTTTGTTGAGAGGATAGTAAGTTGCTATCAGATGATAGCTGAAACGATCCCATATAATGATATTATTGTCCTTCACCCCGGCTGCCCTCAGTCCCTGAATAATTGATTCAACAACCTCGGGGCGGGTGGTAAGTTTTGGTCCGCCGAGAGGGTTGACTTTGATCCCCACAATATCATCAGGAGTAAAGAGCGTTCTCCACGCATCAGCGGTTGTTTTCTTGCCGGTAAGCGCAAACATCCCTTCGTCCATCATCTTTGTGACCGTATGAGGAGAGGGCTTTCCGCTCTTCATAATGCCGGTATTCTTAACAGCAATGACGCTGCTTCGTGCAAAGGTAGGAAGCTTTGTATCGTCACCCATCGCCCGTTGCAGCTTTCCTGCTCCCAAACTGAGACCGGCCAAACTAATCGCTGAATGCTTTAAAAAATCCCTGCGTGAAAATTGATTGTCTTTTATATTCATGATAATTTTCCCCTTTTAATCATGGCAAGGAAATTCAAATTTCTAAAAATTTAGTTAACCCTGTCCACCCTGTCTTAATTTGAAAAATCCAACATCATACTTCATCCACTTTTACACGACGACATATACCATCACAAAAAGGTGGGTTTCTTGTTAATTGACAGTTGCAAATTATATATTTTCTTTTCAGTATAATTTTAAATATATGTGGTGCTTTATCAGTTCCTTTATGAGAGCCGTCACAGAATGGTTCATTTTTTGTATTCCCACACGCACACCAATGATACGTACCCGGTTCTAACTCAAGTGTCAGAGGCATTTGTTTTTTCATGGTGTATTTTTCCTTTTAAAAACATCTAATAAGCAGTTGATTGACATTGAGACATAACGTACATTATTATACATTACTGTTCATGCCATGTAGAAAATTATTTTTTATAAAAAGGGGGGGCATTGTGAAGCACATGCTATTAAAGGGTCTGTTTGTTATTACGGTAATTACCATTTGCCTTAATGGAGATATAACAAAAAGCAATGGAGACGAAACCGGTGAAGGGCAATTTTTAAAAAATATCAGACAATTGACGTGCGAGGGAAAAAGCGCAGGTGAGGGATATTTTTCACCAGATGGAAAATTTTTAATCTTCCAGAGCGAACGAGAAAATGATAATCCATTCTATCAGATTTATATCACGAACCTTGAGACTGGTGATACTCATCGTGTTTCTCCGGGAATTGGGAAAACCACCTGTTCATTTATCCGGCCAAATGCCGATGAAGTGCTCTTTGCCTCAACCCATCTGGACCCTAATGCAAAGGCAAAACAGCAGGCAGAAAATGAGTTCCGCTCATCCGGTAAAAAACGGCGTTTCACATGGGATTATGATTTAACTTACGATATTTTCTCGGCCAAACGGGATGGGAGTTCATTAAAGCGTTTGACAGATGTAACCGGCTATGACGCCGAAGGCGCATATTCACCTGATGGGACAAAGATTGTTTTCTGTTCTCTTCGAAACGCCTATCCGGCCGAAAACCTTTCGCCGGAAGACCAGAAGCGGCTTGAGGCAAACCCGGGGTATTTTGGCGAAATTTATACCATGAATGCAGATGGTTCGGATCAGAAACGGTTGACCAATTGGCCAGGTTATGATGGTGGACCGTTTTTCAGTCCTGATGGAGAACGGATCATCTGGCGGCATTTTAACGAGAATGGTATGCTGGCCGATATTTATACGATGAAACTTGATGGCTCTGATATGCGCAGGTTGACAGATTTCAAATCCATGTCATGGGCGCCCTATTTTCATCCATCAGGCGAGTATGTCATCTTTCACTCAAACAAACTTGGGTTTACCAATTGTGAGTTGTTTATTGTGGATTCCCGGGGAGAAAAGGAACCCGTACAGGTAACTTTTACCGATGGTTTCGATGGATTGCCTGTCTTTGCTCCGGACGGAGGGCATCTTGCATGGACTTCCAGCCGGATTGCTACAAAGGACTCCCAACTATTCTATGCTGAATGGAACCACGAAGCCGCGTTAGAGGCATTAAAATTAGCAAACGTAAAAACCTCTCTCCAACCTGATCAAACATTCGACATCCCTGAAAGTTCGATTCAAAGTCCTGTCAATAAAACCTCAACTCCGCAGAAAACAGGACATCACTTTTCACCGGAGATCACCGATGCCGACCTGCGTGCTGAAGTGGGCTGTCTCGCATCTGATGAATTGGAGGGACGGCTGACCGGCACGAAAGGCGCCCAGATGGCTGCCAATTATATTGCTGATTATTTTCGGGAGATCGGTTTGAAACCTCAGGGTGATAATGGAAGCTACTTTCAGGAATTCCCTTTTATTGCCGGAACAAAAATAATTCCGGATCAGAACCACTTTCTTATCATTAAAGAAGGTGTAGACAAAGAAATGATTCAATTCGAGGTTAACAGGGATTTTGTCCCGCTGGCGTTAACGAGCAATGGCGAGGCGGAAGGACAGGTAGTTTTTGCAGGTTACGGATTGTCCGTTCCGGGAACTGAAGGCAAAAGCTATGATTCCTACGCAGGCATCGATGTTAAAGATAAGATTGTTTTGGCACTCAATCATGTCCCGGAAAAGGTAGACACTCAAAGACACCTGGAATTTAGTCGTTACTCAGGATTGCGCTACAAGGCAATGCTGGCACGTGAACATGGGGCAAAGGCGCTCCTGGTAATTAATGGTCCAAAATCACAGGGGGCGGGTGAATTAATTCAACTTTCCAACGATAAGGAATCGGCAAATTCAGGTATTATTGCCGCATCCATAAGCGGTAATGCAGCTGAAGCAATTTTTGCCGGTTCCGGTAAAAGTCTCGAGGTCATTCAATCGCGATTAGATGTGGAAGAACCACGGATAGAAGGGGGGGGATTTGAGCTGCCGAACGTAAAAATAAAGATTTCTGCTGCCGTTGAGCAAGTGAAAGACAACGACCGTAATGTCCTTGGTTTGTTACCATCGGCAGAAGGTACTGAATGTTCTGAGTATGTCATGGTCGGCGCACATTACGACCATATTGGTCATGGAGGGGTAGACTCTCTTGCCCGAGAAGGAGAGAAAGGGCAGGTGCATAACGGAGCAGATGATAATGCATCAGGTGTTTCCACTGTTATGGAATTGGCTGCTTTTTTAGCAGAAGAACGAGTAAAAAATCCAAATCTCTTCAATCGGGGAGTTGTTTTTGCCCTCTGGTCCGGAGAAGAATTGGGATTTATTGGCTCTTCTTATTTTACCGGGCATCCGACTGTTCCCTTAAAAAATGCTATCGCCTATATTAATTATGATATGGTTGGCCGTCTTCGGGATAATACCTTAATCCTGGAAGGAATCGGTTCTTCCAATACCTGGAAACGTCTCGTCGAAAAAAACAATGTAACGGCAGGGTTTAATCTAAAACTTCTCACCGATCCCTATCTGCCAACAGATGTTACCGCATTCTATCCGAAGGGTATTCCCGTAGTTCATTTCTTTACAGGCGTCCATGAAGATTACAACCGGCCTACTGACGATGCTGAAACGCTTAACTATGAAGGGATGACAAGGATTGCACAATTTTCAAAAGCACTGATTATGGATTTGCTCAAAAACCCAGAACGTCCCGATTATGTAAAGGTTGCACAATCTGGCGAGGCAAGCGTTAAAAAGGTTACCCGAAAATCTTATTGGGGGACTGTTCCTGATTTTGCTTACGAGGGTAAGGAGGGTGTAAGACTTGGAAATGTTAAATCAGGCGGTCCTGCGGAAAAAGCCGGTATGAAAAGCGGTGATATCATTATTGAAATCGCTGGCAAAAAGATTACCAATATCTATGATTACAATTACATGATGGACTCTGCGGGAATTGGCCAGCCTGTTGAAATAATAGTACTCCGGGACGGCAAACGAGAGACGCTGCGTATTACCCCGGAGGCAAGAAAGTAGTTTTCAGTTTATATGAATAAAATGATAATTTTACTTATGGAGAGACGCAAGATTTTGCGTTTCTCCCTGCACATTTTAAGGTTGCCGAAGGCGCAACGTGATGTTTAGGAATTTCAAAATTATAGAACGAAGTTGTTGCCGAATGCAGCTTAATTTAACCTAATAGATTCAATGAAAAGGTTTTTATACCATGAAAATTTCTCAAAGAACAAAGTCTAATATTTTAAGAATATCTGCAAATAAATCAAATAAAGAAAAGGAAAAGACGCTAGCAGAGTTGTCATCGCAGTACGAGGTACACAGGACGCAAATAGCGAAGTGGAGGAGACGAGCGATAGAAGGATTAGTGGGGATATTTCAGGGAAGGGAGGCGAAGAG
>JAHFOW010000199.1 GCA_023261465.1 Planctomycetota bacterium
GGGGTGCCAACCAAATAATCAATCCCTCGGAAACGCATCTTTTCCAACATATCCCCGGTTGGAATTCCGCGATCCGTGAGCCAGGTGCGCCGAAATTTCCCATACTGCTTTTCTATCCGGCACAGAAACGCCTCCAATGTTGCGGTATCTCTTGCTGTGCCAGCGAATAATCTTCCCCCCCAGCAGATCACCTATTGCGCTACGCAAATACCACTCACGGTGAAAACGAAATTCGCTTCCCGGATCAATCAGCCGGTAACAAACCAACGCCTTCAGCATATTCAGCCAGCTTGTCCCCTTGCGGCTTGACGGCAATCGTCGTCTCCAAAATGTGTCCAGTTCCAGAAGATTCCACACATGCAACCCCACCCAGCACGCGCCCCATTCCCGCGGACGGCGCAATGCTATTTTGTCCAACTGCACCCGGATGGCCTCGCAAGCCATTACGGGCAATGCTTCCCGGTCATCCGGAAACAATGCCAGTTGTTTTGCCTGGGTCTTTTCACCCGTAAACGCCTCTATCGTCCGAACCCATCCCGCCCGTTGGTTATAATTGAGTTCTTCCAGGTAGAGAACTTGCCGCTGTACCACTCTTCTTCCGCTGGCCCGGCGGTTCTCTACTACGCTCCAATACCAGTGTGTTTTCTCGTCTTTCGTCCGTGATTTTTCTCGCAGAAACATGCAAGCATTTTCTCAGTTTCCCGTGAATACGTCAATAGGGTAGGTCGGCACTACAAGCCGTTTTGAAAAATCATCCCTTGAAAATCAAGGGTTGCCGGGCTATAAATGCCCAAAAAACCCCGTTTTTTGGTGCGAATTGCGAAAGTCGGGTTAAATAAAATGAAAATTCCCGTATAATTGAATCATATAACAAGAAAAGGTATTTGACTATATCCCCTAGAAGGCGTAAAATTCTACCGGATTTAGTTTAAATATTAAGTTCCCCAAATAATATAAAATATTGAAAGAGAATAGATGAAAATCGCCAAACGTCAACTTGTGGAGTTACGTTCCGGACGCGTGAAGGCCATCTCAGGAGATGAGGTGTTTTCTAAAATCCGAGAATAATGGAGTCAGCGAGAATATTCTATTATGATTTTTGGCTTTTCCTTTCACACTTCTATAATCAAGGTTTGATCCCAATTCTTTTCTGTATGAAGTCCCCGGAATTAGTGATTCCCGAGGTTAATTAAACATGAAAAACCTGAAAATATTGTACAAAGAACTGGATTTTGACTCTGGCGATTTGTTAACGGCTGCTGACAATCCTTCACTATGTCCAAAACAGAGTGATTGGCTGGAAAAGGGTGAATGGCTTGCCGCAGCTAAACGGGCTGGAGCTGAAAAGGTTTTTTTTGTTGAGAATAATCCCGTTGTTGTATTTGCATAATGCTCGACTGATGCTCTATCAGAAAAAGTCAAGGCCTCAACCGGGCATGGTGCCTTGCGCGTCCAAGATTGTTGTTTCTTGCCTCTCCGGGAGAAATCACCGTTTATGATCTGGCACAAAAGCCCGTTGTGGAAGAAAACCAGAATGAATGGAAAAACCTCAAACATCTGGAGATTCTTCATGATATCAAAAGTGTATCTGAAGGCTTACAGCAGTTTCACAGAGACAATATCGAATCAGGACGTATTTTTGGTGATGAGCGTTTCGGCGATCTGAAAAATCGTGCGGACAAGGCGTTGATCAGTGATTTAAAGACGGTTCGCAGAGAACTTATAGATGCCGGACTTTCAGGCAAGAACGTTCGTTTTGCCCATGCGCTTATCGGTCGTTCTATATTTATCCGCTACCTTGAAGATCGTGGAGTCTTAACAGAAAATTACTTCCGCGAGGTTGCTGGAAAGAACGCGGACTGGATTGATTTACTGGTGAATCCACCGAAACGGGCAGGAATTGATTTTTCAGCAAAAAAGACGTTTTATCAGCGTGTTCTCACAAACAAGGATTTCACCTATACCCTATTCAGGACATTGGCCAATGATTTTAACGGCGATATGTTTCCTGATGTGAAAATAGAGGAACGGATTGTCTCCCAAAAGCACTTAACAAAAGTTCAGGGGCTTCTCTATGGCGATACCGGTATTCAGAGAAAGCTTTTCTTCTACTCTTATCAGTTCGATATAATTCCACTAGACCTGATCAGTTCTATTTATGAAGAGTTTTACCATTCTTCAGCAAATGAAAGCACGAAAAAGAGTATTGCCCGACAGGGTGGGGCGTATTACACCCCGCCGGTACTAGCAGAGTTCGTGCTTTCTCGTGTCTTGACAGTTGAAACAATAAAAAAAACACCCCGCATATTAGATCCTGCATGTGGCTCCGGCATCTTTCTTGTCGAAGCATTTCGCCGTATTGTGCGCTATCAATGGTACAGAAAAAAAGAACCACTAAGCTTTGATGCGCTAAAAATCATCCTAAAGGAACAGGTTGCAGGAATTGAAGTCAACGAAGAAGCCGCAAGGATTACCGCATTCAGTCTGTGCCTTTCCCTGCTGCATTATCTGGACCCTCCCGCTATTGACCAGCATATAAAACGAGGAAATAAACTGCCATGCTTGATTGCCACAGAGGAACATTCTCCAAATCATTACCACTGCATCCTTCCCCAGAATGCCTTTCACGATACACTAATTGCGTCGAATCCTCTCTGGAAAAAACGTTTTGGAAGCGGATGCGCCGATGTAATTGTAGGAAACCCGCCCTGGGGAGAGCCGGGAAGGAAAGCCAATGCAGAAATAAAGACGCGGGAAGAAGACATGTTGGCATGGTGCACAGATAAGTCGATTGGCGATAAGGAACCTTCTCAGGCGTTTCTCTGGCGTGTCCTTGATTTCCTGAAGTCTGACGGAAAAGCCGGAATGCTTGTCTCCACAGGTGTATTGTTCAAACACGGTGATAAAAGCCAAAAATTTCGGGAGACGTGGCTTAATGCTGTTAGACTGACTGATGTCTATAACTTTATCCATGTAAGAAAATTCTTCTTTAAAGGAGTAACTTCTCCATTTTTAACTATCTGCTTCGATAAGCAGAAGCAGGGTAGGCATTCTGTATGCTACTGGAGCGCAAAACAGGTCCAAAACATAAACAATATCCAGGCTGTCGTATTTTCGAAATATGACATGATTATATTGAGAGACAAGGTGTTGACAGACTCACAACTATGGAAACAGTTCTGGTTTGGCCGTTTTCTTGATGCGTCACTACTGGAGAGATTATCAAGACATACAAAACTTGCCGATATTGTTGAACGTGACAAGTCTGGGCAAGGATACATAATTGCAGCAAAAAACAAGGTGGCAACGCAACTTCAAGCATATAAAAGTTTAGACATAAACAGTTTTACCAGATATGGCCAATTAAAATTTTTACGGCCACCAGGGAAAGTAGAACGATTAGGAGTTCCAGACGTATATTCAGGTTTTCGATTATTGATTCAACGTGGCATCAGTGAAAAAGGAGCTGAAAAAGGGCAAATAGTTACCAGGTATGAATCTGATCCGTTTTGTTTTACCAATGCAATTCATGGAATCAAATTAAAAGAACCGGAGGATTGGAAATATCAGATACTCTTGGGCATTCTCTGGTCTTCTTTAACTCGATATTTCTTTTTTATGATAACGTCAAATTGGGGACTATGGCATCATGAAATACATTTAGACGATGAGTTATTACAGTTGCCAATTATACTTGAGAAAGAAAGCCAGACTACCAAGCAGATTATCTCAATCGTCAATAAACTGCGCCGTTATCAGCCACCGGCAAAGGATATTTTACATCAAACTGGAATTACTGAAAGTACAATCAACACAAAACTAGAAGAAGAGCTAGACGAAGCCGTATTCGAGCTTTATGGTCTGAATGAGGAGCAGAGGGACTTGGTAAGGGACTGTTGTGAGGTCACGCTCCCGTTCTTCTATAAACCGTTCGACAGCGTTGCAGCAATGCCTGCGGTTGAGAATAACGATTTTTCGTGGATTGAAAGGTATGTATATATCTTCTCCAGGCGATGGAATGCATACCTTGGAAATGACGAAGAAATACGGGCTGAAGTGCACGTTGGCGCCCATGGCAATATGGTAGCGATAGAGTTTTTCCCGGCGGAGAAAGACTCCCCCTGGGATTTGAAACCGAAAGATGATACCTGGAGCTACATACTTGAACAACTTGGCAAATCTCTGCCACAACCTATGGGAACTTCACAGATTCTTTTGGACGGCTTAGTCCATGTCGTCTCTGAACAAGGGATCATTATTATTAAGCGTAATGAGAAGCGTTTCTGGACTCGAAGCCTGGCCAGAGAGGATGCGGACGCAACGATCTGCAAAGCGATGGTAAACACTATGCCAGAAGAAGCAAGGAGTCGCTAATGACAAGACTCCCTCTTCCCTCATTTACAATACTGTGGCAACGACATAAAAAACTCTATTGTGAAATTTTCTTAGCAGCACTTCAAGAGTTGTGCAATAAAAAATTGACAGTCAACGAAAATAATATTTCCCTTGTACTTTATCCCATACTGAATAAGGTTTGCTTTTGTCTCAGTAAATCCAAAAACATTGAGGTTCCAACCCCTAATCCAGAACGTCCCAAATTCCCAGTTATTGAGAATGAAATAGATGATGAAAGCATTGGAAAACGTCCCGATTTTACTTGTAATCATCTTAATCCATTTGCGGAATCCCCTGAAGAACATGAAATTCCGTTGCATGTAGAATGCAAACTGCTTGGGCAACCTAAACCATCAAGCCCGTCCTGGAAGTTTAACGAAAACTATGTAACAAATGGGATTAAACGTTTTGACTCAAAAAGTCACGAGTATGGCAAACGCGCTTCATCCGGCCTGATGATCGGCTATATTATCAGTATGGAACCAAAGACAATACTTGATGAGGTAAATAATTGCCAAAGAAGAGAACTGCCCGATAACCCCTGCATCAAATTTACCTTCGAAAAAGAAAAAACGTTTCAGTCGTATCAAAAGCTGAAAAGGAAAACGATAAAACCAAGCGACTTTAATTTGATTCATATTTGGGCGGATTTGAGGAGATGGACAAGCGGCGAAGGAGTTGCATATTAACAGGCTGTCTGAGAATACATAATTGCGAAAATTCTGATATTGATTAATAAGGATTTATGACACGGAAATTTCCGAAAAAGTCAATTCTCGGACAGCCTGTTTATAATTGATAAATTATTCATTTACGGCGGCATGACCTTGAACTGGCAAGACCCTTACGATACAATACGAAGGCGCAATGTATCGCGTAACCTATCTGGTAATGAAAGGAAGGGGCAAGCAAAT
>JAHFOW010000200.1 GCA_023261465.1 Planctomycetota bacterium
TGTGGAAATTCACTAGCTTGAATCAATGATATACAATCGTCATATTGATCACTTTACACAGGGAATATAAGGAGAAGTTAAGAAAATGGAGAGATACAAATGCATGATTTGTGGATATATTTACGACCCAAATTTTGGCGATTCCGACCATGGAATTAATCCTGGTATTAGCTTTCAGAATTTACCCGATGATTGGGTCTGTCCTCAATGTGGTGCTCCAAAGGAACAGTTTGAACAAATTTGAAAATAAGGAAACAGGAAGATGGATCAAGATAAGAAACAGTCTCATATCAAAACACTTGAATCTCAACCTGCGCGATTAAGTGATTTAGTGAATTACCAGGATTGCTCAGTGGTGAGCAGAGAAATTATTAATAAAAAGACAGGAACTGTAACGATATTTGCCTTTGATGAAGGGCAAGGGTTGAGTGAACATACAGCGCCATTTGATGCCTTAGTTTACCTTCTTGAGGGTGAGGTGGAAATTGTTATTTCTGGCAGGCCTATTTGCTTGAAAGAAGGTGAAATAGTTATCATGCCTGCCAATAAACCGCATTCACTGAAAGCATTAAAAAAATTCAAGATGATGTTGACCATGATACGGTCTTAACGCAAAGTATTACGAATGGAAAACACAAAAAAATAGTTGTTATGGGGTCTGGCTATGGATGAATAACATCAACATTGAGATTAGCAAGGCTATTTCGTAAGCATCTTGAGTATCAAATACACCTTATAGATAGAAATTCTTACCATACGCTTAAGACGCAATTACATGAAGCGGCTGTCCGAAAAGCCGAAGTATCCATTCCTGTTAAACGTATTATAAAGAGACGAAATGTTATCTTTCATATTGGAGAAGTAACCAAAATCGATCCCATCGAACGTATTATTTACATGGAGAACGAATCTTTGTCTTTCCGCCACTTAGTAATAGCACTTGGAAGTCAGGTAAATTTCTATGGTATCCCTGGATTGCAGGAGTATTCATTCCCACTTCAGACGTTGAGAGATGCCCAACAAATCTATACCTATATTACGCAACTCTGCGCGCGTGCTGCAACAGAACCGATTGAAGGACAACGAAAAGACATGCTTCGGTTTGTCATTGGAGGTGGTGGTTTGACAGGAGTAGAATTCGCCGCCGAACTTGTCGATTATACTGCCCAGTGCGCACATAACCATCACGTGAATTCGCGCGAGGTTGAAGTTGTTATCATTGAATCAGGTAATCGCGTAGTGCCACAGATGGAGGAATCCTTTGCGACTCGCATTCAAAACAAACTCCTTGGAAAAGGCGTGATAATTGTGACAAACACAAAAATTGTTAATCTTGCGCCTGATGCCGTTACACTCTCATCAGGCGAGGTATTGAAAACAAAGGCATTGATTTGGACAGGTGGCATTCGCATCAATGACCTTGCGCGAGAAAGCGGGTTAAAAACTGGACAAGTAGGACGTATTATTGTTGATAAGTATCTTCGTGTTGAGGGTTATCCTTTTATGTATGCCATTGGTGATAATGCGCTTGCGATGAATCCAGACACAGGAAAACCTGTTCCTGCCACAGCACAGTTTGCATTGCAGCAAGGGTGGCTGGTAGCGAACAATATCTACGCGGATATTTTTGGAATCGTGAGAGAACCATACCAGCCAAAGGTTTTGGGGGAGGTCGTCAGCCTGGGAAGACATCTTGCCATTGGATGGTTAGCACTTCCCCTATTAAAGAAAATCACCTTTGTTGGTTTTTTGGGAAGTCTTCTTAAAACAGCTATTCAGGAAAAACACATCTTTCTCTTGAGAAGAGAGAGTAGAAATTGGATAACTTATTAACAAATTTTTCTATTGTGTTTTACAATTATATATAATACAAGTTATTAAAATGAAAGACATGATAATTTTTGTAATTACTCAAAATAGGGCACGAAAATAGTCGCGGGTATTCTGTTCCCTTAGGTCATTCCCGTGAAAAAGGGAACAATGCGGCAAAGCTATGGATTCCTGCTTCCGCAGGAATGACGCGAAATAACGATCTAACATTATTTAGAGTAACTACGAACTTACGATTGGAGGCTATCATATGTCAAATGGTGGTAAACATCTCGTAATCATCGGTGGCGTGGCGGCAGGGATGAAAGCGGCGGCCAAAGCACGGCGCGAATCGCCCACGATGAAGATTACTGTTGTGACTGATGAACAATACATTTCCTATGCAAGTTGCGGCACACCATATTTTATTGGCAATATTGTCAAGGATTCAAAAAAGCTTATCCTCCGAGAAAGTCCCTATTTTAAGAACATGCATAATATTGATGTCTTTACCAGGCATCAGGCCACAGCCATCGATACCAAGTCAAAAGAGGTCAAGGTCAATGACCTTGAAAAGGGACAATATCTCATCTTTAATTACGACAAGCTTATTATTGCCACAGGGGCACAGCCCATTGTTCCTCCGCTGCCGGGAATTTCTTTGGACAATATCTTTACCCTGAGAACCGTTACCGATGCGTTCAAGATAAAGTCATGCGTGGACAGCGGGAAGGTCAAAAATGCCGTGATTGTAGGCGGTGGGCTCATTGGCCTGGAAATGGCCGAGAATCTCGTTCTGAGGGGTATTAAGGTGACTGTTGTGGAACTTCTCGACCAAATCCTTCCTCCCTTGGATAAGGATATGGCAATGATTGTCCAGAAACACGTGATGGAGAAGGGTGTTGATGTTGTTACATCGGACGGTGTAAAATCCTTCGAGGGAAACAGTAGTAATTTCGTGACAAAAGTGATAACGGGTAAACGACAGTTACCGGCAGATATGGTTATTCTCTCCATTGGTATCAGACCTAATACCAAACTAGTACTGCAGCAAATTAATTATGAAACATAACAACTTGCCATTTTGCATAGTTCACCTAAAATATATGGCAATATAATGTTTCGCTAATTATGTGTCAATGTACTAGCACAGGAGGCAGGTATAGAGATTGGTACCACACGCGCCATAAAGGTAAATGAACGGATGGAGACAAATATTCCCGATATATATGCCATTGGCGATTGTGCTGAGTGTGTCCATTTGGTAACGGGAAAACCCGCGTGGATTGCCTTAGGCTCTACGGCAGCCAAGATGGGTCGTGTTGCGGCTATAAACGTTACAGGCGGCGCCGATACCTTTAAGGGTGTTTTGGGTACGCTGATCGTGAAAGTGTTTGATCTGAATGTCGGGAAGGTGGGCATTTCTGAACGGGAGGCCATTACGGAGGGATTTAAGATCGAATCCACCATTGTCCCCGCAGGGGATATGGCCCATTATTATCCTGGCACAAAGGATATTATTATTAAACTCATTGCCGATGTGTCTTCCCGAAAACTCCTGGGGGCAGAAATCGTTGGAGAAGGTGTAGTCGACAAACGCATCGATATCATTGCAACGGCTCTAACTTTCGGTGTAACGATTGATCAAATCTCTAAACTCGATCTGGCCTATGCCCCACCGTATGCCATGTCAATGGATGCCCTTATTGTAGCTGCTAATGTCTTGAGTAATAAATTATTAGGGAAGACGGTTGGTATTCTTCCTCAGAAGGTTGTGGAAAAACGGGATCGAGGTGAGGATTTTATATTGCTTGATGTGAGGACGGAAATGGAGTATATGAGTGGTCATATTAAAGGATGCCAACACATTCCGTTGGATAAATTGGCACCACGAGTCAATGAACTTGATAGCTCGAAAGAGATTATTACATACTGCCGAGCCGGGTTGCGTGCTGCTCAGGCTTATCGCATCTTGAAAAATGCAGGTTTTAGAAATGCAAAGTATATGGATGGCAGCATCATAGCATGGACGTATGGGTTAGAGAAATGATGTGGGTGATTCCGCAGCATAAGCCAACAAAAAGTTATCTTGAAATACCAGGATTGTCTTTGTTTAAAAAGAATACATGAAAAAGGTATGGATAGCAGGCTCACACGGAACGATGGTGTAAAAAGTCGCTGCCTTTCATGCGAAAAGGTTGAAAAATATTCTACGCAACAACGTTTCCCATAAAAGAAAATGGAGAGAGGAGGGTAAGAAAATGGAAAAATATAGATGTAAAATTTGCGGGTATATTTATGACCCGAAAATAGGAGATACCGATCATGGGGTAAGTCCCGGCACTAGTTTTAAAAATTTACCGGAGGATTGGGTTTGCCCAGAATGTGGAGCACCGCAGGATCAATTTGAAAAAATTTGACCAAAAGAGTCATCACGAAGAACATTATGGGTAACATCAAATGTATTTAATCCGGTGTTTGTAATGGAATCGTTTGAAATTTTCAAACATTGAAATAATTAAAACGGAGGAAATATGAAAAGTAACAACGTTATTACCTCGCTAATAGTTTTTGTTGTCATATCTATGTCTCTTATTTTTGGATATAATGAAGTTTTTGCGCATTGTGATGGAATGGATGGTCCGGTGGTCAAGCCTGCACAAAAAGCGTTAGATACCGGAGATGTAAACCTCGTTCTCATTTGGGTGCAAAAGAAGGATGAATCTGAGATTAAAAAAGCCTTTCAGAGGGCACTTGCCGTTCGGAAATTAAGTCCGGAAGCTAAAGAACTCGCGGATATGTATTTCTTCGAGACGCTTGTTCGTGTTCACCGTGCTGGAGAAGGAGCGCCTTACACGGGTCTGAAACCAGCAGGACGTGATCTTGGCCCGGCAATTCCTGCAGCAGACAAGGCGCTTGAGTCCAGTTCAGTAGATCCGTTGTTGAAGCTTTTGACAGATACCATGCAAGGAGGCATTCAGGAACGTCTGAAAAACGCTGTTGCAAAGAAGAATTTCAACAAAGACGATGTCGAGGCAGGACGGGAGTATGTGAAAGCGTATGTCGAGTTCGTGCATTATGTTGAGGGTCTCTACGAAGCAAGTAAAAATCCAGCACATGGTCATTTTCAAGATCCCGAGGGAACCGGAACCCACAAAGAAGAGCATAAAGAAACAAAAGGAGGTGAGACCATTGAATTCAAGATTCCCGAATCACTAAAAGTAGAGCATGAGAAACTTCATGCGGAGCTTGTTAAGGCCACCGAGGCAGGCGGCAAGATAGGAGATGCTGCCAAGGCAGTTGCGAAAATCTTACATCCACATTTTGTAAAGGAAGAAGAATACGCCTTACCACCACTTGTTTTATTATCTCTTTTAGCAGAAGGAAAAGTAACATCAGAGATGGGAAACGTGCTCGCGATGACCGATAGACTAAAGATGGAGCTGTCTCAGATGCTTGGAGAGCATAAAGCAATCGTTGC
>JAHFOW010000201.1 GCA_023261465.1 Planctomycetota bacterium
CCCTAAAAATGTGGATGCAAGCAGGATGGTTAAGGTGTTATTGAGCTTTGAGACGAACACGTCACTATTACCACCACTATATGAAGTATCGTAAGCGCCCGTAGTGGTGGGAAAGTCAGATGAATTCGTTGATCCTGCCACAAACACATTTCCCCCTGCGTCTATTGCTATCGAAAAGCTTTCTCCTGAAGAGGCCTCCCCTAAAAATGTGGATGCAAGCAGGGGGTCAACGATGAGGTCTTTTGTTGTGTCATAGGATGCCACCTTGAAAGCATATTCCAATTTTGGATTTACGATATCTGACTTCTGGATACTATATTCAATGTCTACATTCATTTTTTTCCCATCTATCTCCTGATATGCAATTGGTTTTGTAAATTTTACTGTCCCCAATGCAGTCTTAGCCTCAAGTTCACCGGCCTCATTGACCTTTAACGCTTGCGCACCATTCAGCTTTAACTGAATCGTTGAAGGATCAACCCCAGGTCTCACATAAAAGAGTTTTTCTACATTATTCCCATACGCCCTGAGTTTCAGTTCTATCCCCTCATATACCTCCCCAAGATTGGCAATTTCATACGTGGAAATACTGGACTTCCACTTTGAGGGGTCGTTTCCTCTGAAATAGCTTACCTGAGTTACCGCTTTTTCTTCCCCTTTAATTTCGTTAATCTTTCCACCGACAATTTCCTCTTTTAGCGCCACCATCGAGGTTTCTTTTCCATCATCATGTCCCTGACGGTTATCACGCTGGTTCAATCTCCGCAATTCTGGCAAGGAGGCGTCAAGGCAATTTTCTTTGTTAAAAAGGAGATTTAACATCATCAACCCAGGCGTGTTTAGAAACTTGCGATGTGTGCTTGACGAATTGTCATCCGCGTCGTTGACCCTGCATTTCGCATACGGCAAATCGCAAGTATCTCCCTTCTCCTCCACCTTTGGCAGGGAATAGACAATTTCACCATTCTTTGTGACAAATACCGTTCCCCCAAAAGTCCTGGCGTAAAACCTTACCTCTTCACCCATCTGCCCTTCGTTGGCAATAAAGGGCATGTGGAGTTTTTGCGTCTTCTGAATAACCTCTTCCCTCGATAATTTCCCTGATATCCCGCGTTCATTCTGACCATAAGCCAACGAAACAATACCCATGAAATTCAATACTATCCATATCCCTGCAATCTGCCACAACCTAAGCATCTTCTTATCTCCCTTGCTAAAAGTGGACAAATATAAATCAAGCCTTACGGTAACTGGTAGGAGCCGTCTCCTGACGGCGATGGACATGCCCACCGGCGAGCAAGCTCCGGTCGCCAACAGGAGTTGGCTCCTACCAAAAAGTTTGAAATTCCTATACGTTAAACTCTGCACGGACAAACTCCGTTTGTCCGTGCCACCCTTTGCTGGTTACAACTCGTTCCCAAACCTTGTGCTAAACTTGTTGCCGTATATGTTTGAAAAAACAATATACTATCAATATTTCTTGCATCTGTCTGTGACGTAGATCACAAATGCTTTTCGTGAATGCTCTAACGGCAACAACCACAATAGGTTAAGAAATATAAAATTTATAGGAAAAAAATTTATAATTTCACCCCGCACAGGAGAAGATTTTTACTATAAGTTATAGGTGTTTACAGTTAAGCGAGTAACAGCTATAGTCTTTCCGACGTTTTGTTATTTCTTCTTCAGAAAGACGTTGGCTTGTGATTTAAAATTTTATAAATATTTATGAGGGATGTGAATAGCGATGCATCTTTGCACAATTACTGCTGGTAATACATAAGTTATTTCTTTATCTGTTTAAGAAAAGTTGCAGGATCCAGAATTGTTACGCCCTTGAAAGATTGTAAGTCTTTGAGATGGTGGTCGCCCGAAATAATGAAATCGGCATTCCCCTCTAATGCGCACTCCAGATATTTGTTATCGCTTGGATCATCCCTTACAGCATCACAATGTACTTCCCCTTCTGTAAACGCTGCAATTTTCTTTAATTTCTCCATGAATATTTCAATATAATCCCGATTACGACCATGTCTTTTCATAATCCTGGGGTAAAGGAGCACGCCCTTGATCTCTGATATGATAGCATCGGACACCAGAAGTTTTATCTTACCTTTCTTAACGAGAGACAAGATTTCAGCAGAATGAGAAGATGGCTTCAATAACGCGCTGACGAACTGATTGGCATCGAGAACAACTCTTATCATTTCTTTGGCTTTCTTGTCTTTGTCTTTCCTGGTTTACTTTGTCTGTACGATCTCACGGCATCTTCGATTTCACGGTCTATAGTGGCTCCCTCTGCCTTGATTGTCCCTTTCTGTACCTCATGAACCATTTGGAAAAATTCGTCATGTTCCTTTTTTATACGTTGGTAACGCTCAATGGATATAATTGCCACTATCGGTTTTCCTGCACGTTCCACGATATATTCATCCTCTTTCAGGGCTACTTCATTCATTACCTGCCCCAAATTTTGCCGCACCTTTATTGCAGAGATTTTTTTTAACATATCTTTAATCCTCTTAACGAATTTATATGATTATTATAACTAATATAATTGCCATGACCATTATATCCTATAGGGCGTTAAATAACAATATTGCATCAAAACCATAAATATTTTCACATTTGTCGGGCAGCATTAAATAATCTCCCATAGAAAAGATTGCTTCGTTCTGCCTGCAATGACAGAATGGACAAACTTTTGTTATTCAGCATAAGAATGCATCCATGCCGGTGTTTTCGAATGATTCGCCCCTGCAATGCGTTGAATTTCCTAAACATAAATCGAGGTTTGTCAAACGACTAAGAATGAGAAAACCCTTGATAACCGTTCGGTAAGTTGATAACATTACTCACATTATATTCGAAATTCCCGATACCGCAGAACTATATTTCCAGTCAAAAAGGAGCTTCAGGTGAAACCAGTTATTCTATCTACCACAATCTTAGCCGTTCGAAAGGATGGACGTGTTGCTATCGGAGGAGACGGCCAGGTGACCATGAATGCCGCCGTCGTAAAGCAGGACGCCAAAAAGATTCGAAGACTCTATCACGACAAGGTTCTTGTAGGATTTGCCGGTTCCTCTGCGGATGCCTTCGCATTGATGGAAAGGTTCGACGCCAAACTTGAACAATACCAGGGGAATGTCTTGCGCAGCGCCCATGAACTGGCTAAGGAATGGCGTACCGATAAGGTGCTGAGACGGCTGGAATCCCTGCTCATTGTTGTTGATAAGCACCACTCCTTTCTGATTTCCGGAGGGGGCGATGTTATAGAACCGGATGACGGAGTCATTGGCATAGGTTCCGGTGGTTCTTACGCTATTGCGGCTGCCCGGGCATTGATAAAACATACCCCGTTAAATGCAAAAGAAATCGTGGAAGAAGCGCTGAATATTGCCGCAGATATTTGCGTGTATACCAATAAACATATCAAGGTAGAGGAGATCTAAGAGTGAATGAACTAACGCCTCGTAAGATCGTAGAAGAGCTTGATAAATATATCATCGGCCAGAGAAACGCCAAACGCGCAGTGGCGATTGCCATTCGCAACCGGTGGAGGAGACAACAACTCGCCGATGAACTACGCGAAGAAGTACTGCCCAAAAATATCATCATGATTGGCCCAACCGGCGTTGGAAAGACGGAGATAGCGCGTCGTATGGCTGCGCTCGTCAAGGCGCCGTTCCTCAAGGTGGAGGCCTCAAAATATACCGAAGTCGGTTATCACGGTCGCGATGTGGAGTCCATGATACGCGATATTACAGAAATTGGCGTAAATATGGTGAAGGGTGAAATGATCCAGGACGTCCAGGAGAAAGCGGAGAAGATGGCAGAGGAGCGCTTGCTTGATTTGCTGCTTCCGCCAGTGCCAAAAAGTACGGAAACGCCCAATGTTGAGGCCGAAGAGCAACGTTTAACTACCCGGGAAAAATTCCGTAAAAAACTGCACGAAGGCGAACTCTCAAACCGTACGGTAGAACTCACCACCCATGAAAAACCTTATGTACTCCAGGGTTTTGTGGCAGGGGTTGAAGAAATTGGCATGGATTTCCAGAATGTATTGGAAAAGATGATCCCGCCCCGAACACAAACGAGAAAGGTCTCTGTAGCCGAGGCAAGACGTATTTTGGCTCAGGAAGAGGCAGAAAAGCTTATTGATAAAGAAAAGGTGCTTCAGGAAGCAACCCGAAGGACGGAATTATTTGGGATTATCTTCATCGATGAGATTGACAAGATTGCCGGACGCGAGAGCAGTCACGGCCCCGACGTCTCGCGCGAAGGCGTACAGAGGGACCTGTTGCCCATTGTGGATGGTACGACGGTAAACACCCGCTATGGAATGGTCAAGACAGACCGTATTCTTTTTATCGCTGCGGGCGCATTTCATGTATCAAAGCCATCTGACCTTATTCCTGAACTCCAGGGGAGATTTCCCATCCGCGTGGAACTGGACGACCTCGGCAAGGAAGAGTTTTTACGTATCCTCACCGAGCCAAAAAATGCGTTAATAAAACAATACAAGGCGCTTCTGGAAACAGAGGGCATAAAAGTGCGGTTTGAACCGGACGCCGTTGAGGCGATTGCTGAGATTGCGGTGCAGGTAAACAAACGAACCCAGAATATCGGCGCACGAAGACTGCATACGGTCATGGAAAAACTTGTGGAAGACGCATCCTTTGACGCACCCGATATGAACGGAGCAGAGATTATTATCGATGCAAAATACGTGCAGGATAAGTTGCAGGCGATTGCAAAGGATGAGGATTTGAGCCGGTATATTCTCTAAAGATACCGAAACCACAGATTGCACAGATGACACAGATGAGTAAAAAGAAAAGGGGGAATTTAAATTAGACGCCCGGCAACTTTAAAAATACCCGCGTATAGACGCAAAATCTTGCGTCTATACCTATACCTACACATTGAATCTCCCCAGCGTTAAATTTCTCAAATAATGGCGACCATGTTATTCACATCAAAAATATTCCGCCGATTCCTGGTTGTCTTTCTCGCTCTGTCGTTGATACCACCAATTATTGCCGCCATCGTTATCCTGAAGTATTCAATAGCAGAAGTAAACAAGCAGTCCTTAACGCAACTTCATATAGCAGTCGATGGCGCTGAAGCGCAGGTACTTCAATACCTTCACTTTAGAGAGAAACGCAACAGATTACCTGGTTCATTTCTGCGCCGCTTACCGGCTGGGCGAGTGGTAAATTAGTTGGCGTGTTAAGTTAAGCGGTTTTTGGGGTGGCATGGAAAAAC
>JAHFOW010000202.1 GCA_023261465.1 Planctomycetota bacterium
ATTTACGGCTGTATCCCCAAGCGCGTTGGCTGCGTTCATACCCGACATTTTCAGAATAGAGGGGTTTACAAATATTATGTATGCCATGGTTATGAACGTGGTAATACCAGCAATTATCTCCGTTTTCACAGTGGTCTTGTTTTCTCTGAGTCTGAAAATTTTTTCCAATATGCCAGAATTCACACGATCACCCCTAAGTCTATATTTAACTACAGATTAAATTTGTACATAATGTATACGCTGAAAAATAAGCGAGACTGCATACCTGATGTTATAGTATTGCTCTGTAAAAACTTCTTTTTTTTGTAAGTTTTTTAACTCCCCTTTATCCCCTTCTTGTGAAGGAGGGGAAAGAGGGGTGGTTATCTTTGGTAGCAGCTATGCTGCGCTATGGCATATCGTTCATACCAGTCCTCTCTCAGGTGACTTGTACACACCGACAACACATAAGAAGCCAAATTCTTTACCATTACCTGCGGAACTATCAAAAACCGGCTGTTGTATGCCACCTTGCACAGATTTTCCAATCGGCTCCTCTCATCCCAACCGATCCATCGCTCCCGCGCTTCCATTCGCCATGCTGCAGAACTCATGGCAACCCCCCCAACATATCCATACCGCTTACTCTCTATCATGATAAGTTTTGAGCAGAGGAGTTTAGGGAGTTATTTGACAGTATCTTAAATACCTTAAATTTTCCAGAATCGTATTACTCTTTCTTTTTCCTGGCAGTTCTTCCCTTGTGTTTTTTCTCCAATGCTGCCAGTCGTCTTAATGTATTGGCCTCGCTCTGTATATCCACATACTTTTTGAGCAAATTTGACCAGGAAATATACGTGAAGCCGTTAGGGTTCATGTGAGCCAGTCCCTTTCTGACCAGAAATGCATCGTTCTCCCACATGTACAAGAAATCCTTTTCAATTCTGCTCTGATTTCCGTTTTTTGCCCAGAATTCTCCATAGAAACCACCGAGCAGGTCTGGATACTTCTCCGTTACCGGCGCAGGCGCTTTTGGCCTGTTTTCTGGCATGGGGTAGAGGATACCTTCTTCGTGAAGCGACTTGATAGTGCTATATGCATCGCTTACGTATTGAAAAATGGAATCTGAGGCCTTGTCCATAGAATCCAAATAGTCACGGGAAAATCGCGGAGAATGACATTTGACACAGACCTCAATCCATGCCTCGCGCCGTGCCATGAGTTCCTTGCTGTTCCTGATATAATCAGTCGGTTTGATTCCCTTGAAAATATTATCATAAAATAACACATCGCCCTCGCCCATAATGGCCTTTCTGACCATGTTATGGGTATACTTCCCCTTATAGTACATGTGGCATGATTGGCATGTGGGTGAAGTATATTTGGCGTTTTTTAAAGGTTTGCTCCAATCCCAGGTGTTCCCCTCAATAAAATAGATTGTACCGTGCTTGGAATCCCGGTAATACTCAATATCCGGGTGGTCCGGTCCGTTATGACAGGTTTGGCATGCCTCTGGCCGTCTGGATTCGGACGCCTTAAAGGCATGGCGGGTATGACAGCTATCGCACTTGTGCTGGATATTGTGGCACATATCGCACCCCTGCACGACATTTTTATCCTGGGCTGCCCATACATCTACATCCAGATTTGCATCGTAGGATTTTGCATGGCTTTCCCTGCCCGGCTTCCAGTCAGGAATACCGTATTGCTTCTCAGACTCAAACTCCTCATATTCCTGTTTATGACATTCGCCACAGAGAGCGGGTGATGGCATAATAAGTTCTTTTGCGTGGTCGATCTTTGTGGCGCCAACCTTTCCATGACAATCAATACAGCCAACCTTTGATAAAGTTCTCCCGATATTTTTTTCTATGTCAGCCAATTTCTCTTTCTGGTAATCCAGAAGCTTGCCGGGGTTTGCATGACTGCTTTCCTCCCATGCCTTCACCAGTCCCGGGTTCAGCGCCTTATGACAGATGGTGCAATCATCTGCTCCAAAACTACCTGTTGGTTCTTCGGGAGGCGTGTAAAAGTGAATGGGCGCCCAGTATCGCTGGGTAGGAATGGGCTTCCAGAATTCACCGTATGGCCCTACGCCCTTATCCAGCTTATCAGCCTTAACCACGTTGCATAAAAGACCGCATAATACTGTTACTCCTAAAAACGTCAAAATACCTCTCATGTATCTTTTATACCTCCAAATAAAACTTTTAATAAAGACAATTATTAGATATTTATCATAAAATAATAAATCTTGCCGTTTCAATATAATTCTTAAAAATGCCCAAAGATATTGTCCGTTTCCAGATGTACCCGTGCAATCGCCTCGTAATGGCATATCTTATTATCATTCAGATACATGGCGGGAGAAATCACGGAACAAAGTTACTGGAAAGCGCCCCACGTATTTAACGAGACAATTGTGCTATGGATATTTGTTGATTTTCTGCTATTATATCTCCTGTTAGAATTATTTCTTTTTCCGGGGCATTGCCCTGTGTTATCTTATTATAACCCCTTTGTGGCTTGAGAAAAGTGAGGAGAATAGACCTTGCTCCAGACAATTCCATCAATTCAGGATTTTAAACAAAAAATACGGTCTTTTAAATACAACCATCTCACCATTGGCTTTGTCCCCACTATGGGCGCATTGCATGAAGGCCATCTGAGCCTGGTAAGGCAGGCAAAAAGGGAACATAACAAGGTCGTGGTAAGCATTTTTGTAAACCCCCTTCAATTTGGCGTGAATGAAGATTTTCAAAAATATCCAAGAACGTTTGAAAGAGATTGCGAACTCCTTTCGAAAGAAGGTGTCGATATTGTATTTTGTCCGGATAGAGAGGAGATGTATCCACCCGGATTCTGCACGGCAGTCATTATAAATAACCTGGAAGATAAATTATGCGGCAAATCGCGTCCCGGACATTTCAGAGGAGTGGCCGTCGCAGTATTAAAATTATTAAACCTCGCGCAGCCTGATAATGCCTACTTTGGGCAAAAGGACTTTCAGCAAACGGTCGTCATTAAAAGGCTGGTGAGCGATTTACATTTGGATGTCCGTATAAAGGCGCTTCCTACCGTTAGAACGGAAGAAGGATTGGCTTTGAGTTCCAGAAATACCTATCTCTCAGAATTAGAAAAGAAAGACGCCCTTTGTCTCTATAAGGCGCTGGTAAAAGCCCGGTCTATGGCAGATTCAGGTATTATAAATGTAAAAAAAGTTATACAGGAAATGGAAAATATAATTTGTGGTTATGCATCGGCAACCATTGATTATATTTCCATTGTAAATGCAGAAACCCTTGAATCAGTCACGAGCATAGAGAAAGGCGATGTCGCCGTCCTTGCGGTCAGGATCGGTAAGACACGTCTTATTGATAACATGCTTCTTTAAAAAAAGTTTTAATATATGACATGCAATTTTATTATTGTTATAATAATTCAAAATTATTTTATAATAAAAACTTTAAAATAACCCTTTTTCAATATAAGAAGCTATGTCTAACGAAAATTTTATCAAGAATATCCTCTGTATTGGTGCGGGATATGTTGGCGGTCCCACGATGGCCATGATTGCAGCCAAATGTCCTCGCTATAAAGTAACAGTGGTCGATGTAAATGCAGAAAAGATTAAAGCATGGCAAGCAGATAATCTGCCTATTTATGAACCCGGGTTGCTGGATGTTGTTAAGAAAGCGCGGGGCAGAAACTTGTTTTTTTCCACTGATACTGAAGCACATATTAAAAGCGCGGATATCATTTTTGTCTCTGTTAACACCCCTACCAAGATGTACGGCGCCGGAGCCGGGAAAACTGCCGACCTTCAGTTCTGGGAAAAAACAGCCAGGGACATCTTACGTGTTGCGGAGTCAGATAAGATTATTGTCGAGAAAAGTACGTTGCCCGTTCGTACGGCTGAGGCTATGGAACGGATTCTGAGCTCAAATGGCAAGGGAATCCGTTTCGACGTCGTATCAAATCCTGAATTTCTGGCAGAAGGCACTGCCATTTCTGACCTGGAAAATCCAGATCGTGTGCTTGTTGGCTCCAAAGAAACCGAACGGGGGCGAAGGGCGCGGGAATCAATCGTTGAAATCTACGCCAACTGGATTTCACGGGATCGCATTATCACCTGCGATATCTGGAGCGCAGAGCTTTCAAAACTTGTAGCAAATGCATTTTTGGCGCAAAGAATCTCTTCTATTAACAGTATTTCTGCCTTATGTGAAAAAACGGAGGCTGATGTCAAAAAAGTAGCTCACGCAATTGGAATGGATTCACGGATTGGTCTAAAATTTCTCAATGCAAGCATCGGCTTCGGAGGTTCCTGCTTTAGGAAAGACATCCTCAATCTGGTCTATATTTGCGAATACTACGGTCTTCATGAGGTTGCCGAGTATTGGGAAAACGTTATCAAGATTAATGAATATCAGGAAGGGCGCTTTGTGCAGAAAATGATCCATGCTATGTTTAATACTATCGCTAACAAACGCATAGCGCTCTTCGGTTTTGCTTTTAAGGCAAATACCGGTGATACCCGCGAATCGCCCGCTATTTATGTTACCCAAAAATTGGCTGAAGAGCGTGCCCATGTAGTTATAACCGATCCAAAAGCGATCCGGAATGCCGAACAGGATTTAAAAGACATTCGGGAATATGTAGAATTCGAAACAGATCCCTATAAAGCGGCTCAGGGCGCCCATGCCGTTGCGATTCTTACTGAATGGGATTTGTTTAAAACGCTGGATTATAAAAAGATATATGAAAACATGGAGAAACCCGCATTTCTTTTTGATGGACGGAATATCTTAGACCACCGGAGAATCTTTGATATCGGCTTTAACGTCTATCCGATAGGAAAACCGCCCCTTATGCATTTTTAAAAAATTTATCCGTTCAGAATAGCAATTTACCGTTATCATTCTGAACGATAAAGAGAAACATCCCGTCTTTTCTTTAACCACATCAAACCGGACTGTTTTAGAATTGACACCATAGTAAAATAAGATTACTATTTACTTTTTTTTAAGCCCCTCCTTTTGCAAGTATGGGAAGCGGATATCCACCCGGTAAACCATCCTTGTGGATGGGCGAGATTCGGAGTGGGTAAACTTCTCCATTTGTATGGATTTTAACCGTCGGATATTGGTGGCGTTGTGCACATTAATATGGATACGATACACGTAGATACTGATATATTAATTATTGGAGGCGGGGCGGCGGGTTGTTTCGCCGCGGTCGAGCTTTATAAAAGATCCCCGAGCGGGCTCGACCCGGATGGT
>JAHFOW010000044.1:0-9601 GCA_023261465.1 Planctomycetota bacterium
GTCTTTTTGCTCTTTGATTTGCTTCATGGTTCGATTCACTGACTTCTACGTTAGGTTTTACTATTGAACACTGCTTATAAAAATATTAAAAAAGGTTAAGCAACTTCGAACATTATTTAAGTACATACCAGATTATGAGGAAGTGGTAGATGGTATCTTCCTAAATCACAAAATACGATTTACTCAACCTGCCGCACTAAACGATCCTCTCGAGTTCAACCCGGCTATCAGATTCGATTCAGATGACGGCAACTTCAACTCGTTTGAATATCGTGGAATCAACTTTCCTAGCATACATGGCTGGTACTGGTTAAATCTCATAGAAAAAAGAATAAACAGATTTGGGATACTTTCTCTTACTGATAATCCATATTCATTCGAAATGTGGTGTCACTATGCAAATGGTCACAAGGGATTCCTTATAGAATTTGATATATCTGACAAGACAAGGCCAACGTTACAACTACATGATGGATTAAACCTCAGAGCACACAAGGTCTGTTATGTAAAAGACTATGTGATAAATATAGATAAGTTGTCAGCAGGAAGGGAATCTATTCCATTCCATAGAATTAGAGACACAATCTTCCTGAGAAAGACAAGACACTGGAAATACGAGCGAGAATATAGGATTATTCGGCAGCTTGATAATTGTGACTCCTTTACGCCTCCAACCAGACGGACATCATATCGTGACAGAAATATTTATCTCTTCCCATTATCATTGAACTGCATCTCCTCTGTTATCTTCGGTGTAAATACCTCACAAAAGGTCAAAAAGAAAGTAATTGATTCATGTAATAACACTAAAATAGGTTTCCTTCAGACAATCATTTATAAGGACCAGCAAAATAAGATTGACTTTATTCCAATAGATTCATATGGGTCTGTCGAAAAGTATTTAGAAATGCAACCTCAGCACTTTACCGTCGATTCTATCACAGGGAAAGAAAGAAAACCGTTAATTGTGAATGTGCTACATGAAATACCATATTACCATCTTCAGCAAGATGATTGGGATGAATATTACAATAAACACAAGAAACAACAGGACAAAAAGGGCATTGTAAGTAGTGAATGAGGAAAATCTAACAACCAGATGAACATGAACGAGTGCCACTGGTCACTTTTGGGGCTGAGGATGTTTTCAGTCTGCAAAATATCTTTTTCCTTTCTCATGTCTTTCAGTGGCACTCGTCAGTCATCAGGGCGTTATGTGAAAATATAAAAGGCGATAAAATCTGACTACATAAAAGGGAATAAACAGTGATTAGTGAAAACGCTATAGAATGGTTTCTTATTGTGTGTGCTTTTTGTCTTATAATCATTATAAATAGGGACACAACCCAATTTTCTTCAATTCATTTTCATTGGTAGCGAGAATTTCATGGAGAAAATGGCGCGGAAATCGGATACTTGATGGAATATTTCTATTAAGGCTACGAGGAGTTTAAAGAAAAAAGCGGCAGAGAATGGGATGTGTCCCTAATTATCCACCAATTATCCAACAGGAGAAACAGCATGAAAGAAAAAATACCAGAGGACTACATGTCACCCCCATACTTAAAACAAGCATTTAAGGCATTCAAAAAACGGCTCAAACTCATGAAGCTTGACTCCGAGTCCACGCTGGGTGGTAGCGCTCTCAGCGGCGGCAAACATTCCGGCATTGTGGCAATTCGGCCGCCAAACCAATTTCCCCAGGAGGTGTGGGATAAGCTCGTAGAGATGGGCATGCTCAAGATGGAGGAAAGAGGTCTCTACGGTGTAGACGAGCGCCACGCCCCTCATGAAGACTAGCAACTACGCACTTTTTAATATCTTATGACAGAGCAATGACCACATATTATCGTTATTGGCTGACCTAATGAGTCATGGAAATCAACGACTGTTCCAGCTTTGCTCAAAGGCATTCTTGGAGTAACTGAATTTGTTAACGTAGTATGAAAAAAAAGGATTAAAATATTTGCGGGGAAAGGCCTCTTTATAACGTTGGTTATGAAAAAGAATGCATATCTCAAAATTATTTTGGTTGTTTTTATGTTTAATTGCTCCCTTATGAAAAGTATATGGATACCTATTCTTTGTTCCTTTGAAACTTGTTATATTTTGTGTATAATAATAACCAACATTGCACAAATTCGTAAACCCTATTTCTGTGGTTTTCCTGATAATATACTTTACAACTTGAACAAAAGGAAATCGGTTTGGAAAAGATACTATGGGATGAAGGCTTTAGTGTTGGTGTCCAGGTACTGGACGCACAACATAAGCAAATTATCACCATAATAAATACATTGCTTGAAATGAATGATACACAGAGTGGTTCAGAAATTGTCTCGGAAACGTTGACTAAGATGAACCAATACGCCGCAGAACATTTCAACAAAGAAGAACAGTATATGCTCGACTATGGTTACCCGGAGTATCCATTACAAAAAAAACAACACCAGGAATTCAAAAGAAAAATAGTCGATTTTTGTATGGGAGCCATGGTGCATAAAACAAACGTCCCTGGTGAAATGTTCACCTATTTAAAATCGTGGTGGACGAATCACATACTCCAGGAAGATATGAAGTACAAGAAGTTTTTTAACGAAAAAGGTTTGAAGTAAGTAAAAACCAGATTCCCCTTTATTTTAGAAATGTATTTCACTCCTGTTTGACCGCGCTTGCCTGTGGTTGGCCGGACTTCAATTTATTGTAAAGCGCGAATTCTGATTCCGACTCTACACGCATGCCTTGTTCCTTGTAAAGTATTCCCAGATTTTTGTGGACCTCGATGTCGTCCGGATTGATATCAAGGATTTTTTTATAGGCATCAATTGCCTTGTCCAGCTTGCCAATCTTTGGATAGACAAGTCCGAGATTATAATAACCATTTACCATGTTGTGGTCAATTTCGACTGCTTTTTCCCAATGGGGAATAGCGGTGGCATACATATCTTTTTTCGCGTAGGCATTTCCTAATTTGTAATATATCTCAGCCCCACAATCGGGCTTAACCTCAATGATTTGCTCCAGGGTTTGAATAACATTGTCCTTTAAACCCTTCGCATCATAAGCTTCTGCGAGATTGGCGAGTGTGTCGTAATCGTTTGGATTAATTTTTATAACCTGCGTCCACATGGCAATGGCGTTGTCTTTATCACCCTGATTATAATATGCCACGCCCAGATTAAAACAGGCGTCTGTGTTCTGCGGGTTAAGCTCAAGGGTCTTCTTCCATGCAGCGATAGATTTGTCTCTATTACCCTTCAGCGCATGGAGTTCCGCGTAATTATAGTAGGCATCCGAGTATGTTGGTTTGGTATCAATAGCCTTTTTGTATTCTGATATGGCCTCATCAGTCATGTCCTTTCGGGTAAATATTTCACCCAGTTGAAAGTGCGCCTCTGCAATGTCTGGATTAATCTTGATTGCCTTCTCGAAAGAGGCCACGGCCTTATCTGATTTTCCTTCATAGGTGTATACAAGTCCAAGGTTATAGTTTGCTTCTGCAAAATCTGGCGCAAGTTCTAAGGCTTTTTTGAAGGCATCCTCAGCTTCTTTAATAGTGTCTTTTTCGTATAAAGCGATACCCAGGTTATTGTAAGCTTCGGGATAATTTTTATTTGATTGAATTGCAGATTTGTGTTCGGCAATAGCCTTGTCAGGTTCCCCCTGATCAAGGTATATAAGGCCAAGATGATTATGCGCCTCTGCATCATGCGGATCTAATTCTATGGCTTGATTGAACTCGTCCTTTGCATCGTCATTCATGTTCTTTGTATAGTATACCAGTCCCAGCATAAAATGTGCATCCCCGTTCTTGGGGTCGAGTTTTAACGATTTTTTTAAACAGGCAATAGATTCGTCCGGCATGTTTTGCATATAATGCGCAATGCCCAGATTGTAATGTGTGTCTGCCACGGATGGGTTTAACTCAATACTTTCTTTAAAAGCAGAAAGCGACTCAGAGACGGCATTTTTCCTTTTATAAGCCAGGCCAAGATCGTTGTATGCATCAGCTTTTTCATTAGATTGAGTTGTTTTATAAAGGGAGACGGCCGTGTTTAACTCTGTGATTGCCTCGTCTGTATGGTCATTTTCATAATATGTTTTTCCAAGATAGTGGTGCAATTCGGCGTCGTCATTTATGCTCTCTGAGGCAATCTTTAATTCTTCAGAAGCCTCGTCAATCATGCCGTTCTTGAAATAGGAAATGCCTGCGGTTTTATGTTCTTGCGGAGTTGTTGTT
This sequence comes from Planctomycetota bacterium, assembly GCA_023261465.1. GTDB lineage: Bacteria > Planctomycetota > Brocadiia > Brocadiales > Brocadiaceae > JAHFOW01. The sequence goes on from JAHFOW010000044.1 coordinate 4,241, forward strand.
CCTGTAATTTTATGAGCAAAGGTAGTCATAGCCCCTTGTGAACTGCTTTTTTCAATCTTAACATTTTTCGGGGTTTGACATGCAATGGGGGCAATGGCTAATAATGTTAATAGTAAGAGATTCTTTTTGATGATCAAATGTGGTTTTTTCATGAAGATATCTTGATTTTCGATAAGTATTTGAGGAATTGAAACATTTTTTGCATAGTTTTAAAATTTATCAAAGTAATAGGGTAAAGTCAAATAGTAAACAAATACGCCTCCTGCCTCCTCTTGTTTTAATATTACGTAGGACAACCATTTAGGGTTGATCAAGAACAATACTAAGGAGTTTATGCAAAAAGCCTACTGTCGTGTCATTGCGAAGAAGGAACGGATGAAGCAATCCTTCCCACATTATAATAATTCCCGGAGATTGCTTCGGAAAAAACCCTCGCAATGATATGATGATTAACTTTTTCCACAAACTCTAAGGCCTTGCAGCACGTTAGTCTTGATGTATGGTCGTTAAATATAGTCGCGGGTAAGGTCTAATTTAATGTTAATGTTAAGGAATTTCAAAGTTTGTTGTAGGGCAACCCTTTAGGGTTGCACGTGGCAAGGCTAAAGCCTCGCCCTACGTGTGATTGCGAAAAAAGCCGCCGAAGGCTTAATTTAAGCTTCGAAAGGGCGTAATAACAAAGGAAATAAAACAATGTCTTAATGGTTAATTAATTGACACAACTTTAAAATATAGTTATATTTATAAAAAAAATAAATAAGCCTTTTTTGACTTATTGAAAACTCGACAACAAAGGGTACCTTTAGATTTTTGTTTCCGTGTGTTTTGTAAAGAGGCTTATGTTTTTGTTTACGAAAGGGTTTACATGATATCGATTGAAGATTTTTTAAAGGTTGACCTGCGAGTGGCTGTGGTAAAACATGCGGAACCACATCCCAACGCAGACAAATTGTTGATATTAAAGATTGATGCAGGCGATGGCGTGCAGGACAGGCAGATTGTTGCAGGAATCAGAAACCATTATAAACCGGAAGAGCTTATCGGGAAACGGATTGTAATTGTAAATAATCTGGCGCCGGCGGTCCTCCGCGGGGTTGAAAGTCAGGGGATGCTCCTTGCGGCAAAAGACGGTGACAAAGTGGTAGTTCTCACGACAGAAAAGGATGTACAACCAGGTTCTAAAATACAATAAGAATTTATATTACCGTTCATGCCTTTCTTACAATAATAGCCACACATGAAATGACTTGTGTTTATTCACCTTTAGAATACAACAGGTCGTGGCTAAACTATTACAACAAATTATGATTCAGGAGCTCTACATAACCAATTTTGTATTGATAGACAAAGTTACCCTTGATCTCAAAGAGGGGCTTAACGTATTTAGCGGCGCAACCGGCGTGGGAAAATCAATGGTGATTGGAGCGCTCAACTTTATTCTGGGTGGACGGGTAAGTTCTGATATTGTACGGAGCGGCAAGGATGAGGCTACGGTAATCGGAAAATTTTACGTTAAAGATAAGCAGGTTTTAAATCAGGTAAAGAAGGTATCAAATAATAATGATTTTGAAGAAGATATCTTACTTCAAAGAAGTATTGACACCCACGGACGGAGCAAGTGCCGTTTAAATGACGTCCCTATTACCGTAACCACGCTCAAGGAAATTGGAGAAATACTGGTTAACATTCATGGGCAACACGAGCATGAGACCTTGTTACACGGGATTAATCAACTCTATATCCTGGATGATTTCGGCGGAATCGCGCCTTTACGAGATGAATTTTCTGAAATATACAAACAGTTGACGGAAAAAATAAAATTGCGTGATACGCTGAGAAATAACCAGCAGGAACGAATTCAGAAGATAGACCTGTATTCTTTTCAGATTGATGAAATAAACAAGGCTAATCTCAAATCGGGAGAAATCGAAGAACTCGAAAAGGAAAGAAATATTTTAGGCAACGCCGGGAAAATATATAGCGCCGTTTCCTCCTGCTATGCACAACTCTACGAATCTTCTGAGGCTGTTACTGAAAAACTAAAATCCGTTGTCAGGGATTTGCAATCCGTTGCAAAACTTGATGATGCATTAATGAAGATATCCGAGGTTTGCAGCCAGTCGCTTTATCAGGTAGAAGATGTGGCCTTTTCTCTGGGTAAATACAGGGACGGATTTAACTATGACCCTCAAAGACTAGAATATATTGAAGATCGGCTGAATACTATCAGGAAGTTAAAATCGAAATATGGAAACACGGTCGAAGGGATTTTGTCTTACTGTGACGAAGTATCATTAAAACTAAAACAGATTTCCGGAGAAGGTGCTATGTCGGAGCAGGTAGATGCGGAAATACGGCTACTATCGGGCGTACTTAATAATAAAGGTAGTGAATTGACACGAAGACGTATTTCAACTGCCGATACGTTGGCGCCTTTGATAAATGAAGAACTTCATAGCCTTGGTATGCCGCATGGGAGGTTCTGTGTTCAAATCACATCTCCCTTTCAGCTCAATCATGACGATTGTGATGTATCCGACGCACGTAGCTTTGGCTTTGATCAGGTGGAGTTCCTTATTTCGCCAAATCCCGGCGAGGATTTAAAGCCTTTGAGGAAGATCGCCTCTGGCGGTGAAATTTCACGGGTTATGCTGGCGCTCAAGCACCAGTTGGCAAAGGTGGATAGAACGCCTGTGTTGGTATTTGACGAAATTGATGCCAATATCGGCGGGAGAATGGGGGAGGTCATTGGTGAAAAACTCAGCAGCATTGCGCGGTCACATCAGGTTATTTGCATTACCCATCTTCCGCAGATTGCAAGTTATGCGGATGAACAATGGAAGGTGAATAAGATAGTAAAAAACGACAAAACATATTCCACCATTGAAAATTTGTCAGGCGAGGGGCGTCTTGAAGAAATTGCAGATATGATTAGAGGGAGTGAAAAAACGGATATCACCCGCAAACAAGCGCAGGAAATGTTGCGGGATGCAAAAAGAAAAATTAAAAGCAAAACACAATAATTCTTAGCCACGAATTTAAAAGAATCGACACAAATACAAAAATCAATGAGAATTAAAGGAATACTATAATGATGGAACGATTACAAAAAGTATTAGCAGAGGCAGGACTCGGTTCACGCCGTGCGTGTGAAAGAATTATTGAAGCCGGGCGGGTAACGGTAGACGGGAAACGGGTTACTACTTTGGGTACTACGGTTGACCCGGATAAAAACAATATTTGTGTTAATGGCGAAGCAGTCAAAAAACAGCGAAAGATATATTTTTTACTGAATAAACCTAAAGGTTATGTGTGTACCAACAGTGATGAATTGGACCGGATAAAGGCAATTGACATATTAGACAATGTAACACAAAGAGTCTATACTATCGGACGGTTGGACAAAGAAAGTGAAGGTCTGGTTATTTTAACCAATGATGGTGATTTTTCAAACAAACTATCTCATCCGAAATATGAGATAAGTAAGACATATTATGTGGAAGTAGATGGATATTTGACCGATGAAGCAGTAAAGGCCTTAGAATCCGGTATCTGGCTTTCTTTTGGCAAGACACGGCCGGTAAGGGTTAAGAATGTACGCAAGGGAAGCAAAAGAAGTAAATTTGAGATGGTATTGAAGGAAGGCAAAAACAGGGAGATTCGCAGGATGCTCACCGATTGTGGATATAAGGTACGTATCCTGAGGAGGACAAAAATTGGGACTTTGTTTGACCATGATTTAAAAATAGGAAAATATCGGAAATTGACAGACCGTGAAATAGCACAATTATGTGAATTGGCAGAAAAGACAACCTTGAAGGAGAAAGGCGATAGTTTACTACAGAGTGTGAAAAGGTAGAAAATATAAAAAGATCGAGGAAAATATGACGCAGCTACTGCAGGCCAGACAAAATATTATTACCCGGGAGATGAGACAAGTTGCAAAGGACGAAGGTCTCGATCCTGAATACATCAGATCACGTATTGCCGAAGGCAAGATTATTATACCGGTAAACAAAAAGAGAAAAGCTACAACGGTTTGTGGTATTGGCGTTGGTCTCAAAACAAAGGTCAATGCCAATATCGGAACTTCTGCCGATTACGCAGATATTGCAACCGAGTTGGAAAAATTGCAGGTGTTGGAAGAGGCAGGCGCCGACGCCGTCATGGATCTGAGCACGGGTGGAGATTTACGGGTAATACGGAAGAAGATTATAGAGAGGGCTACCATTACCGTCGGCAGTGTGCCGATTTATGAAGCAGCCGTTAAAGCCGTTCAACGCAAGCAATCAATTGTCGATATGACAGCAAAAGACATGCTCGATGCGATACAGTTACACTGTGAGGATGGAGTGGATTTTATTACCGTCCATTGTGGGGCGACAAAGGGTGTTCTTAAGCATCTGAAGGAAAATAAACGCATTTGTGGTGTGGTAAGCCGTGGCGGGACTTTTCTGGTTGAATGGATGATCCACAAGGGTCTGGAAAATCCGTTGTATGAGCATTACGACGATATCCTGGCTATAGCAAGGGAGTATGATGTCACTATGAGTTTGGGGGACGCCTTGCGGCCCGGCGCGCTGGCTGATGCATTTGATCGTGCCCAGGTTTATGAATTAAATGTGCTTGCCGAACTTGCGCAGAGGGCGCTGGAAGCCGGTGTACAGGTTATGGTCGAAGGGCCGGGACATGTGCCCTTGAATCAAATAACGGCGCAGGTCCAGTTACAAAAGGAACTCTGCAAGGGTGTACCCTTCTATGTGCTTGGTCCAATTGTTACTGATGTAGCGCCCGGATATGACCACATTACCTCTGCTATTGGTGGCGCTATTGCCGCATCGGCAGGGGCAGATATTTTGTGTTATGTGACTCCAACGGAACATTTGAGTTTGCCTAGTCCTGCTGATGTAAGGAGTGGTGTAATGGCCGCTCGGATTGCCGCCCATGCTGCTGATATTGCAAAAGGAGTTAAATCTGCATGGGAGTGGGATAAGAAGATGTCGCAATTCAGGAAAAAAAGGGATTGGAATGGGCAATTTAACACGTGCATTGACCCTCTGGTTGCCAGAAGTATCCGTGATAAGGGCCGTCCTCAAAATGAGGAGGTCTGTTCCATGTGCGCCGAATATTGCGTATTTAAAATTAGTGATAAGACATAAAACAAGGAGAATTCCTATGCCGGTAATAGAAGAAAGGGTAAGTACTCTTGAACAAGTATTAGAAAAGTTTATTACGAGTGTAGGCATTGAGTTTAACAAACTGTACAACTCCCAAATGCGCACGGAGTCGGAACTCAGGGAATTTAAGGATGAGATATCTGTTTTTAAAGATGAAATGAAGGATTTTAAAAACGAGATGCTG
>JAHFOW010000044.1:9701-17235 GCA_023261465.1 Planctomycetota bacterium
ATGAAGGATTTCAAAGATGAGATGCTGGTGTTTAAGGACGAAATGAGAACCTTTAAGGATGGGACGACAGCGTTTAAAGAAGAAGCAAGAGTACAGAACAAAAAAATGAATCTGCGATGGGGAGAGATTGCTAATAAACTTGGGACATTTGTTGAAAACATCGTGGCGCCAAGTATACCAAGAATAATACAGGAGGAATATGGACTCGAGATTGAGACTTTTGGAATGAGAATCAAGAGAAGACTGAAAGACGGCAGAATGAAAGAGTATGATACCATAGCAACTACCGGTTCATATACATTTTTGAATTTTACAAGGAGTACGTTAGAAAGTTCAGATGTGAAGGATTTTATCGAAGAAATTATGGCATTCAGAAATTTTTTCCCCGAGTACAAAGACAAGAAAATTATTGGTATGCTGGCAAGTTCTTCCATAAATGAAAATGTTCTGGCGTACGCTGAGAAATGCGGGCTTTTAGTGCTTGCAATAGGTGATTCTCTTATGGAAATCAAAAACACAAAAGGATTTAAACCGAAAGAATGGTAAAAACTGAACTTGTTTCTGGAATTCTTGTATTTGAAAGGGATTGATCGTGGTTTTGTTTGTAAAGCATATTGATATTGAAGGACCTGGTACCATTGGGGATTTTCTGATTGATAACAAGATTCAATTTGAAATAATTGATCTCTCTTATGGTGACAAAGTACCTAAATTGAAAAAGGAGTTTCAGTCGATTATTTGTCTCGGTGGACCGATGAACGTTTATGAAGAAGAAAAATATCCGTTTCTGAGAGACGAGGATATTTTTCTCAGAAAGGTGGTTGATGAAGAAGTACCTTATCTGGGAATTTGTCTCGGCGCCCAACTGATTGCGAAAGCAACCGGTGCAAAAGTGACAAAGAATCCAGCAAAAGAAATCGGCTGGTTCAAAGTGGTTCTCAATGACGATGGCCTGAAGGATGATTTGTTTAAAGATTTTCCAGAGGTTTTTAAGGTGTATCAATGGCACGGAGACACCTTTAATATTCCACAAGGCGGTAAACGATTGGCATTTGCAGAGCTTTGCCAGAACCAGGTCTTAAAATGTGGAAGAAATATTTACGGCATCCAGTTTCACGTTGAAATCAAAAAAGATATGATCGTCCAGTGGGCAGATGCTTATAAGACAGAGTTAGAGTCTTTAAAAGGAATTGTCTCTGACAAACAGAAAATGCTATCCGATTATGATGCCGTGTCAAAGGTATATATGAAACAGGCCGAACAGTTTTATGTCAATTTCTTTTGCATTGCAGGGTTGTTAAAAAAAGTAAATTATTCATTTCCTCATTAGGTGCGAAGCATTTGCTATTCAGAAGATAAGACAGCATTCAAACGAACATCAGCAAATGCTTCGCCCCTGCAACTTAACTATGCATAACAAGGCTTCTCCTATCTTCACATGTTTGTGCCTTGCCGCAATAGGCTGTTACGCAACAATTGCACAGGTCATTTTAATCCGTGAATTCCTCAACATCTTTTATGGGAATGAACTATGTCTGGGTATTGTCTTTGGGGCATGGTTTTTTGGAATTGCAACAGGGGCCTTTGCAGGTGCAAAATTAGAGCATACCTTTAAAAATCCCATTGCCGTTTTTACGGTTGCGTTGTTAGTCATGTGTGCTGCATTTCCAATTCAGATTGTTTCTATACGGGGAGTACGCAGTTTTTTACATGTTGGAATCGGGGAGTACGTCCCTCTCATATCCCTTCTTTTATCATCTTTTGGACTCATCATTCCCTTCAGTTTTATCATAGGTTTTATTTTTCCATTCTCATCGTTGGTTGTCAGGGGCACAACAAGAGACGCTGCTCTGGATGTCGGAGTTGTGTATATTGTGGAATCCATGGGGAGTCTTATTGGGGGATTATTGTTTTCGTTCTACCTGGTGTCGAGATTTCACCCGTTTAAGATTATCACCATATTGAATGGTATCATATTTTGTTTTTTAACTATTATTACTCTTTCATTATATGAGAGAAAAAAGAGGTGGTACTGTTATATCCCCCTGGGTTTGTTGTTGGTTATGATAGTACTGTGGTTTTCTTCCATTACTGATAAAGTTGAAGAGTCTTCTGCCAAAAGACGATGGTATACGTTAAACCCGCATATTGAGTTGATTACATCGTCTGAAACGAAATATCAACACATAGATATCGGTAAACAGGCAGATCAGTATAGTATTTATTTAAACGGTCAATATGGCGGTGCCTTTCCCAATGAATACGAATACGCGCAGATCGCTCATTTGATGATGACGCAACATCCATTACCGAAACACGTGCTCCTGATTGGCAGTGGATTGGGTGGCCTTATTTCCGAGATACTCCTGCATCCCATAGAAACATTGGATTACGTGGAATTAGACCGGAATCTCCTGATTACGGCAGATAAGTATCTGATGGCGTCAGATAGACAATCATTGTCTGATAAGCGCGTAACAATATTCCACCAGGACGGTCGTTATTATGTTAAAAACACACCAAAGAAACACTATTATGACATGGTACTCATAAATACCCCCGACCCCTCGACCGCCTTCCTCAACCGGTTTTATACCCGTGAATTTTTTAAGGAGGCGCAGACAATTTTAAAGCCCGATGGTGTATTAGCGGCCTCTGTTAGTTCTGCCGTAACGTATATTGGCAAGGAGGTGGGAAGTTATACGGGGTCGCTCTATCGTACCCTCCATGAGACGTTTCGCAATGTACTGGTAACGCCTGGACAGACAAACTTTTATTTTGGTTGTAACCAGGAAAATGTCATCACCTTTGGCCTGGAAACACTCATGGAGCGATACAGGCAACGGCACATAAAGTCTGCTTACTTTACAGAATATCTTTTCTATACATTCCTTCAACCGGAGCAGGTTGAATTTATCGAAAGTCAATTGAGTCAGAGGAAGGATCTATTAATAAATACAGACGCAAAGCCGGTTACCTATTTTTTAAACCTTATTTTGTGGGATTCCTTAACTGGCGGACATTTACACGGCTTGTTTTACGGTTTAGAAAAAACAGGATTAATGTTGTTTCTCGTGCTCATAATAATGGTATTCGCAGGCAGAATACTCTGTATGGTTTTAAAACAATCAAAATCTCAACAAAAAAACATTGATCATACAATCCAACTTAAAACCAACGGTCTCATAACCCTGGCTACAACCGGCTTTACCGGTATTGCGCTGGAAATCGTGATCCTCTATGCCTTTCAGAACATTTATGGATACATCTATGAAAGGATGGGCGTTATTGTTGCCGTCTTTATGGTTGGACTCGCATTAGGCGGGTATATTTCAAATAAGATTATCTTGAAGACAGGTGGTAGGAGCCGTCTCCTGACGGCGACTGACAACAAAATGAAGTCTCAACAGGGTCAATCGCAAACAGGATTGAACTCCCGCCGGTGGGTAAAAATACTGATCGTCTTGCAGGGTGTCATTGGAGTGTATGCCCTTATCCTGCCGTTTATCATTTCTATCTTATATTTTTATTCAACTATTGCTGAGATTGGATTAATCTTTCTCATTGGCATTGCAGGGATATTGACAGGTTTAGAATTTCCACTGGTCAATAAGATATTCATACAATCCAGGAGAGACATTGCGATGTCGGCAGGGGCTACGGACAGCGCCGATCATGTCGGCGCCTTTTTTGGGGCAATGCTGACAGGGGTCATATTGTTGCCTATTCTTGGTGTATTGGGAACGTGCATCATTTTAGCGGTACTCAACATATCAAGTCTCGTCCTGCTGGCCTTTTCAATCACCTGGAGTAAAAATAAGTTAAAAGTATAAAATTGCTGGTAAAATTGAAAGCCGTTATTTATTTAGCCGGGTAAAGTCAATTACCCTGTCAATGCAAAGAAAACGTTGTCATTGCTAAGGCACTTCGGTATTATTCATGGTAAACTATAGCCTGAAGCAATTTCTATGGAAGGATTGCTTCGCTCCCGCTTGCAATGACACTTTGTGTTAAGATTGAATTACACGTTTCGTATTTTTGATTGTTTGCTTAAAATAAGTATTTTAGAGGAGCGCGTAAAGAAACATGAGAAATTTTATTGCGGTTTTAATGATATCCACCTGGATGGGATGCATGGTGTGTTTTGGTGAAAATCAACATGATCAAATATCGTCCTTATTCAAAGAAACACAACAAGCGTCAGTATTCTGCCTGGATAACGGCATGGAGGTTATCCTCATTGAAAATCACGCCAGTCCCATGATTGCTGCGGTAACTATTGTTAAGACCGGCAGTCGCAATGAGGATGAGGCCAGCAACGGCTCAGGCCATTTTCTTGAACACCTGCTTTTTAACGGCACAAAGACACGCACACAGAAACAGATTTATGATGAGATGGATTTTTACGGGGGCTATAACAATGCCCACACCGCTCAGGATTATACCAATTACATGATACTCATGCCAAAGGAGTATATTGCCCAGGGGATGGACATCCAGGCAGATATGCTCTTCAATTCCACCTTGCCCGAAGAGAAGTTTGAAAAGGAGCGCGGCATTGTGATTGAAGAGATTGGGAAGGGAGCAGACAAACCGGAGTATCAGGTCAACAATCAATTCGTGAGGACTTTTTACGCCGGTACTCCGTACGAACGGCCGGTGCTTGGGACGGTCTCCACCATTTCTCATTTACAACGTGAGAAGGTTTGGGGATATTATCGAACCTGGTATGTGCCTAATAATATGACCTTAATGGTGATCGGCGATTTTTCAATTTTAGAAATGGTGAAACTGGTGAAAGAGAAGTATTGCCCTTATCCGGCGGGGACTTTGCCAGAGCACAAAACGGTGAGTCTTAAATCACCGCAAACATTACGCATTGTCAAGGCAAATGGAATGGGTAAATTCCCGAAAGATCGCCAGTACCTGACTCTGGGGTTTGTATTGCCACCACCGGTTTCTGATGACTTCCAGGTATTGGTATTGTTGTCTGAATTTCTTGGCGGCAGAGAGACTTCAGTCCTGAAGACATTATTCAAACAGGATCAATATAAAGACCTGGTTGAAGAAATCGATACGAGCATTGAATTTAACCGCGACTTTTCTACCTTGCAAATTTCTGCAGAACTTCCTTTAAATGCTGATGAAGGGCATGTTGTAGAATTAATCATTCAGGCAGTGCAGGGGATGACGAAAAACCCTGTCCCTGCCAGTGAACTACAATCAACACTGGTGGAAAGGGTAACGCAGGAAGTTTATTTACAGGAAAATTTGCATTACTACGGCATGATGAAATCAGGTTTTCTGGCAGCCGGAGGTTATTCACTCTTGCGCAATTACATGGATGGTCTGATGAAGGCAACGCCGCAAGCCATCCAAAAGGTTGCTGAAAAATACTTGATTGCACAAATACCTGTAGTTACGCTGATGTCCCCGCCGCAAGAAAAAACAACCGGTGATAAATCCGGTCAATCGGTAAATCGATACCATCAGGAAACGTTAAAAAATGGTTTAACCGTTGCTATTAAGGAAAATCAGGACAGCCGTGTTATTGGTATACACCTCCTTGCAAAGGAGCGCAGTTTGAGTGAGGGGAAAGAGAAGTGGGGAATGACGGAAATTTTACAACGAATGCTTATCGATGGCGGTACGGTCAATCATCCGGACAAGGCATTGTACCAGGAATTGGAGTCCATTGGCGCCGAAATAAAAGTTTGTGACGACCCTTCCGTCCCCTTTGACGACTATTACCACACCCCTCGCTTTGCCTACATTCGGTTAAAGTTAATAGATGCATTTTTCGGGAAAGGTTTGAAATTGCTTTCGGAAATGGTAACTCAACCGAACCTTACGGAAAGGTCCTTTGGTGAGGCAAAGAAAGATGTTCTATCGCTTTCGTCCAACGCACAAATGAGCATGCCAAAGATAGCCGACCGGATTTTTTACGACAATTTATTTACGGAAAATCCCGGTTTTGGCTGGCTGTACGGCGATGTCCCAAGGTTGGGGCAAATTCAATTAAAAGATGTGCAAGATTTTCAACACCGGTTTTATAACCCATCGAATCTCATGCTTGTCATTTCCTGCAATGTCCCCGTAGAAAAGGCGCTGTCGCTGGTCAAACAGCATTTTGAAGGCACATGGGGCGAAGCAGGGTGGCAGCCGCCGGCATTTACACCGCAGTTTAAGTCACAAGGCGCTACGATCCGTGAAAAGGTTGGTAAACAGCAATCCTCTCTTTCAGTAGCAAATACCTGTAACGTGGAGGAGAAGGATCTGCCTGCTTTGTATGTTTTAGAAAGTATCTTTAATGACCGGCTTGCCTTTAATCTTCGGGAGAAACAGGGTCTCGCCTACAGCCTTGGTATTAATTTTCATAAATATCATGGTGTACAGTGGTATCGCATAACCATGGGTACACGACCTGAAAACATCGACCGTGCCCTTGCCGGTATACGTGATGAGATACGTACCATGCGTGAGGCAACCATTGAAGAGAAAGACCTGCAGAAGACTGTTAACGCTATGCTGGGACGCCGCGGCATGCGCCGTCTGGACAGGGTAAATCAGGCATACTACATGAGTATGCAGATGCTTGACGGCAAAGCGTCAGAAGCAGACGAACAGGATGCTGAAAAGCTGAAGAAGGTAACGGTGCAAGACGTGGAACGGTTGGCAAGACAGGTATTCAAAAATGATGACCACTTGATTGTGATTGTTGAATAGGAAATATTTTTTAGCCACGAATTAACATGAATTATAACAGGGATGAACAGGATTAACTAGATTTTGTTTTGCACGTCAAAACAAAACGACTTTTTATTGTAGCGCCGAACCCTTGTGGTCGGCCAATGGCGGGGGATAAACCCCCGCGCTACGAAATTCCTATACATAAATTAGGCTGCCTTTGGCAGCGACTTTTAATCTCCCCTCTAAAAAGAGGGGCCGGGGGTGTGTTATAGAAACTTACACACCCCTTAATCCCCTCTTTTTAGAGGGGAAATCATATTTGGTTGAAATTCCTATACATTAAATTAGGTCTTACGGCGCTTGATGTTTTAAATGTCCTGTGGTAGGAGCCGTCTTCTGACGGCGATTGACAATTCACAACGGCGTGCGTTTACCCGGTCGCCAACAGGAGTTGGCTCCTGCCATTGGGTAAAAATATTGTTAATCATGCAAGGGATTAGCGGTTTCTACACGCTTACCCTGCCTTTTGCGTTGTTTTCAAATGTATTGAGCAGATCGAATCCACCCATTAAAATCCTGAATCATTTGCTTGTTATGCCTTCGCCTTATGTCATTCTGAGGCGAAGCTGAAAAATCTGATTTGAAATATGTGTAATCTGAGGAATCTGTGGTTTATAAAATTTATTGATTTATTCCACATTATTGTATAGTGTATGAATTTGTTCTGATCTTATGATAATACCTTATTAACTACCGAGATTTTATATTTCCCTAGACAAAAACATTGGGAGGCTATTATGCCATTTTCACTTCAATCATTTAAAGATGTATTTACAAATCTTTT
>JAHFOW010000203.1 GCA_023261465.1 Planctomycetota bacterium
GTTTACCTGACATGGTATGTATTGTCAAGTGTAATATCTCACTGTCGTGAGCATAACCAAATAATGATTCAGGGTAAGATAACGACTAAAGTCGTTACTACAAACTACGCTTTTTTACCATGAGAATTTTTATAGTATCGCCGGATATGGATGCACAACAATTTTACTGTTTCAGATTATGGTGCGGTTTTATCGGCAAAGTGAAGGTAAAGGCGCTTCCTTTGCCGTATTCGCTCTTTACCCATATCTTACCGCCGTGTAATTCTACCAGCCGTTTTGTGAGCGTCAGGCCGAGTCCGGTTCCCTCGTACTTGCGCGCGTATGTAGAATCTAATTGACGGAATGCCTCAAATATTTTGTCCATATCGTCCTGTTTAATACCTATCCCGGTATCGGTTACCGAGATTTTTACATGGTGGTTCATACGTTCTGCAACGATGGCGACCCTGCCATGGTCCGGTGTGAATTTAACGGCATTGGACAATAAATTAAACATAATTTGTTTGAATTTCACTTTATCGGCAGACAGAGAGGGGACATCTTCGTGTATGTTGGCACTTAAACCAATATTCTTTTTATTTGAGAAACCCACGATGGTGTTTAATACCTCGTTAATAGCTTCTTTAATAGGAAACTCCTCGTAGTGGAGTTCCAGTTTCCCGGCTTCAATCTTTGAAAGATCGAGGATGCTGTTAATCATATTAAGGAGGTGTTGGCCGCTGCTGTGGATATCGCCGAGATATTCCTTTTGTTCAGTATTGAGCGTCCCGGTGATTTCGTCCCTCAATACTTCTGCAAAGCCGATGATGGCGTTGAGTGGCGTGCGGAGTTCGTGTGACATGGTTGCCAGAAATTCCGATTTGAGCCTGTTGGCCTTTTCAAGCTCGATATTTGTTATTTGAAGCTCTTCCGTTCTCGCTGCAACCTTTTTTTCCAGGACCACATTTAAGTCCTGAAGCCGTGAAATGCGAATAAAATCGAGCCAGGAAGCAACATCTTCGTATTCGGCGACATTTAACCCTCTCTTTTCTTCTTCTGCGCTTACCCGAATACCTAAGGTCTTTTTAAGACACCAGAAAAAGAGCAAGCCCAGTCCAAATGACCATGCAAAGGCAACTGCAACACCCAGTGACTGTATCCTCAACTGATGCAAACGGCTGCCACCTTCCACGAGGAGTGTGGATTTTTCAGCAAAGAGGGCGACGCAGAGGGTTCCGAGAGCGCCGCCTACCCCGTGGACTGCTACGGCAGCGACGGGGTCGTCTATCTTGAGAATCTTTTCAATAAAATCCTGCGCCAGGACTGCCAGGATACCGGAGATGAGACCAATATAAACAGCGCCATCGGGATTTACCTTGCTTGAACCAGCAGTAATAGCTACCAGGCCGGCCAGTATGGCTGTAAAGAGTTTGCCTGCGTTAAGTCTCTTTTCCATACAATAATTAAATATGAGCGCTGAAAATCCGGCAGCGGACGCAGCCATATTTGTATTGGTAACGACAAGGCCAATATCTGCACTTGCTTTTAAAAGGCTGCCGCCGTTAAAACCAAACCAGCCAAACCAAAGGAAAAAAGTGCCTAAGGTAGCCAGTGGGACGTTATGTAAACCAATTGGATTTGATGAGCCGTCGGGATTGTATTTACCTGTTCTGGGACCTAAGACTACTGCCCCCGCCAAGGCAAACCATCCGCCAATCGAGTGTACAACGGTGGAACCGGCGAAATCAATAAATCCCAATTTTCCCAGCCAACCGGATTGTTCGGGATAAAAAAGGTTTCCCCATGCCCAGTGACCGAAGATTGGATAGATAACGGCTACCATGAATGCAGGGCCGATAACGTTAGGAATAAAGCTCGATCGTTCAGCTATTGCGCCGGACATTATTGTGGCGGCCGTTGCGGCAAAGACCAGTTCAAAAAAGAAAAAGGTATAGTCCAGTTCGCCAGGGTGTGTTCGTACCCCGTTGGTGAAGAAATGGTTCGTCCCAATCCAGCCCATATAACTTGCGCCGAACATGAGCCCAAATCCTATGGCATAAAACGTCAGCGATGATACGAGGAATTCCACCAGGTTTCTGATAGATATGCTAATGGCATTCTTGGATTGAGAAAAACCCGCTTCGTACGAGGTGAATCCAAGCTGCATAAAAAATACCATGGATGCCGCTGCCATGACCCAGACATGGTTAACATTTAATTGAATAGTTTCCATAATTAGGAGTCTCTTTCTTCACCTATCAGGAGCGTTGCATTCGAGAAGGGTGCGGAAAATAGCTGTTTCGCGTAATGCATCAAGAAGCAGAATCTTGACGTCCAGTCCACGGGTCATCTTTTCATCAAGCGTAGGGAGTAACTGGTCGAGATGTACATTTTCAGAGAGTATAATGCCCAGCAGCCATGCCCTTTTTTCGGCATTTTCTACAACATCGTAGACGTCGCTTTTTACATCCTTATAGCGCTGAAGACGAGCAGCAGGTGCTTAACGATCTCGGGAGTATTATGCCAATAACGCGGCAATAGCACATTAAGTGTGACTGCAATGAGAAAAAAAAGGCACGCGATGATCATTCGTACGAACGGTTTTGGTTTTCCACTCATGGATGTTACCTCCATAAGATTCTATAACAATTTACGTGCCGAATGCTGCAAACATGCGAATTGTTTTTTGTGTGTACAAGAAACTTAGCTATAAATCCTGCTGAAGTCAGGATAGGTTTTACGCTTTAAGGTATTAAAGAACTGTACTTGTAATTTCCTGAAACGAACAACCATTCATTTTGTTTCATTAGACACAGACTTATTTTCCTTCTCAAAACTCTTCAAATATTTAAAATAGTCCCCATCTGTGGTGAGGATGAGTTGGGTTTGTTTGTTGAAGGTTGATTCATACGTCTCCAGGGTTTTTGTGAAGGAATAAAATTCGGGGGCCTTTTCGTATGCTTCTGCATAAATCCTTATCGCCTCGGCATTGGCCTGTCCTTTAATTTCCTCGGCGGTACGATACCCTTCCGATTCTATCCGCTCCAGTTCTCTCTTCATGGAACCCAGGATTTCCGCCTCTTCTTTCCGTCCCTCAGATTCGTATTTGTTCGCAATACGGATACGCTCAGAACGCATGCGGTCGTATATCTTGGGGATGACGGCCTCGACGTAATTGATATATCTGATACGGACGTCTACCAACTCAATTCCATAGCGGCCTTCCAGCGCCCGTGTGGCCATTTTCCGGATTTCTTCAACGATTTTATCGCGCCCCATTTTGATTAACACCTTTTTTTCCTCTGCTTCTTCGAGTTCCTTTGTTGTGTATTCGAGCTTGCGATTAGTATTTCTTAAGACCTCCTTTAAGGTGTATGCGCTTACCACGTTTTTAACGGCTGATTCAATAACTTCATCCAGTACACCCTGTCCACGGGCCTCAGTTCCCAGTGATGTGTAAAATTTAAGGGAGTCGGTGATCTTCCACCGCGCCCATGCGCCAACCCCGATATTTTCCTTGTCCCTCGTGAGGATATCGCTTGGTTCACCGCTCCATTCAAGCAGTCGTTTGTCAAAATATTTGATCTCCTGGATAAATGGGGCTTTGACATAAAGTCCGGGTTTTGTAACCGTTCGAACGGGTTTTCCAAACTGTGTGATTACCGCTTGAAATCGTATGTCTGCAACATACAAAGACCCTTTCAAACATATCAAGAACGCCGAAACAGCAATGATGATGGAAATGACCGTGGACTTCTTCATTTCTTCTCCCCTTCCTCGTTGAACTTCAGTATAGGCAGTAACCCTTTTAAATCTTTATCAACGATGTATAATTTTTCACATTTCGGGATGGCCTTTGCCATGGTTTCCAGGAAGAGTCTCCGCCTGGTTACATCCTCTGCCTTTTTGTATTCTTCATAGACGGCAAGAAATGCCTTGATATCACCCGTGGCCTCATTTACCCTTCGGATTCGGTATCCTTCGGCCTCTTTGATAACTTGTTCTTTCTTTCCTTCAGCGGCAGGGAGAATTTTATTTTTTTGTCCCTCGGCGTCGTTAATGATTCTATCGCGGATTTGGATTGCCTGGTTTACCGCATTAAAAGCATCTTTTACTGGCGGGGGTGGATCAACACCCTTAAGGAGCACCGTCTGGATATCAATGCCACAATGAAAACTGTCCAAAATCTTCTGGATGTCCTCCTTTGCCTTTTGCTCTATTTCCGTCCTGCCAATGGTGAGCACTTCGTCGATAGATAGATCACCAACCAGGGTGCGCATGACAGCCTGTGAGACGCCGCGTATTGTTTCCTGAACGGTTCTCACGTTAAAAATATATTCTTCCAGTGCTTTTATTTTGTACCGGATAACCCACTGTACCTCAGCACAGTTTAAGTCGCCCGTGAGCATCAATTTTTCTTCTTTTGCATCAGGATGTGTATAATTATCAGGACTGGAAAGGCCGCGTGGCTCTGTCCTGAATCCAAATTCTTCGTTATAGATGCGTTTGACTTCGCCCTTGATTATCTTGTCGATACCATACGGAACTTTGGAGTGTAGCCCGGGACCAACCGTTTCAATGTATCGTCCGAATCTCAAAATAACGGCTTCCTCGTTGGCCTTTACGGTATAAAAAGCCGTATAGCCTGTGATAATAACAAAGACGATAATTAGCAACGGCGGTATGTATTTTTTTATTGAACCCCATGGTATGTCACTAAATCTTATTTCTTGCGGTCTTCTATACGACGGTCCGTAGTCAGGCATATCGGATACTCCCTTATCGTTAATATTTCACCTGGTTTTTGGAAATAATATGTTTTTATTCTAGCAGATGTTAATAAAAAATGACAATGCTTAAAAATTGTTTATTGACAAGCGCCTTAATTTGGCTAATATTTATGTGCAGTTGCCATTTATACGAGAAGAACCGGAAAAACTTTTGACTCTTTGAGTCAGGGGAAAAAATTGGCAAAGAATTCCAGCAATACCTTATTCTTCCAATCACCTTGTTGGGTACTGATTATCCTGGCCATCTCTGCAAGCGTTACCAGTGCTTTCATACTATTCATCCTGAGATACATCTCACACGTTTTCGCAGTAACAGAAATGATTATTGCTTCATTTTTGTTCCTTATACTTTTTTTGCCTGCCATTTACTTTGTAACGAAGAACTGAGAATGGAGATCGAAGAAAGGAAGCTGTCCAAGACGAAACTAAAAAACTTGAAGCGCTGTTTTCA
>JAHFOW010000045.1:0-4044 GCA_023261465.1 Planctomycetota bacterium
GCCTTCACATCTGTTGCAAGGTGTTGGGCGGCGTCTCCTTAATAATACTCCTTTCCTTTACAACAACCATAAGCCAGTTATGTACGGGTTTAAAGTGGTTCCGGGCGCCGGATACCCTCATTGAGCTTCTGGCCTTTATTTCCCGGTATATTTTTCTCCTTTTCGAAGAAGTAGCCACGATATGGACTGCTCAAAAATCCCGTCTTGGCCATGCCTCGTGGAAAAAAACAGTTATGTCATTTGGCGCCTTAGGCGGGATGCTCATCATTCGCGCCTTTGAACGGGCAGAGCGGACATCGGAGGCAATGCGCGCCAGGGGTTATCAGGGAAATAGTATATTCATGAC
The DNA here is from genome assembly GCA_023261465.1 of Planctomycetota bacterium. Taxonomy (GTDB): domain Bacteria; phylum Planctomycetota; class Brocadiia; order Brocadiales; family Brocadiaceae; genus JAHFOW01. The sequence continues at coordinate 347 of JAHFOW010000045.1, forward strand.
CAACTTACCACGTTGGAAAAAGAAGGAATATCTTTCCATTCTTGGAATGATTTTTGTTGTATCTATCCTTATTTATACAGGAAATTGGTGACATGGTGATCATGCAAATCAAAAATGTTCAGTACCGGTATCACGACGGAACAGATGCATTATGCAGTATTAATCTGGACATCCTGAAGGGGGAATTTTTAGCCATTCTCGGCCAAAACGGGTCAGGAAAGACCACTCTTTTAAAACACCTCAATGGCTTGTTAAAACCAACCGCGGGAGAAGTACTGCTCGATCAAAAAACTCTGACGCGCCATTCACCGAATGAGGTGTTTCAAAAGGTAGGAATTGTATTTCAGGATCCCAACGATCAATTATTCGCTCCATCAGTATGGGATGATATCGCCTTTGGCCCCATGAATATGGGGTTATCAGGAAATGAGATTTCACAGAGGGTGAATGATGCCCTGATAATGGTTGATATGGCGCCCTATGCAAAGAAGCCTGTGGATGCCCTGAGCTTCGGCCAGAAGAAGCGGGTTTGCATTGCGGGCGTCCTTGCGATGAAACCAGAGATACTCGTCTTAGACGAACCGACCTGTGGCCTCGACCCTGTTGGCGTTACTTCCCTGATGACACTGCTAAAGGAATTAAACCAGAAGCACGGTATTACGATTATTATGGCAACAAACATTGTTGATCTGGTGCCCGTGTATATGAACCGCCTGGCAATTATGTATCAGGGCGCCTTACTCAGGGTAGGCTCTCCGGAAGATGTATTTTCCCGGATCGATGAAATCAGGCATGCCTACCTGGAACTGCCACAGATCGCCCAATTAATGCTGACATTAAGGGATGAAGGGAGTATTTCCATGGATAGCTTGCCGCTCACGATTGGAGAGGCAAGAAATTATTTTATACACAAATTAAATGATAAATACGGAGGAGCACCCCGTCGGGTCTCCCTTGTGAAATAAATTATGTTCAAAGGACATGGCGGATATATAAAGCATTTCAATGGCAAATCGCCTTTGCGTGCTCCTGCGCATAGTATGCACAATGGTATCCTTGATTTTAGCGCAAGTATTAATCCCCTGGGATACCCGGAAAATGTCCGAAAGGTTGTTACCGAATGTTTTGATGACATCGTGCATTATCCCGACATTGACTGTGCCAATCTAAGGGGATGTATTGCGCAGAAGATTGAACACTCAATTGATGAAATTATCGCAGGCAACGGTTCTACAGAGCTATTCTACCTGATCCCCCGTGCGCTCAAACCTGCCCGTGGAATTGTTTTCCAACCCACTTTCAGTGAGTTTGCAGAGGCATTGAAATGCAGCCATGCAGAAATAGTAAATACGATACTGCGGGAAGACAACGATTTCCGTCTTGAATATTCTCAAGGCCATTTTCATAAAAAAAACATTGAAATGACCTTCGTATGCAATCCCAATAATCCCACAGGACAATTAATAGAAAAAGACGTTCTGTTAAGTATGATAACACAACATCCACAGATAACCTTTGTTGTGGATGAAGCGTTTATTGACTTTGTTGAAGAGCCGGAAAAATATAGTGTGATGCATGAAGCAGGTACACTGCACAACCTGGTTGTGGTCAGATCGCTCACCAAATTTTACGGTTTCCCGGGTTTAAGGATAGGGTATCTTGTTGCCCATGCAAAGAGAGTTAAAAAGATGATGGAGTACAAAGAGCCCTGGTCGGTAAATACCCTGGCGCAGTTTGCCGCTATGGCTGCCCTGGAAGACGGAGAGTTCATAACCAGAAGCAGGGAGTTCATGTTTCAGGAGCGATTGTACTTATTCAATGAATTGTCCGGTATCCACGGACTTCACCCCCACAAACCGACAGCAAATTATATCTTTCTGAAAATAACCATGCATGGCATAACTTCGCCTCAATTGCGTACACGCTTATTAGACCACGGTATTGCCATTCGTGATTGTTCAAATTTTACAGGACTTAACGATACCTATTTCCGTGTAGCAGTAAAGACACGGGAAGAAAATATAAAGCTTGTTGCGGCATTGAAAAAAGTAATTGGACACGTGAAATCGAATAACAAAATATGACAAGCAGCGTTATCATGATTCAGGGTACCGGTTCCCATGTAGGCAAAAGCATCCTTGTATGTGCCCTGTGCCGTATTCTGAAACAGGATGGCTATAAAGTTGCGCCATTCAAGGCGCAGAACATGGCGTTGAATTCGTTTGTAACAAGAGACGGGGAAGAGATGGGGCGTGCACAGGTGGCGCAGGCAGAGGCGGCAGGAATTGAACCGATGGTCGAAATGAATCCCATCCTCCTGAAACCTACAGGCGACTGTGGCTCTCAGGTAATTATCATGGGCAAACCCATAGGGAATATGGCTGCCAGGGAATATTACCAAAAAAAGGGCGAATTCGTTTCGATCATAAAAGATGCCTATAATACCTTAAAAAGTCAATTCGATATCATTGTTATCGAAGGCGCAGGCAGCCCTGCTGAGATAAATCTGAAAGACGGGGATATTGTCAATATGGGCATGGCGCAAATGGCATCCGCCCCGGTTTTACTGGCAACTGATATTGACCGGGGCGGCGCCTTTGCATGGGTTGTTGGCACATTAGAGTTATTAACCACAAGTGAAAGAAATCTGGTGAAAGGTATCATATTTAATAAATTTCGTGGTGATAAAAATATCTTAAAGTCTGGACTGGATATGCTTGAAAGCCGTGTTAATAAACCAGTTGTAGGTGTAATTCCATACATTCATGACCTTTGCATTGATGACGAAGATTCCGTTTCACTTGAATATATGAACGATAATAAGTTTGCAGGGATTCAGGAAACTGAAGAGTCTGACTTGAGGTCTGTAATTTCTGCCAATCCTCAGCCTTCAGCCTTCAGCCTTCAGCCTGTAGATATTGCCGTAATAAAATTGCCCCGTATGTCTAATTTCACAGACTTTACTATATTTACCCATGAAAAGGATGTAAGGTTGCGATTCGTGGATAAGGCCAGCGATCTTGGAAACCCCGATTTACTTATTATTCCCGGTACTAAGAATACGATTGATGACTTACTCTTTTTGATGAGAAGAGGCATTTCTGATGAAATTGTAAGGTTGTCAAAACGGGGAACAATGATCATGGGTATTTGCGGTGGATACCAGATGCTGGGAAAACAAATTAACGACCCCTATCGCGTCGAATCATCACAGGAAACCGTCAACGGTTTGGGTTTGTTAAGTACCATTACCACCTTTGCCAGGGATAAGCAGACCTATCAGGTGCGGGCGCGTTTGCTCGGTCATCAGCGCCTGTTTCATGTTACCCATGAATTGGTGGGATACGAAATTCACATGGGAGAAACCCTATACAATGGTAACAATTCTATAAAGCCCTTTGCGAGGATTACGGAACGGGCGGGAAAGACGGTAGATGTTTTTGATGGGTGTATTTCTCCGGACGGAAATGTCGTGGGCACTTACATTCACGGTATCTTTGACAACGATGAATTCAGAACAGCGCTTATTCAATATTTGAAGTCGAAAAAAGGATTAAAACCTTCGCATACCCATCGGGCAGACTTTAAAAGCATAAAAGAACAACAATATAATGAATTGGCAAATATTGTCCGAAAAAATACCGATATGAACATAGTTTATAAGATTATGCATCTTCAGTAAATTCTCTGTAACAGCT
>JAHFOW010000045.1:4144-17070 GCA_023261465.1 Planctomycetota bacterium
AACATGCAGAATAACCAATCTTTTTCAGAACGATATGGTTTTCAAAAAGAACCAAAGCCGACTACAATACGTCGTGAAGCCCCTCCCAGATTACGGAAAGCTATTTTAGATATAGCCATTGAGTCGGGTTTTAAGGCAAAAGATATCAGAGGTGTTCTGTGTCGAAAATTAAGAGAGATTGAAAACGAAGATAATTGGTCTGACGATCCTGTCATGAAAGAGTGCCTGGACTTAATTAAGAGTTGTGAGTGGTTTGAAGTCTATGAGATTTGTGAAGTTCTTGCACAAGAAAAGAACTTTCCACTTGTATGGAGAAATTCATTTGAAAAAGGGTTAAATAAATTTTTTATCGAAGAGGGAATAGGATGGAAAATTGCAAATGGGTTAATCGTTACCCGGGGTGAAGAAGATTTTGAAAAGGTAATGTCCATTGCCAAAGATCGGCTAGAAGAAACAAAAAGAATGACTGCTAAATCAGAACTTGAGGAGGCAATAAGAGATTTATCACGGCGTCCTGAACCTGATATAACCGGAGCTATCCATCATAGTATGGCAGCGTTAGAATGTGTCGCAAAGGAAATTACTCAAGAACCAACTAAAACCCTTGGTAAAATTACAAACAAATTAAATCTTCCAAAACCTATTGACGATGTTGTTGAAAAGATATGGGGATTTGCAAGTAATCAAGGACGTCATATTACCGAAGGCAAAAAGCCAGATTTTGCAGAAGCAGAACTTACAGTTCATTTATCTGGTGCATTGGTTTCTTATCTGTGTGAGAAGAATAAATAAAAAGATGGCTGAATCACCGATAGAACACTTACCAAAGATTGTTGCTGAGGGGAAGAAAGAGGTTGCTTCTCCATCCAAACTGACAGGTTTTGCCACATTGAAAAAGGCACAGGAACTGCGTGAATCCTTTATGGGTGGGTTGAAAAAAGGTAGTTGTCCTGGGCTGGAATTTCGTTTTTGACATTGCAGCGCAGATACAGGCATTAAATGATGACAAATTAGAAGTCCTGGTTATACCACCCGATCTACTTGACAAACTCAAGACAAAGGCTGATTATAAAAAACTCTTGAAGACTGGACAGGTGAGGTTTTCTTCGTTGAGGTAATGCTGTGACACAAGAAGAGCTTAAAAAATTACTGGATGAATTGCGAGCCTTATCTTCAGAGACTGAGTGGCTGGAGTTTAAAGAAGCAAAAGATAATTATGATTTTAATAAACTGGGTGAATATTTTTCCGCTTTAAGTAACGAAGCCAATCTTAAAGGCAAGCCGTATGGATGGTTGATTTTTGGTATAGAAGATAAAACCAGGAAGATCGTTGGTACCCGATATCGTTCTGCCAGAAGCAGTCTTGACAGCCTAAAACAAGAAATAGCCAATAAAACCACTAATCGTATTACATTTGTGGAAATCCATGAACTTCATTTGCCCGAAGGACGTGTAATTATGTTTCAAATTCCTGCTGCGCCAAAGGGAATTCCAATAGCATGGGAAGGTCATTACTACGGCAGGAACGGCCAATCTATCGGCGCTTTGAACTTACAAGAAATAGAACAAATTCGCAATCAGATTAAGACCTATGACTGGTCGGCTCAAGTTTGCGACGGAGCAACCACTCATGACTTGAACAAGGACGCAATTACCAAAGCCCGCGAAAAATATAAGGAAAAATTTCCACAAAAAGTCCAGGAAGTTGATAAATGGGATGATATAACTTTTCTCAATAAATCGAAAGTAACCATTCAGGACAAAATAACAAGAACGGCAATTATTCTTTTAGGTAAAGAGGAGGCAGAACATTTTCTCGGCCCTTCTGTCGCCAAAATTACCTGGATTCTGAAAAACGAGAATGATTTGGAAAAGGATTATGAGCATTTCGGCCCTCCCTTTCTGCTAAATTCGGATGCAGTTTACAATAAAATTCGCAACCTGAAATATCGCTATCTGCTTAATAATACTTTATTTCCCACTGAAATTACCCAATATGAACCTTACGTAATTCGTGAGGCATTGCATAATTGCATTGCACACCAGGATTATGAATTAAAAGGACGAATTACTGTATTGGAAAAGCCGGATGAGTTGATTTTTACGAATCTCGGTAGTTTTATTCCCGGGTCTGTTGAAAAAGTAATTGAACAGGATGCCCCTCAGGAATATTACAGAAACCAATTTTTAGTAAATGCCATGGTTAACCTGAATATGATAGACACCATTGGCAGCGGTATCAAAAAGATGTTTATCTTACAGCGGAATCGCCATTTTCCAATGCCTGACTATGATTTAAGTGAACCTGACAAAGTCAAAGTTACAATCCTTGGAAAAGTGCTCGATGAAAACTACACAAAAATGCTAATCAATAATACAAATTTAGACCTTAAAACGGTTATTTATCTGGATAAGGTACAGAAAAAAGAGAAACTTACTAAAGACGAATCCAAAATATTAAAAGCTCAAAAACTGACAGAAGGGAGGTATCCCAATCTATTTGTTGCGGCAAAAATAGCCGCTGTTACAGGAGATAAAGCAATCTATATCAAAAACCGCGCTTTTGATAAAGAGCATTACAAAAAAATGATAATTGCTTTTATAAAGGAATATGGCACCGCAAGTCGGCAGGATATTAATAATTTAATAATCGACAAATTGTCAGATGCGTTAAATGAAAAACAGAAGCGAAATAAAATTACAAACTTACTTTCTGAAATGGCTAAGAAAGATAAAACCATTAAAAACAATGGATCAGATAAAAAACCTAATTGGATTTTGACCTAACTTTAGAAGTAAATTAGAAGTAAATTAGAAGTAAATTAGAAGTAAATTAGACAAAACAAATTCATAACTAGCTGATAAATCAATAGTTAGCAAAAGTTTGTTAAGATAGAAATTAGAAGAATTAGATGAACTTTAGACAATACAATCAGATCTGGATATGAAAGAGAATGAACATATGGAATAACGGTGAGTTTCTTTCAAAGACTACACCTATTACTCAGGATTTACTTAAATTCTGGTTCTTTGATTCCTTCATAGAAACCCGCCACATTAACTTTCATAAGGAAGATGGAAGCCGTGACTTCGAAGCTTCAGATTTCAAGAAATACGAAAAGTTATTCATCCCGCCTGCATACAGGGATGAAATCTATGGATTTATTCAGACTTGTGTTGCTAAGAAGGAAGAAATTGGACGTAAAGTAACCGATGCAGGTTTAATTGCTATAACCAACTGGCATTTGCTTGCCGGGTGAAAATACTTTTTATAGCATGAAAGTAAAAGGTGCTTCTATAGAAGAAATACTGGAATACTCAAAACTCACAAAACAACGTGTTGAGGGTACACTTTTTTAAATTGAAAGGATACGTTATGTAATGCACAGAATATAACAAAAAAATTCCACATACAGGTGTCCTGATACATATTCAGGATGAAAAGGGAATCCCGATTCGATTTTTGTGATTTAACCAAAGCGCCGATTTTAAGTTTATCGGTTGTATTATTCGTGTCTTTGTGATTGAAAAATTCGAATAAAGGGAACGGTACCGCCGCTGTATTCGGTGACGAACGTTGCAAACGCCACTGGAAAGCCATTTAAACGGTTTAAACTGATTAAACGTCTTTCCGGGAAGGTGCAGCCAGTAGAATGATCCGAGAGTCAGAAGACCTACCTCGAATGTATTGCTGAAAACTTCTTCGTTGTAAAGGAGGTGATGCGTTGATTTCTATACCATGAAACCCCGTTTCTTCTTACACGATGAAACGGGGTTTTTTATTTATATGTTCTTTAATGTTCAAATTTCAGGGAATCCCGTAAAAACGGGAGCTGCCCCGCAACTGTAACCGGTGACGAAATCTGCTGTATGCCACGGGAAAGTGTTTAAACGGTTTAAACTGATTAAACGTCTTTCCGGGAAGGCGCAGAACGTAGGATGACCCGGAAGCCAGGAGACCTATTTGAACAAATGTATCGTTAATTCTTATTTCCGAGGGGGAAAGGGAAAATACCCATGAAGTATGTACTTATTGCTGTGATGATTATTTTCACATCAAATGTTTATTGTAGCGCCGAATCAATAAGAGAAACACCTGAAACTATGACAGAAAAACCCCACGACAGTACTGCGTATTCACAATCATTATCTGAAACGAACAGGGAAATTGTCGAGGAGAACGACAAGGCTGGTCAAGACCTTCAGGAAAAGCTCATAATTCACATGCCGAATAAAGAGGAAATACCCAATGAAGGCGAATCAGAAATTGCGGCCAAATCAATGGGAGAATTACAAACGCCATCAGGAAAAGAGGAACACCATGAGGAGAAGCCTGTAAGAGATCCTATTTTACCTCTTGATGAAAAGGAATCGTTATCTCAGGATGAGGTGACTCCCATGGAAGTCACCGATGACGGTTTACCACAAGAGAAAGAGCCCGTGCATGATGCAATTTCTGATGAGGTTGTTGTCTCTCCCACACGGACAAGGCAATTACTAAAAAATACGGGAAGTTCTGTGTCAGTTATTACTCAAAAGGATATTGAGAATAGCAAAGCGCCTCTATTACTCGACGTCTTACGTCAGGTTCCAGGACTTGATATCGCCAGAAGCGGAGGAATTGGCGGCACTACCAGCATGTTCATACGAGGCGCATCCGCTGCGCAGACACTCGTCTTTATCGACGGTGTCCAGATGAATAGTCCCACAACGGGTGCGTTTGATTTTGCAAATCTAACCACCGATAACATCGAGAGGGTTGAGATCTTGCGCGGCCCACAAAGCACACTCTATGGTTCTGAAGCTATTGGTGGTGTCGTCAATATCTTTACAAAAAAAGGTGCAGGTGATAATAAAGTTACCCTGGGAACAGAATACGGAATGCACGATACCTATCGGGAAACCGCATCTGTTTCTGGTGGAAAAGGAAAATTTGATTATTCGGCAGACGCTTCATATTTGAAAACTCATGGTATATCCTCTGCAAGCAGTGGAAGCGAAGCGGATGGATATGAAAATTTTACCGGTTCCACACGTTTGGGATGGAATTTTCTGGATAATGGAAGGGTTGATACTACCGTAAGGGGATCCCACTCAGATTTTGAATACGATACGTTTCAATATGGCGTTGGTCCAGTAGATGATCCAAATTTGAGGCAAACGACAGACGAGGTTCTTTTTTCAACAAAGGTAAATAAAACTTTTTTTGATTATTGGACACCATCACTGCTCTTCTCAGTTAACGATACAGAGCTCAAGGGCTTTGATCCCACAGACAAACAAAATGAATTTCGCATTCCAACCCGAGACTGGAGGTTGGAACATCAATCTGATTTTTCTCTGTTTGACATTGATACAGTGACTATAGGCTATGAGTATGAGCAACGGGAGGGTGAAAATACATCATTTGACTATGCCACTCAGAAACAAGAGAAACAGTTCGACGAGACCTTTTGGAACAATGCTGTTTTCCTGCAGAACCAAATAAAATTGTTTGACTCGCTCAACTGGACAACCGGAATACGTCGTGATGATTTTAGCACATTCGGGTCTCACGTTACTTACAAAACAACGGCATCGTATGGTATAGAAAAAATTGACACGCGATTCCATGGGTCATGGGGAAAGGGCTTTCGTGCCCCGAGTTTAAACGAGCTTTTTTATCCGTTCTATGGCAATCCAAACCTCAACCCCGAGGAAAGTAAGGGCTGGGACTTTGGGGTTGAAAAGGGGTTCCTCAAAGATAAATTAACCATGGATGTTACCTATTTCCAAAATGATTTTACGAATTTGATTACTGCGGCTGTACAATCCGATGGTAGTTATCTGGCAGAAAATGTTGCCCGTGCAGAGTCAAACGGGGTTGAAACAACACTGAACTATAAGCCGATGAAGAAACTTTCATTGGTTGGAACATATACATACACGGAGACACTGGACAGAGAGACGCATCAGCAATTACCCCGTAGACCAAGAAATAGGACGACCTTAGGAATTGATACCACGCCCATGGAGAAATTGCATGTGAACGTTACGGGAATTATGGTGAGGGATAGAATAGATAGTGATGGCAGAAACATGGATAACTATTGGACTGTCAATCAGGTAACTCGCTATGACGTAACAAAGTTGATATCAGCGTATATCAGGTTTGAAAACCTGTTTGATTACCACTATGAAGAGGTACCAGGATTTAGTTCTCTTGGTTTTACGGCATATGGAGGACTTGAATTTAAATTCTAGAACGTAAATTAAATTATGCCTTAGGCGACTTTTTTCTCAATCACATGTAGGGCGAGGCTTTAGCCTTGCCACGTGCAACCCTAAAGGGTTGCCCTACAACAAATGAGGATGTTTTCATTTTAGGTAAAAGCCCAAAGGGCGTATAGTATGTAAAAGAATTGATAGCATGGATAAATCCATACGTACAATTTTTATCGTGGGATCTTGTAGGCGCTGTTTTAATCGTGCCACCCAGAAACCCGTCTGCCTGTGCGGGGCACGTAGACAGGCATGAATAAAATGAAAATTCCTATGCAATTAAATTACAGGGACACGGCGGCGGAAAAGAAGAACTTCTCGTTTTTGTTTGGAAAATATTATTTAAATAATTTTTGATAAGGAGGATTGAACGATGAAGTATGTAAGAAGCTTGTTAGGGATATTTACTATTTTTGTACTCTTACAAAGCGCTTATTGCGCTAACCGGAATGTAACCGTAGAAATCGACTACGGCGGACTACAACAAAATCGCACAGGAGAAATCCCGTGGAAACAGGGCATTACTGCACTGGAAGTACTCAGATCTGTTGCACAGCTTGAAACACAAGAAACAGGTGAATTTGTTCTGGTTACATCTATTGATGGTATTAGGGCTGAGAGGGGCGATATGGCCTGGTATTACAATATCAATAGTAAACGCGCACCATCATTTGCCAATAAGTGTATTCTTAATGAAGGTGACCATGTTAAGTGGGAATACACGAAGGATGTTTGTTCTCCTGAAGTAGACAGGGGATCTCATAAATGAGGCGTGCATAATGAAAAAACATATCATTTTAATCATGTTTACTTTGTTTGCCGTTTATCTGCCTTTTTCTCTTGCAGAAGAAACCAAACCCGTAAAATACACATTTATCGTCGGAAACTACCTGACGCCTACAATTGTTAAAGCGATAAAAAATATTTGGGGAGAAGATCCATTTCTTAAAAATCGTATAGATTTTGAGCTTATGAGCACTACGGATTTAGACGCCGGCCTCGATCTGCATCAGATTGAGGATTCAGACATCATGGTAATTGATATTATGGGGATACGGATTTCGACTCCAACGCAAACGGGTTTTGATCGTGAGATCATAAGGAAGGCCATTTCACGTGGCGCACACATATTGCCCATAAACAGCTCGGCTGGATTAGATAAGGAGTATAGAGAATTGGGCCTTACGTACGATGAAGAGTTCCGTTCCTACTTCGATTACGGCGGGATTGAGAACTTTCAGAACATGATGCTGTTTTCCCTGTCAAAATATCTCCATATCTCAGATATAAAGACAAAACCTCCGCAGAAACTGTTAAAAAATGGGTATTACCATCGTCATGATTCCCAGGCAATGTTTTTTGAAACCTTTGAGGAATATGAGAATTGGTATAAGGAACATGGATATTTTAAAGAAAATGCTGAATGGCTTGCGGTCATGACCTATCCATCGTTCTGTGAACAGGGCCAAAATGAAGTGGAAGATTGTTTAATTCATGCACTCGAAGAAAAGGGATTTAACGCCTTTGTGGCATTTGGGTATCCGGAAGGCGCCGCTGTAGAAAAATTATTGATAGACCCTAAGGGAAGTTCGAGGGTTTCGGGTGTGCTTTCTTTTTTGTTTCGCTTTTCAGATTTCAACGCCGTTGATTCATTAGAAAAATGCGGAGTTCCGGTAATTAATTTGATTACTGTCTATGGGAAAGACGGGAAGACCTGGGAAAAAGATCCAGAGGGTCTGAGTTCCCTGGAAGTAAGTTGGCAGTTAGCCATCCCCGAAATTGCAGGTCTTATACAGCCTACCGTTGTTTCGTATCGTATCCGTGAGAAAGACAAGGAAACAGGATTTTTTGTTGAAGAACGAAAGCCGATACCCGATCGCATCAATCGTGTTGTTGATCGAATACACGCATGGATCAATTTGCAAAGGAAAAACAACAAAGATAAAAAGGTTGCGATATTCTACTGGAATTATCCACCGGGGAAACAGAATATCGGAGCCAGTTATTTAAATGTCTTCGCCAGTATTGATAATGTCCTGATGAAGATGAAGGAGGCCGGATACGATATAGGCAATGAAACACTTGACAAAGACACATTACTCGAAAATTCCCTGAGATATGGGAGAAATGTTGGTAATTGGGCGCCAGGTGAGCTCGACGAGATGGTCAGGAAGGGGAAATGTGTATTACTACCGTTAGAAGATTATCAAAGATGGATAAAAAATTTACCGGTGAATTTTGTGCAAGAGGTCAACGATGATTGGGGGGCGGTTGAAGAATCAAACGTAATGATGTGGACCGACCCGGAACAAAACAAAAAATATATGGTTATTCCTGCCATAAAACAGGGAAATGTAGTTATCCTCCCACAGCCAGTAAGGGGTTGGATGGAAAATGAAGAAGCAATGCTCCATAGTAAAGACTTATTCCCGCACCATCAATACGCAGGGGTTTATTTGTGGCTTAAATATGGCTTTGGCGCTGACGCTGTTATCCACTTCGGAACGCACGGTACCCATGAATGGCTGCCGGGAAAAGGTAACGGTCTTTCGGGTGATGACCCTCCCGAGGTATTAATCCAGGATTTGCCGGTAATTTATCCATATATCGTGGATGACGTTGGCGAAGGACTGGTAGCAAAACGTCGTGGCGCTGCCGTAATCATAGACCACATGATTCCACCTTTAAAAAAGGGTGGACTCTATCATGAATACGCTGAACTTGAGGAGATGATCAGCAGCCATGATCAGGCCATTGAACAGGGCGCTGAACATGCACAGCAGTATCAGGAAAATATTGTAAAAAAGGTAAAAGCGCTGGGGCTTGACAAGGACATTGATATCAGCAAATTCTTAAATACCGATACAAAAGAAGGCGACCCACATAAATTCGATCACGAGGTTATTCATAAAATTGAAGAATTCCTCAAAGAAATGAAACAGCTTAACATGCCGTATGGTCTCCATACATTTGGTAACTCACCCGAAGAACCGCTTCGCTCATCGACCATTCAGGCGATACGGGAAGTCGTTAAGGATATTTCGGCTGAAGAGTTGGACAAAAATATCCGGGAAGGCGCAAAGCGGGAATTGTCCAGTATGTTAAAGACGCTCAATGGGCAGTTTATAACAACGGGAACGGGAAATGACCCCGTGAGGAATCCCGGTTCCTTGCCAACAGGAAAAAACTTTTATGCCTTCAATCCGGATAAGATTCCTAAAAAAGAGGCATGGCAGGCAGGTGTCAAATTGACTCAAGAACTACTCGATAATTATCGGGCAAAAAATAACGGGAAGTATCCGGAAAAATTGTCCTTTGTTATATGGGGCACGGAGACTATACGCCACGAAGGAGTGCTGGAATCTCAGATCCTTTATTTATTGGGTGTTGAGCCTATCTGGAATGAATGGGGGAAGGTGACAGGAATTAAAATCATTCCGAAAGAAAAGTTGGGGCGGCCGCGCATCGATATTGTTGTCTCTTCGGCAGCAGAAGAGATGTTTGGACAGTTGACCCAATATATAGATCAGGCCGTTCAAATGGTAAAACAACTCAATGAAGAAGACAATTGGATTCGACAGCATACTCAGGAATTGGCTGAAAAATTAGTCCATCAGGGTTGGCCACAAGAAAAGGCAGAACAATATGCCGCCATCAGAATTTTTGATGAGGCACCGGGACATTATGACTTGAATGTCTCACGGATTGTTAGTGCAAGCGGGACATGGGAAAACGATGTTGTGGTAGCGGATGAATACCTGAAACGGATGAGTCACGGCTATGGGAATGGTTTGTGGGGTGAGCCCATGGAAGAGGTGTATAAAATGGTATTAAGCGGAACCAGCATGGTGATTCATAGCCGTTCTACCAATGTTTATGGTACGCTCGATAATGATGATTTCTTTATGTACGCAGGCGGGCTTGCCGCAGCAATTCGAAAACTAGACGGAAAATCTCCCCATCTGATCATTACGAATATTATGAACCCAACAAAACCAGAGATGACGCCCATTGATCGGATGATGGGGATGGAGTTACGGTCCCGTTATTGGAATCCCCAATGGATTGATGGGATGAAAAAGGAAGGCTTCGAAGGGGCAAATAAGATGTCCGAATTCGTTGAAAACATGTGGGGTTGGCAGGTCACCGTACCGGAGGCAATGGATTCCTCCCGATGGGAACAGACATTTGAGGTCTATGTTGAAGACAAATATGGCATGGACTTAAAGGGATTTTTTAGTCAAAAAAATCCCTATGCGTATCAGGCGCTTACCGCCCGAATGCTGGAAACGGTACGGAAAGGTTACTGGCAACCGACGGAAGAAATAAAACAAACCCTGGCAAAGAAATACATGGAAACGGTAATAGAACACGGTGTCGCTTGCTGCGAGCTTACCTGCAATAATCCGTCATTTCAGCAATATGCAATGGATATTTTGTCAGCCGCTGGTCTTGTAAATGCTGAAGTTTTAGATAAGTATACAGATGTCCTTAAAACCGCTACGGGTAAAACATCCCATGAACGAAAAGAAGAAATGGATAAAATCGTTCAAGCTCAGGCGCCATCACACAGTAGGGGCGAACTGCCGTTCGCCCCAACATTAAGCAATGAGTGGAAACTAGAGGATGAAACTCAGAAAATTCCCGCAAGCTCAATGCTTACGAGGAATGAAAAAAATCCATCTTTATCCACCAATTCGCAAGGAGAGGAATGGAAAGGTGCAAAGACCGAAGTCGTCAATGGATTTGAAATGAAAGAAGTAAAGGCAACCGAGTCTGCAGAGGCACGGTGCTCCGTGCCCTTAGCTGAATCTAATAAACCGTGGTTTGTTATGATAGTGACAATGGGTAGCATCGGCTTTTTCTTTTACGGATGGGTAAGGAAAAGATTTTGATAAGAGTCCACCACTGAAAAGTACGGATATCACAAAAATGATAACCAATGAACTGTGTAAGGGCACGTTGCACGTGCCCTTGTGCTCGGTTTCAAACTTTGTTCTGGGTTGCAGTATTAGAAGAACTTTATTTCAAAGGCATAATTAATATTGTACTTACAGTGATAAGACGTAGGGCAAGGCTTTAGCCTTGCTATAAGCAACCCTGAAGGGTTGCCCTACGAAAACATATCAGCTTATATAATCTGTGTTTAGCTGCATCCAATTTAAAATTTTAAAAGAGTAAATTATGAACCTTCTCAGTCTATTACAAAACATCCTTTCCGTTCTTTCATCAGCAATGCTCTATCCCGTCATGATCCTCCTGGTTGTCTTGTTTATAGGGACTGTTATAACCACAGGTGGATTTGTGTCGGAATATTTAGAACGAAAAAGACACAGCAAGAATCCAAGTGAATTTATAGAATCATTTTCTGCCAAAAATATCCTACAGTCAGCATCCCAGGAAATACACAAAATGCCACTTTATATGCAGAAATATTTCGGGGAACTTGTTGAGGAATTGAAAAACAGTAAAAACGGTAGTGATGTCCGTATTGAATACTTACTACAAACGAAGGAACAGGAAATGACCAGAAGCCTCGATAAACTTCGACTCATGGTCCGTGTAGGTCCCACACTGGGACTCATGGGCACGATCATTCCGATGGGCCCTGCATTGTCTGCGTTGTCACAAGGCGATCTCGAAAAACTATCGGGCAATATTATCATTGCCTTCACTACCACTGTTGTAGGGCTCGCAATTGGGATAACTGCCTATTTTCTCTCGATGATAAAAAATCGGTGGATACATGAGGACATAAAAAATCTTGAATATTTTACGGAATGTATGATGAAAAGGGAGGAATAGTTCACCGCCAGAGTGTCCAAGTTCTCAGCGCTCTCTGTGGTGAACTGAACTAATACAAAATGAGATACCTTAAAAAAAGACGCAGAGTTATAGGAAAAGAAGTTGATCTCCATCAGGAAGACCCCATGACAGGCGTAGCCAACCTTTTTGATGTAGGAGTTGTCTTCATTGTCGGCCTCATTGGCGCCCTCATCAGCGCCTACAGCCTCCTCGATTTTCTTTCACCAAAAACAGAGATCACCATGGTCAGGAAACAAGATAACGGCCAGATAGAGATTGTTACGAAAAAGGGTAAACAGGTAAAAGTTGAAAAAGTCACCGATAAGCAATTACAGGGAGAAGGTACGCGTCTGGGGATAGCGTATCGATTAATAGACGGAAAGGTAATTTATGTGCCGGAAAGCCGGGAATCGAAATAACCAGATTTCGCGACAGTTTAGTTTTTTGAAAAACCGCAGCAAAAATAGGCTTTTAACGTTGTGGGTAGGAACAAAGAATTTGCCCGCATCAAACACACCCCTAAATCCCATGCGTGTTAAGTTAAGCGGGTTTTGGGGTGGCATGGACAAACGGAGTTTGTCCGTACCTTCTTGCAAACTACAACAGCTTAAAATCTTGTGGGTACGGGTGGCAACTGTCCCCCGCTGGCGGGGGCAGGGGGTGGAAATTGGAAGGCCAACACGACGGACAATTACTCTCCGGGCGCTAGCCAGAAGATGAAGTGTTGCAGAGTAAAAATGGTGATAAGTAAGTGTAGAAAACGGATGGTAGACACAATTGGAGAAGTCCTGTCCACCCCCCTAACCCCCGCCAGCGGGGGACAAAGCGGAGTTAATCCGAACAAGGGGTTGATGGTAATT
>JAHFOW010000046.1 GCA_023261465.1 Planctomycetota bacterium
TTTCGTTTTTCCAGGTATCAAATACAGCATCCATTTGTTTGCTGAAGGCAGTGAACTCAGGATGATGGAAAATAATATGCTTTATTTCTTCTTTTGGAATACACAAAACAGAATAGCTCTTACGCTCACTGGCTGCAAACAACGTGCTTTTCATAGTTGGATACACTTTCCAGTATTCGCCCAGGTCGTCAATATCTCGGTTGGGAATATCGCCCAACAGATGCGCTTCAATGTCCTGTAAATCCTCTGCTTCCTGGCTGTCAATGTATCTCGGAATATTCAGGTTGTAATCGTTCTTTGGGCCGGCAATCTCCGAAAGTGCTATCATTCGTGAATACTTGTCAATCTCAATCCGGTTGTTGAAAGCGTCCACTATTTTATGAATGTCCTGCTCCCGAAGACGATTCTTATTGCCGTCTTTGATAAATCCCTTACCGGCATCAATCATAAATATGCCTTTACGGTGTTCGGCATTTTCTTTATCTAACACCACAATACAGGCGGCAATACCTGTTCCGTAAAACAAGTTTTGCGGCAAACCGACAATGCCTTTGATATAACCTTTCTGAATGATTTTCTTGCGAATGTCCGCTTCTGCATTTCCACGGAACAATACGCCCAGAGGAAGAACAATTGCCCCTTTGCCTTTAGACTTTAATGATTTAATCAAGTGCAGGAGAAAAGCAAAGTCGCCGTTTTTCTTTGGGGGGATACTATCGTAACCTTCAAAGCGTTTATATACATCATAGATAGGGTCTAATCCGTTCATCCATGATTTATTGCTGAACGGTGGATTGGCAACAGCAAAGTCAAAGGTTTTTAATGCACCTGTTTTCTCGTCGGTAAATTGTGGTGATGCCAACGTATTCCCCTGTAAAATTTCAGAAGCAGGGTTGCCGTGCAGCCACATATTCATTACCGCCAGGGCACGGGTGGCATTGTCGTTTTCCTGTCCATAAATAGTAATGCCGTGTGGGGCTTCGTCTGCTGCCTTCAAAAGCAGGGAACCCGATCCACAGGTGGGGTCATAAATGGTTTCCGATTGGCTTTTTGATTTATTAATGCCAATTACTTTGGCCATAATCCGGGAAACTTCGGCTGGTGTATAGAATTGTCCTTTGCTCTTGCCGCTTTCTGTTGCGAAGTGTCGCATCAGATATTCGTAGGCATCGCCCAGGATGTCGTCGCCTTCAGCACGGTTGCTGCTGAAATCGAGGCCCTCATTCTCGAAGATGGTTATGAGGTTGCTCAGCCGGTCAACTTTCTCTTTACCCTTGCCAAGTTTTTCATCATCGTTAAAATCTGCAACGGTTATAACACCGGTAAGATCGTTGGCTTTTGCAAGCTCTCCGATGATTTTATTGATTCTGTCGCCAATGTCCGCCTGTCCTTTCAGCTTCACCATGTCTTTGAAACTGCCGCCTTCGGGTATGTCCACTAAAGCGCCGCCTTTGTCTGACACATACTTCATAAACAACAAAACCAATACATAGTCCTTGTATTGGCTTGCGTCCATGCTGCCCCTCAGTTCGTCACAACCTGCCCAAAGCGAGCTGTATAATTCAGATTTTTTGATTGCCATATATTTTTCTTCTTCTATCTGTTATTTCGCATCCTATCTTCTCTTCAGCAAACGAAGAACGGCGTGGATCGTGTGCGTATTTTTTATAGGGCTAACAAGTTATTATAAAGTTTCTCTACTTTATCAGAGCCGAACTGAAAATCAAAGCAATATTAGGCTTAAAATTAACATACAGCAACCGTTTAAATATAATTTGCTAAATGGCCAACATTGCTTCTTGAGTGATATACAGAAAAGGGTATAATTCCGACTATTTCGAAATTTTATTATTATTCAATCGCTATATGCCAGACCTGTTTCAAAGTAGGGAAATGCCTTGAGGATTAACGCCTCTATTTCGGACGTCAATGTTTTAAATTCCTTTTCGTCAGACTTGATTGCCCCTGCGCCCAGAAATCCAATACTCCCCAGGGTGTTCCGTGCCTTTACAAATCTGGTGTAGATTTCTTCGTGGATATTGGTTTTGTGCCTCATATCGTAGTCCCTTACATTTCCCGCGAGCAGTGCGGTGTAATACTCTTCCGCCAGTCTTAGCCGCACTTTGGCACGGATAAAGATCTCCATTCTTTCCTCACGGTTATAGTAAAATTTCTCACGGATGGCTAGAAAGACGAGGTTGGCCATACGGTTGGCCAGTGACTGAAAATCTTGCTGTTTGATAGCGAGTTCAATTCCTGGTTTAGGGTCTATTTTAAATATCTTTTGAATATCTTCCATACGGTCATGGATTGTGTGTACCGCTGAAGCAACCTTTGGCCAGTCAGGTTGCCTTCCGTAAAAAATGACCGTTTTAAATACCGTAACGAGTGGATCTTCTTCCTTTTCATATCCATATCCATAAGCAATGCTTTGAAATATAGGCGGGAGAGACAGACACAGATAAAGAAGCAGTTTAATCCCTTGTGTTTTTCTCACAAAATTATTCTCTCGAATAGCATCCGAATATACCCTTTTAGATATAAAGATTACTGAATTATAACATAAACTAAATATTTGGTGGCAATTATTTAGACTGTTCTATAAAATTTATCAATTAAGAATTTTCATGTTATTTAAAGGGTTTTCTGAATATGCCTAAGGGTAACTCAAACCTTCAGGTTTGAGTTTATGCAGGGTATCAAGGCTAAAGCCTTGAGTTATATAAAGATAACGTAAAAAAATATATAATCAGCGAGTAAACTATGAAGATTTTATTGTGTTCCATGCCCAATGTGGTGCCTCAGTTTTCCGCGAAGACATGGCGGGCGCCAAATCTGGCCATCTCCTCTCTTGCAGGAAATGTTCAACCACACCACGAGGTGTTTCTGGCCGACCTGGTACTGAAGCGGGATACCTTATTGCCTTCCTTAAAAGAGGCCATCGAAAAATATCGGCCCGATTTGGTCGGCCTGAGCGCTATGACGTTCCAGTTTGGCACGGCCAGAAAGATAGCGGCATTTATCAAAGGCCTCAATGGAGATATCAAAACGGCCATTGGCGGTTATCACGCCACACTCATGTATGAAGAAATTGCCTCTTCCGATGAGTGTAAACCCTTTGATTATATCGTTCGCGGAGAGGGTGAAAGTACCTTTCGTGAGCTTCTGGAGGCTATTGAAGGGAAGATGAGATTTGCAGATGTGCAGGGTCTCTCGTTTTGCGAGAATGGCAGTTTTGTACATAACCCGCAACGGCCCCTGGAAAATCTTGAGACCTTACAACTTCCCCGAAGAGATGCGCGTATCTGGAAGGGATACTTTTTTTCGGGAAAGGGGCTGGATATGGTCGAGACATCCCGGGGCTGCACTATGTTGTGTAATTTTTGCAGCATGAACCAGATGTACGGACGTTCTTTCAGGACGTACACCTTTGAAAGAATTATGAAAGACCTTGCCAATGCGAAAAAGAATGGAACGCGATATATAGCCTTTGCGGATGATAATATTACCTTAAATGTAAAGCGGTTTGAATCATTATGCGATGCAATTGTTGAGGCGGGACATAATGACCTGCGTTACATTGTTCAGGCTAGTACGAGTGGAATTGCGTCGTCTCCGTCATTGGCGCAAAAAATGGCGCGTGCCGGCATCCAGATTGTGTTTCTGGGTATTGAGAATGTATCTGAACGAAATTTAAAGATTATGAATAAAGGGAATATTCTGGATAAGACAAAAAAGGCCATTGAATACCTGCATAACAACAATATCCTCATTGTGGGTGGTATGATTATTGGACATGCAGAGGACAGGGAAGAAGAAATCGCCCAGAATTTTGAATTCTTTGACAGAGCCAACATAGATTTTTATGGCGAACAGATAATTACCCCCTACCCCAAAACAGACATGCGGGATATTTTAATTAATGAAGGGCTTGTGACAAACCTGTCCGATTATAGCAAGTACAATGGATTCTGGGCGAATGTCAGGACGAAGTATCTTTCTTCTGCTGATTTGCAATTTTTACGGTGGAAGTATAAACGGCGGTACTCTACATTTTTTAAGACCACTCCTGTATTTAAGGCTAATTTTCCCCTGGTCAATCTCATCCGGGCGCTTATTTTAAGGCCCTATTATCGTATTAAAAATTTTATTACCTCGATAGGAAAGACGGAACGAGATATCTTTGAAAAGGATATCGAAAGATTATCGAAAATGAATAGTTTTTTTGATGACAAAGTTTAACGTGAACCCCGCCTGAAGCGCATTGATTTATCCTCAACCTATTCTCTCTCAAACAGAGAGTTGTTTCAGGGTAAATCAAAGAAATCAGGATTTATTTTATCTTTCACCAGGAGAACAAATTCGTATGATGGAAATTCAGTGGAATAAGTCAACGTGTCCCTATTGCGGAATTGGTTGCAGCCTGATCGTTGGAGTGAAGAATGGAAAGGTTGTTAATGTCCATGGCATGAAGGGACACCCCGTGAATGCAGGGGATATCTGTTCGCTGCCAGTCTATTTCCCACCGCTTTTTAATGCTGATGGCCGTTTAACACAGCCTCTCATGCGAAGAAATAATGAACATGTGCCCGTTGGCTGGGATGAAGCTATAGCGCATGTTGCAGGCGAATTTAACCGGATCATAAAAAAATATGGGCCTGACGCCGTTGCATTTTATGGAGGCGCTGCCAATTTGTGCGAGGAATACTACCTGATGAATAAACTCATGAAGGCGTCTATTGGCACGAATAATGTCGAATGCACCGCACGCTTATGCATGTCGAGCACGTCTATCGGATTTATTTCCACTCTTGGCGCCGATGCCCCGCCTACCTGTTATGCCGATATTGAAGAGGCAGACCTGTTTTTTATCGGCGGCAACAATATGGCGGTGTCGTTACCCGTTTTGTTTCGACGCGTATGCGCAGCGAAAATGAAGAATAACGCCCGGGTCATTGTCGTTGACCCGCGTCGAACGGAAACTGCAGACATGGCTGACATACATTTGCAAATTAAACCCGGCACTGACGTTGCCCTTAATAATGCACTGGCCCATATCCTTCTGAAAGAAGGTTTTGTTAACGAAGAGAGAGTTGAGAGCTATACTACCGGACTCGGCGATCTGAAGGAGATTATCGGGGAATACTCACCATCACGTGTTGCAGAAATCACCGGCTGCAGCGAATATCAGATTATTGAGGCCGCACGAATGATAGGCCGGGCGAAGGCAATGTTGACGTTCTGGTTTCAAGGTTACAACCAATCGACCCAGGCTGTATTCAAGAATAATACCCTGCATAATTTATCATTATTGACAGGGAATTTTTGCCGTCCCGGAGCCGGTCCCCTGTCGGTCACCGGCGAGGCCAATACCCTGGGGAATCGCTGGGTTGGGGCGTTATCACACCTTTTGCCGGGTATGCGGCTCGTAACGAATTCCATTCATCGGCAGGAGGTTGCCGATTACTGGGGTATCCCGGTAGAAAAAATCCGGTCTGCACCGGGGAGAACGATTATTGATATTATAAAAGGACTCCATTCCGGGGAAATACGCGCACTATGGGTCTTGTCTTCAAATCCGGCTGCTTCCCTGCCTCACACGCGTTGGGTAAAAGAGGCCATTGAAAAGGCAGAATTACTGGTGGTTCAGGATATATTTCATCCCACGGAAACGACCCGGCTGGCAGATGTTATTTTTGCCGGTACTCAATGGTGTGAGAAGACGGGAACGTTTATTTCTTCGGAAAGACGCATTGAACTGGTAGAAAAGGTTATTGAACCGCCCGGTACAGCAAAATCGGATTGTGAAATTATCTGGCTTGTGGCAAGGGCTATGGGGTTCACGGAAGAATTTCCCTATACATCTCCGGAGGAAATATTTGAAGAATGGAAGGGTATGACCCGCGGGCGTATCTGTGATATGAGCGGCGTGAGTTACGAACGCCTTCGGAATCAGACAGGCCCACAGTTGCCCTGTCCGGCTTCTGATCACCCGGGCACGCCCCGATTATTTACGGATATGAGATTTCCCCGACCGGACGGCCGCGCTGCGTTACTTGCCCGTGATTACAAAGAGCCGGCGGAAACGACGACCGAAGAGTATCCTTTTGTTCTCATCACGGGCCGTCTTGCCAGCCATTTCAATACCCGTACCCGTACGGGGAGAGTTAAGAATCTCAACGATGTTGAACCTGCGAATTTCATTGAAATACATCCATCCGATGCTGTGCCCATCGGAATTGCCGAAGGGGATGAAGTAGAGGTTTCATCACGGCGCGGTAGCGTCCGGGGCGCTGCCCGGCTTACCGACCGTATGCGCACCGGCAACATTTATATGAATTTTCATTATGGCAGCGCTATTGATATGGTTGATGACAGGCTTGCCAACCTGGTTTGCAATCCAGCTTGCGACGATCACTCCAAGCAGCCTGAGTTGAAATATTGCGCTGTTACGCTCCGTAAAGTTGTACATGCAGGGAAATCCTTATGAATGAAAACTCTGAAAGGAATGAGATAAAGACCGCCCGGAGGACGATTAAGTTTTTTGATAAACTGCTGCGCGCCTCGGCTGATGGAATTGTCATTACCGATGGCGGCCATAACATTATCGTTGCGAATGAGGCGTTTTGTCAATTTTTTGGCCGCCAGTGGCGTGATGTTGTAGAGACGAATTTGTTCTACTGGTTAGATCAACTTGGGAAAGATGCTGCAAAACGCTGGGCTGAATTAGAGAATCGTATCCATTCGGGAGGCGCATACCACAACATCGAATTTGCGCTGCCAAAAACGGATGGGGATAAGCACCTCAGTGTTAATGTGTCGCTTTTGGAAAAAGTAGACATTGAAGAAGAAGGCGTAATGGTGAGTATCTGGAGAGATATTACCGACCAGAAGAAGACGGAAGAATTGATGGAGCGGATACGTCTTACGACATTTGTTAAAGACGTGGGTATCGCCCTTGCGAAGGGTGATAACGTGCGCGAAATCCTTTGCCAGTGCATGGAAGCGGTGGTCAATAATCTCGATGCCGCGTGCGCCCGCATCTGGCTGCTCAATGACAAAGAAAATATGCTGGAGTTACAGGCGAGCGCTGGAATACATATTTACAAGGAAGGTTTTACAAACCAGATACCCGTTGGAAAATTCAGAATCGGCCTTATTGCTCAGGATCGTAAACCTTATATTACCAACTCGATAATCGGCGATACACATATCTGTGATAGTGACTGGGCAAGGAAAGAGGGGATTGCCGCCTTTGCCGGTTATCCTTTGATTATAGAAAACCGCTTGATAGGGGTAATGGTAATATTTGCCCGTAAGCCGCTCGCGGAATTTACCTTAAAAGTACTGTCGTCGGCGTCTGACATACTATCATTAGGAGTTAACAACAAACGGGGGGCGGAGGCATTGCGTATGAGCGAGGAGCGATTCCGGCTACTCCTGGATTCTACCGCAGAAGGTATATATGGAACTGACAGCCAGGGTAATTGCACCTTTGCTAATTTAGCCTGCGTTGACCTGTTAGGTTATCGTGATGCCCGTGACTTAATTGGCAAGAATATGCATACAACGATCCATCATACCGGAGTGGACGGGGCGCCCTATTCCCTTGAAGAATGTCCTATCTATGAGTCATACAGGTATGGAAAAAGCAACCACGTGGACGACGAAGTCTTCTGGCGTGCTGATGGGACGCGGTTTCCTGTCGAGTATTGGTCGCATCCCATGAACCAGAATGGGGTGCGAGTCGGTTCAGTGATAACCTTTGTGGACATTACCGAACGCAAGCGGGCGGAAGACGAGATTAGATATGTTGCTCATCATGACGCACTGACTGATTTACCAAACAGGATATTGTTCAATGACCGGTTGACCCTGGCGCTAGCGCATGCGCATCGTAATAAAGAATTGATGGCTGTTATGTTTCTGGACCTGGATAGATTTAAGATGATTAATGATACCCTGGGACATACGGCGGGAGACCAATTGTTGCGTGAAGTTGCCCATAAATTAAGAAAGTGTGTGCGTGAAGACGACACGATTGCACGATTAGGGGGAGACGAGTTTTCCTTGTTATTGCCAGGAATCACCCATATAGAGCATATAACTCAAATAACGGAGAAAATCCTGAACGTCTTTGTAAAGCCGTGGAATATTTGCGGATACGAGCTTTACATCACGGCGAGTATCGGGATTGCGCTCTATCCGTATGATGGAGAAAGCGTTGAAATATTGCTCAAGAATGCGGATATTGCTATGTATCATGCCAAGGAACAGGGCAGGAATAATTACCAGTTTTATAATCCGGCGATGCATACGAAATATTTCGAGAAGATGTTGATGGAGAATGCAATGCGTCGCGCCCTGGAATGTAAGGATTTTGTTGTACACTACCAGCCACAGATAAATATTGTGGATGGTATGATTGTGGGTATCGAGGCATTGGTACGCTGGCAACATCCTGAAAAGGGATTGATTCTTCCGGATGATTTTCTTGTGCTGGCGGAGGATACCAGACTCATCGTTTCTATCGACGAACTGGTATTGAATACCGTATGCGAACAGATTAAGACCTGGCAGGATACAGGTTTTAAGCCGACATGCGTTGCGGTGAATCTTTCCGCGCATACCTTCCAGCAGCGAAATCTCGTAGAAATGATTACCTCGGTTTTAAAAGAGGCAGATATAAAGCCCCATTTGTTAGGTTTGGAAATTACTGAGGGCATTGCCATGAAAGACATGGAAACTACGATTCATAAGCTATCCAGGTTAAACAAGATGGGAATTAAAATCGCTATCGATGATTTTGGAACCGGGTTTTCTTCCTTAACGTATCTCAAAAAATTTCCCATCAGTAAAATTAAAATTTGTAAAAATTTTGTGCATGGTATTGTCAATGACGAGAAAGACCGGGTGATTGTGGCCTCAATTATCGCCCTTGCCAGGGGTTTGAAATTCAGAGTTATTGCAGAAGGAGTCGAGACAGAAAGCCAACTCAATTATCTGAGAAATATGAAATGCGATGAAGTACAGGGACGGTTTTTCTGCGAACCGTTGTCGCCTGATGCATTTGAAAAAATAATGATGCAGGATAGGGTTTGTGTGAATAGGCGGTAAGTGGAATTCCCGTGTTATTTTGTTTCAAGAGTAAAACAGGGAGGGAATGTATGAAACTACAGACGAAATATGTCTTTATGTTTATAGCGGTAATTCTGGGATCACTCATTCACGAGACAATATTCGCACGGGATGTACCCTTGATTTCTTTTACCTTAAAGGATCAGTTTGATAGAGAATACACGGAGAGAAGTTTTTCCGATAAGATTTTAGTCATCATCGCAGCCGATAGAGAGGGCAGTAAGTTCAGCGATAGTTGGCGACAGGCAATCTATGATGCGTTCGTGAAAAGGCGGGGCGGCGAACAAGTTCTGTTCGTCAATGTTGCGGACCTGAGTGGGGCGCCTTCTTTTCTGCACGGGTTTATTAAGGGAAAATTGCAGAAAGACAAAGACCATTGGTCATTAATGGATTGGAATGGTATTTTTGCTAATGCCTATGGGTGTGAACCGAAGTCTTGCAATATCTTGATTTTTGATAGCCAACAGCGTCTTATTTATAAAACGCATGTTCAAAAACCCGATCCTCAAAAATTAGAAGAGATTTTGAGTAATGTGAAATTTTAACGGCGTCTATGTGCTTTGTAATGAGTTCCATCCTGGTCTGTAACTTGCATGGTGTCTTGGTCTACAAATTCATACCACATGGTGGATACAGAACCCGTCTCATCGTACATCATCATTTGTCCGCGAGAAGCGTCCAATCCACCCTGTACCACATTCCTGCCACGCTGGACGTCCACTTTTCCCCGGCGGGTTGAGCCGTCGCCCTGGGAAACTATAGTGAAACTGGCATTCGACTCTATCGTCAGTGTTTTCTTCCATGGCAGGTATTGGTTGTCGGGAGACATTTCCCAGACGCCAGCCAACTCAGGAACAATTCTGGCGTTAGGCGCCAGAACACGCGAGGCCATCTGCTGACGCTCCTGGTCTCTCTGATATTGAAGTTCTGCGTAGGATCGTTTTTCAGGATTCATTCCGGCATAAGGGTCAGGTTGATGTTGCTGTGACTTGACTCGCGCGATGGCGTTATTGAGCTGGTTGAGATCGTTCCGAAGGTGTTCCGGGATTGTTCTCCCTGCTTCGTAGAGCGCGCGACTGGCGCCATCGGCATCGCCCCTGGCCAGGAGAGCTTTGGCTAAGTAGAAAGAGGCTTCTGAGGCTGGCGCTCCTGCCAGTCCGCTAAAGTTCGTGTCGCCTGCCGCATTTCCTACCAGGGGAATACCGGCCATACGTTGTGGACCAAACCGGGCCGCATCTGTGAACTGCTGGACGGCCTCATCTTGATTGCCCATGGCTGTCAGGAGCTTGCCGGCGCACAGGTGGGCATCGGCTATCAGCGTGGCCGCGTTAAGCGGAGCGGGCGCCACAGCCCCTTTTTCGGGTTCCTGATCCGGGAACATAGCGGTGAACATTTGACGGGATTCCCACCCCGGCGCCATTCTGGGCTCATAGCTGAGGGTGGCCAGATACATATCTAGTCCTGCCTTTGGCTTTTCTGCCTGATCAAGAAACCTGGCCAGATGAAAACGGGACTGGATGGCAAGTCCAAAGTCAAGCGGATCACGAGGCAGGTGAGCGCTGCTATTTAAGGAAGAATCATCGAGTTGCAGGCGTGCTTCCTCCAGCGCTACCGCAATCCGGAAGGCGGCTCCCGCTTCTCTGGCTTTACCTTCCCCTTCCAGTATTACCCCGAGATAGGCCGGGATACGGGCATCGGTCGGATCGAGTTGACGAGCAGCAGCCAATCTGCCCTTTGCTCCTTGCCAGGTGGTTTTGACGATTTGATCCCAGGCCAGACGAAGCAATGGGGCAGCGGTGGTATGGATTAATTGCCGTTCAATGGCCTGTTGCTCCTCTGCATGTTCCTTCTGGCCAGACTTTGCATAAAAGTCCACCAGTGCGTCCTGGGCTTCAATGGACATGGGATACTGTTTGACGGCCTGCATGAGTGTCTGCTGGGCAGCATCATATTGACCTGACCATATCTGGAGATCGGCCTGGATGAGGTAACTGTTCACGGTTCCCCTGGTGACCTTTATGGCTGCTTCCATAGCAGATCGTGCCTTCTGTCGTAACCCGGCAGCCTCGGTGTCGAGTTGCTTGGCTCGATCAAGGTCTGAAGGGGATGGCGGATAACACGTTGTGGTTGTGACTTCGTAAATGCCATCGCTCCGTGTTTCTGTGTGGGAGGAGCTCGTGCATCGGGTCTGTCTGAGGTTCCAGGCCTCGGCAGAAAATTGATTGGCCCGCATGGCCTTGAATTTTGCGTAGAGACGTAGTGCATCAGGATTGTTGCCTGCCAGTGCCAATGCCTGGTCTGCAAGCTGTTCGGCCTGGTCGTAACGCTTGAGCACGCTAAAAGCAATGGCCTTCTGGATCATGGCTCTTACATGTTTGGGTTTGAGCGACAAAGCGCTGTCGAGGATTTCCACAGCCCGAAACAGTTCCTTTTCCTTTGATGCTTGCCAACGGTAGTAAATCAACTCTCGGCGGGGCTCAACCGATTCTCCCCGGTTGTCAGATTCCGCCAGAATGTATTCGGCCAGGTTTACCAGCGCATCGGGATCCTTCGGTTTGGATCGCACGGCTTCTTCAAGGATGCGCAGGTTGTCCTGATACGTCTCATCGTACCGCAGCCGTCTCTCGCCTGATGCCTTTTGAACTTTGGTGGCGAGGTCAATAAGTTGATCCAGAGGTGCTCCAGACTGGGCCGCCTGCTCCAATGCAGACAACAGGCTCTCCGGGGAGTCGTTGACCTTTTGCTTCCCTATCTCGGCATTAATAAGAGGACGGGCTTTTTTCGTGGCGGCAGCATCCAATTTGGCGGCAATATCTACGTCAGCGCTGGCTCTCTTTGCATCTCCCAATAGCGCGGCAGCCATAGCCCGGCCGAGGTAGGCATTGGAGAAATCGGTACGGCCTGTGAGCGCTATGGTAAATTCGCGGCGAGCAGTGGCAGGGCGACCAAGGGCAAGCCAGCTATCCGCAGAAATACAAAGGAGTTCCGGATCGGCCGGATAGGCTGCGCGGGCAAACTCAGTTTCCCGCAATGCGGCCTCGAACTGCCGGCCATCATGGAGTTGTTTTGCCCGGGCGAAATGCGCGGGTGCGAGGTCCGGTCTCATCATAAAGCGTTTCGCAAACCAGCAGCCTGCCTTGACCATTGTTTTATGAATGGGACTTGTTTGTGTAATACCTCCGCTCTGCCGGGTTTTTCCATAGGGGACAGCCATTTCGTAATAAATAAATGAAGCATAGGCTGTTGGGTAGTCATCCCGGCCCTGAATCATGTGTCCGGGAATTGAAACGGAGCTAAATTCACCGCCGCGTTGAGAGTCCCCGGTGTCTCTCTCCCGACCCTGGAAACTTCGGGGAACCGGGATGCCATGTCCCGGGGTTGCTGTGCCACTCATCGTTTCCGCAACATAAGTCCAGAGTTCTGCTTCGCGGCCCTTTCCGCCAAGTTTTTGATATCGCTGAAAGTCTTTGATCGCCGGTTGAAACTGCTCTGCCAGGGTCTCTGCGACGCCGCGGGCGAGCACGAAACCGGGATCGTCACCGCTGACTTCGAGGGCTTGAGAAAACGCCGTGACGGCTTCCTGGAATCGTCCTTGTGTCAACGCATCCAGTCCCTCGAGGTAAGATACGAGCCCGGGGGATATCCCACCGGAAGGAGGGGCGGCCAGGATTTTCAATGGTAATATGATGAGACAAATAAGTGCAAGCATGGTTTTCGCAAAAGGGTGAGACATGGTGTATCTCCTTCGGTATATCTTTGACATTATTAACCGTAAAGTACTTTTTATAATAAAATAAAAATCCTCAAATGTAAACAATTTGTTTCCACTTGTTAACTTCCTGCTATTATCTCTCAACTCACTACAATTTAACTATTTATGATATCCCATGGGAAAATCAGCATGAAACAAATTGTTTCCAGTTTGATTTTCAAAAAATTCTTCTGAAAATATTTTATTTTTTGTAACTCGTTCAATGACAAATGCCTGGAGCAGTCCGGCCGTTTTTTATTTTCCAGGGGTATGTCAATTGCCAAATATATCTATCAAATAGTTTTAATTTAAAAAAGTCGGGATTACAAAATGATAACAAGAAGAATTCTTATTGTAGACGATGAGGAAGGATACCGAAAGGTGTTATCGAATTCCCTGTCAGACCTCGGTTATGAGACAAAGGCGGTGAATAATGGGTTTGAGGCATTAGAAGAAATAAGAAGAAAGTGCTATTCGATCATCTTACTCGATGTGCAGATGCCCGGAATGGACGGTATCGAATTGCTTGAACAAATACAGATAGCACGATTGAGTTCAAATATCGTGATTATCACTGCCTATACTGATGAAGAAGTGGTACGGGAGGCAATGAAGAAAGGCGCAAAGAAGGTAATTACCAAGCCATTCAGTACAGATGATATAGAAATATGTCTGAATGAATTTACCAAACACTGAAGGCTTGGGGTTGTTGGCGGATTCATTCCGCGTAACACACCTTCATTTTCTGATGAATACCATGAGTGAGTGCTGCTAAAAATTTAACAAAGAAAGGGTAAGTATGATGCGAATATTTAAGGGACGGATAGTGACGGTTGTAATTACATTTATAATTTTTGGGTTGTTTCCCCTTGTTTTGTTCAGGATGCTTGCGTTCCCCAGGGCAAGTTCCGAATTGAAACAGGGCGTACAGAGAAACCTCGAAGGGATTGTAAGTAAACAGAAAGATATGATCTCCTTATTATGTGACGAGAAGAAATCTCATGCCAGGTCCATTTCTGATACGATTCAAAGCGCATTACTGATTCACGGTAAAGAAGATTTTGTAAGTCTCTTCAACGGAAAAGATAAATATGAGTATCTCAGATTGAAGACACAACTAGAATGTACCAAGGCGGACTATGGGTACAAGGGTATTTTTGTGTGTGATGGCGCGGGAATAATTCAAACGGCAACGGAAAATGAAAAAACTCTCGTTGGTATGAATATTATGAAAGAACAGTCCTTCCGCAATATCCAGAAGACCCTCTATGACGGCGTGACATACATTTCAGACGTAACCCATTTCTCTCTCGGAAGCAATTTCGTGAACGGAAATGACGCTGACGCTGGTTCTATGTTTATGTCATACCCCATCAAAAATGAAAGTCACGATATCATTGGCGCTATTGTATTGTGGATGGATACTTCAATCCTTAACAAGGCCATGAAGAGTGTTAGCCTGGGAAAAACAGGCGAGGCTTACCTGATAAATAGAGATGGCGCCATGGTTACACAGTCGAGGTTTTCCGACCGTATGAGAAATCCTAAGGTAATAGACCCGGACACCCAGGCGCTCACAAAAAGCGTGGAACAATGTATTACGGCAAAGACAAATGGGTACGACCTGGACGGGTACAAAGATTATGACGGATTGAAAGTCGTGGGGGCATGGAGCTGGCTAAAAGACTTAAATATGGGTTTGATCGTTGAGATAGACGCAGATGAGGCATTGGGAGCGGTAGACAATATTAACTCCATGGTTAAGTCTCTCATGTTTGTGATCGTAATTCCCGCATTCGTTATTGCCATGTTGCTGTACAGAAAATTTAATTCGGGCTCTATGTTCGGAAACCTCACCCTGCCCAGGAAGGCATTGTTAGGCGTTACCGGCATTCTTGTGGTTGGATTCGTAATGGCAATCCTGGATGGCTATGAATTAAGAAAAGAGCGCGGGTATCTCCGTGAACAAAAATACACGGTACACAATCCTTTCAATGTATTTGGTTCAATAATAACCCAGAGGGACGATGATTTTATCAAGAGTAATATTTCTAAATTTAAACAAACGCTTCCTGTTTTTAAATCTGAAAATACGGTTGAGGAAAAAGATGCGATAGCGCTTATAAAAAGCGACATACAGTCATCACTGGAAAAAACGGTAGCGACATGGGAATTAAAACCATAGACACTTTTAAAATTTTTAAACAAAACTTAAGAATGGAGGATAATAGTATGAATACCACGCTTTATTCAACAAAGAGTGAATTTAAACCAACGATTGATGTACAGGATGCAAAGGGCTGGTTCGAATACGAACCTTCTTACGACGGTGTTGTTATCCATATCAATACCATGGGTGCGCGGCTTTTTGGATTTACCTCTCCTGATGATGTTATAGGAAAGAAGGTGAATGAACTCTACGCACATCCCTTTGATCACGAAAAGACATTATCCATGCTTTTCAGGGATGGACAGGTAAACGGCTTTTATACCCTGATGAAATCACAAAATGGTAAGTTGTTCTTCATAAGACAATCGAGTTCTCTTATTACCGAAGGACTCTATAAATGTCCTCTTAAGGTAAAGAACGAATTTGAACAGATACAGTCATCGGTACTTTAATAAGAGTTGAAATTTGAGATTTACGATTTCAGGATTTCTTGCAATCCAAAATTGCAATTCGTAAATTATGTCAAAGTTGTTACCTTCGAAATATTAGGGAGATCTGTTTTATGAATTCATCAGTACAAACACCACAAGGGAATACAAAGGTGCTCATCCTTGCAACGATAGCGTTTGCCACATGCTTTGCAGCCTGGGCGCTGTTTTCCCCCCTGGCGGTATTTTTAAGGGCCGATTTTAATTTGTCATCCACATCAGTTGGATTACTCCTTGCAACCCCGGTGCTCCTTGGCTCCATTATACGTGTACCTATCGGCGTTCTTACCGATAAGTTCGGAGGCAGGCGGGTTTTTAGTCTCTTGCTGTTATTCGGCTTTTTTCCAGTGTTTATAGCGGGATTTGCACAAAGTTATGGGTTTCTCCTCGTCTGCGGATTCTTTTTCGGGTTGATAGGAACATCATTTGCCATAGGAATCCCCCAGGTTTCTTCGTGGTATCCAAAAGAGAAACAGGGACTGGCGTTAGGTATTTACGGCGTGGGAAATATAGGTTCGGCGGTTGCCGCGTTTGGGGCTCCATTCCTGGCGCAGTCTCTTGGATGGCATAAGGTATTTATAATTTATTCGTTTCCCTTGCTTATTATGGCCATTGTTTACTGGTTTTTCTCTGCCGACGTTCCAAAACCGGCAAACGCAAAGCCGGCGACCTTTGCTGATAAATTAAAGGTATACAGGTCATCGAATTTGATCTGGATATTTTGTCTCTTCTACTTCATGACGTTTGGATTTTTTGTCACCTTTTCATTGTGGCTGCCTTCTTATTTTAAGGACTTTTATAAATTAACGCCGGTAAAGGCAGGCAGTTTTACGTCTATTTTCGTATTTGCTACCACGTTTGCCCGTATCTTAGGCGGATACCTCGCAGACCGTATACCGGGAAGGCGTATATTAGTCATCCTATCCCTGGCAATACTTGGTATCCTGATATTCCTGAACCTGAACGTTTCCCTCATGACATCGCTGACTGTTTTCTATATGATGGGGATCTGTCTGGGTATTGGGAACGGCGTTATCTTTAAACTTGTTGCCGAGTATTTTCCAAAGGATACCGGTACCGTAGGTGGAATGGTGGGCGCTGC
>JAHFOW010000204.1 GCA_023261465.1 Planctomycetota bacterium
TCTCCTTTAAAAATGCCGTATTCGCTAATCTTCAGCCCTTTCCTTTTAGCGATCTCACGAAGGCGAATGTTGTGTTCTTTAGAACCTGTAAAATACTGCAATGCCGCGCCAAATTCATCTTCAAGAACCACGCGCAAGTCCACCTGCACACCTTCCTCCACCCTCACGCTTCCCTTGGTATCACCTGCCGCTAATATTTGTGTTACACCTTTCATATTTATAAAGGATTTTACAATCTCCGCACCATCGGTACCGGAGGCGAGTATATCCACGTCTCCAACCGTTTCTTTCATTCTGCGCAATGAACCCGCCGCCTGAATGTCCTTAATCCGTGGGTTATGCCTTAGTTCTTCTATAATTCTCTTTGCAACTGGATATGCCATCCCAATAGATATGCGCTGCTGGCTCGTCTTAAATAGCTCAATCCCTTTAATAATGTTTTCAACCTTTTTGTCTCCAATCCCAAACAATCCTTTCAATTTGCCTTCTTGTAATGCCTTTTCAAGATCGTTCAAACCAACAATGCCCAATTCTTTATTTAACATTGCAACGGTCTTTGGGCCTAAACCCGGTATCTTCATGAGAGTCACTGTCTCTTCAGAAACCCCCTTCATTACCTCTTCATACTTGGACATCTTACCTGTGTTAATATATTCAATAATCTTTTCAGCCGTACCTTCACCAATACCGGGAATGTCAGTTAACTTCCCTCCCCTTGCAAGCACCTCTACATCTTCGGTCAAATCGCTGATTATCCGAGCCGCCTTGCGGTAAGAATTAATACGGAAGGTATTTTCACCCTTGAGTTCCAATACATTGGCAATCCGTTCAAATAATGCTGCAATTTCATGATTTTTCATTTCTAAACCCTCACAAACAGGGATTAATTTTCCGTGGACTTGCGGATTATACCAATAGCCGTTGAACACTTCAAATTTTATTTATTGACAGAAACAGGACCTTTTTCGCATAATTTAAAAAATCAACCACAGAGAGCGCAGAGAAAAACGATACTGGACGGAGAACGGGCTTTTATCATAAAAATAAAACTGGAGAGATCAAGAAATGGGAGAACAAGTACTTGGTATTATCGGTGGTAGTGGTCTTTATAACATAGAAGGAATTAAGGATGTAAAAGCTGTATCAATTGATACACCATTTGGAAAACCTTCCGATAGTTTTATGGTTGGAACACTGGAAGGTCGTAAGGTGGTATTTCTGCCGCGGCACGGCAGGGGTCATACGATTTTACCGTCAGAACTCAACTTCAGGGCAAATATTTACGGAATGAAAAAGCTGGGGGTGGAACACATCATTGCCGTCAGCGCAGTTGGCAGTATGAAGGAAGAAATCAAACCCTTAGATATTGTTATTCCAGACCAGTTTTTTGACAGGACACGCGGCAGAATAAGCACTTTCTTTGGAGAAGGCATTGTAGGTCATGTAAGTTTTGCAGATCCTATATGCGGTGTATTAGCCGATACTCTATTTAATACCACCAAATCGTTAGGTGTGCGTGTGCACAAGGGCGGTACATACCTTTGCATGGAAGGTCCTCTGTTCTCCACCCGTGCTGAATCAAATGTGTACAGGCAGTGGGGAGTCAGCGTTATTGGCATGACCAATCTTCAGGAAGCCAAGCTTGCGCGAGAAGCGGAAATATGTTACAGCACACTTGCAATGGCTACCGATTATGATTGCTGGCATGTGAGCGAGGAGGCAGTAACACTAGAAATGATTATTAGTAATTTGAATAAAAACGCCGAGACAGCAAAACGTATTCTTAAGGCAGCGATACCAAAAATCGAGCAGAAAAGAACATGTGCTTGTGTAACAGCCGCGCAAAACGCCATCGTAACGCAAAAAGACCTGATTCCCGAAAACACTAAAAAGAAGCTGGATGTGATATTTGGGAAGTATATAAGATAATGTTATAGATTATTTAAGCATAATTCCTGCCCCAAATCTTCCGGTTTCCTTTCTGTGATAACGGTATGAGAAAAAAGTAGTATAGTTACAACACGTGCATATCTCGGCAACTTCTACATTCTCGGCTGGAATACCCATTTGTAAAAGCTGTAATTTATTTGCTTCCCACAAATCAAAATAACACTTACCATCTGAAGCCTCTCTGATATATCCACCTTTGTTGTGAAAAGACTTATCAATCCGGGCAACGACTTCCGCACCAACCTCACAGCAACAAGGACCGATAGAAGGACCAATACCCACTAAAATATTTTCAGGCAAACAATTGAATTCTTTCTCCATAACCACTACAGTGTTTTGAGCCACAGTCTTAATAGTCCCTTTCCATCCTGCGTGAGCAACTCCAATTACTTTTTCCTTTACATCAAAGAATAAAAGAGGAACACAATCCGCCTGAAGAACCATAAGACAAACATCGGGAATATTCGTTACCATAGCGTCCGTTGCGTTTATTGCCGTATCATAATCAAATGCACCGTTTCCCACAAAGTCTTCTGTAACAATTTTCACATTACTGTCGTGAATCTGTCTGGCTGTGGTAAAATTATGCAAAGGAATGTTTAGCGACTTGGCAAGCCGCTTGCGATTCGCGAGTACAATATCAGGTTTGTCTCCAACATGGAATCCTAAGTTTAAAGAATCATAAGGCGGCGCACTAAAGCCTCCAATTCTGGTGGATACGAAATGACAAATTTCCTTATATTTCGATAGATTTTGAAAAAACCACAATAATAATGAGCCGTCATATTTTTCAATCATAGTCTATTTTTGAAATCATTATAAAAAATAAGGGCGTTGAAACCAGAAAGATTCAACGCCCTTTTTACTATTACTATTAAATGTTAATCGTTAAGCACTAGACGGCCTTATCTCCTCTTTCGCCTGTACGGATACGGAGTACATCGTCAATGGTCGAAACAAATATCTTTCCATCACCAATGCTCCCTGTCTGCGATTCCTTTGTAATGCATTGAACGATCTTTTCCACATCACGGTCAGAAACAACCAGTTCTATCTTTACCTTTGACAGTAAATCAATCCTGAATGTTCTCCCGCGCCACTGCTCAGTTATTCCTCGTTGTGCGCCATGTCCCTTGACGTCGGTCACGGTCATACCGGGATAACCTAGTTCTTCCAGTGCATCCTTCACAATGGTTAGCCGCTCTGGTCTTACGATTGCCTCAATTTTTTTCATTTACAAACCTCCTTCATAATTAAAATGCCCTAATTCCTAATCAAAACCAATGAATGGGCAATTTTATATTTCATAGGTATCTCACAATGGGTAATTAAGCCTGTTCGGTTTCGTAATAATGATAAGCAATTTCCTTATGCTGGGAAATATCCATACCGGCAATTTCCTCTGCCTCGCTTGGCCTTAATCCAACTGTTGCATTTACAAACCAGGCCAGAAGTGAGGTAATTCCAAAGGCCCATCCCCATGAGGATAATATGGCTATCCATTGTTTTACCAACTGCATATAATTCCCATAGATTGCACCATCAGCACCTGCTGGATTGACAGCAGTACTACAAAAGATACCCGTTGCAAAGGCACCCCAGGTTCCACCCATAGCATGTACCCCAACAGCATCCAGGGCATCATCATAACCAAAGGCTTTTTTCATCTTTGTTACTGAATAGAAGCAAACCAGCCCTGCACCAACACCTACCGCAATTGACGCCATAGGTCCTACAAAACCCGAGGCAGGCGTAATGGCAACCAAACCTGCTACTGCACCAGAACAAGCGCCGAATACTGTTGGTTTCTTGTAGTGAATCCATTCCAGAACATTCCAAGTAAATGCGGCACAAGCTGTAGCCGTATTGGTAACTACAAATGCACTTGCGGCGAGACCATTGGCAGCTACTGCACTGCCAGCGTTAAAGCCGAACCAGCCGAACCACAATAATGCAGCTCCCAACATTATGAAAGGTACATTGTGCGGAGGCTTTACCTCGTTTGGATACCCTTTGCGTTTTCCTATAAACAAACACACCGCAAGACCAGAGGCACCAGAGGTAATGTGAACGACTGTTCCACCGGCAAAATCTAATGAACCTAACTTATACAGCCAACCATCTGCTGCCCACACCCAATGTGCTATGGGATCGTAAACTCCACTAATCCATAAGACTAACAAAAGCAAAAATCCATTAAATTTAATCCGTTCTGCAAACGATCCTGTCATAAGTGCGGGGGTAATAACAGCAAACATGCATTGAAATATCATAAAGGATAGGTGAGGAACAGTAGTAGCGTAAAGGTCGCTAGGAGCCTGTCCAACAGCACCCAACCCCAAAGCACACCATTGAAGACCGCCAATAAACCCGCATCCAGTCCCAAATGCTAAGCTATAACCCCAGAGCACCCACTGTATACTTACAATGCAAATAACAATAAAGCTTAACCATATGGTGTTTGACATGTTCTTTGCCCTTACCATACCCCCATAAAACAGGGCAAGGCCAGGTGTCATAATTAAAACCAACGCTGACGATGCAAGCAACCATGCATTATCCCCTGTATCAATCTTGGGTGCATCGCCTGCCATCGCACTTGATGCAAACAGCGCTAACATCGACAATACAAACAACGATGAAACGCCTAAATAGACTCCTTTTCTCATTTCCCTCTCCTTATAAAATTAAGATTAACCACCTTCTTACCTCAAAGCTGCATGCAAATTAACACTACTAAACAGACTGCTTTCACCACTAATGAAACAACAACTTCTAAACCGAACTATGTCATTCAACCACCTCCCCTCTAGAGAAGTTTTATGAGGTAAACCTTCGAACTTAAGATTAATTCAATAGGCTTCAGGATGTTGAGTCGCTAAATACAACTAATTTTCACATGGTTTAAGCTTTATCTCCCACAAATAGCCAGCCAAACTATCCATATCTGTTTGCAGAAAGAGGGATGGCTCCTTTTCTTTAAGTCTATCAACTATACTCTTGCATCTGCGTTTTGAATATAATAGAGAAACATCTGTTATCTTTGACGGATTATGACAAGGCACACAATTATTAATGTACACGCCTTCCGTAAAGTCAACTACGTCCTTTTCCCCAATTTGTTTTAATGACTTGAACTCTGC
>JAHFOW010000047.1 GCA_023261465.1 Planctomycetota bacterium
AGATTTAAGAATTTTACGTGGTCACTGTTCATTATTATATTCATGATTAGCGAAATTTCCGGATGTAAAGGCTTTGGCCAGTTAACGCATATTGATATGACCTATCCGAAAGCTTCTTTTTGTGAAGATTGCCATATTGATATTTATAACGAATGGGTTAACTCTCCACATGCCAAGGCTTTTACCAGCAACACGTTCCGTATGGCTACTCATAATTACTCGTTTACCGATTGTTTGGGATGTCATGCGCCCGAACCAACGCTTTCGGCTATTCAATCTGAAAGCCGCAATATTTTTCGTGAGGAGGGGGTAACTTGTACCTCTTGTCATCTCGATGAAAGCAAGATGGTTGGGCCGCTTAAGCCAACCGGAATGCTTGCACCTCATCCAGTGAATGTTGATAATAATCGATATCGAAACAGCCAATTTTGTGGCCGTTGTCACGAAGGTACTTTTAAAGAATGGTCGGACGTAAAAGCGGAAAATGAACACAGCTGCCAGGAATGCCATATGCCTCCTGTAAAACGAAAGATGACTCAAGCGGAAAAATTTTACGCTAAAATGATTGTGGCTATGGAAGAAGAATCTGCGCAAAAAAAACATACCTTTGGTATTTACACGGAATTGACGGACATTGCCCCCTTTCTTGTCACCGTAAATAGGGAAGGGGAACTTTTTAAATTGGTGCTGGAAAACAACATTCCCCATGCGTTGCCGACGGGAGATTTTGGGATTCGGATTGTAACGGTTGATATATTAGCCGTACAAACCAATAATGAAGTTATTCGAATAAAAAGATTTGAATTAATAAAGGAGATCCATACCGCAATTCCGCCAAAAGGTTCTGCAAACTGGACATTTTCATTGCCGGACACAGCAAAGGCCGTTCGTTGTGTAATATCACGAAGCCATGTGAATAGTGGCGAAAGAGAAGATTTGTATCAAACAGAGGTGCCGATAATTTGAAAATATTTTCAGTTCGCAGATTCACAACCGTTGAAATTATTTATCATGCCATTCAGTTAGTTCTCTATCTGATTTTGTTTGTCAGTGGTGGTATGATTCTTTTGAAGCGATTGTTTGAACTTGAGATGGTTGATTTGGTCGTACTGGCAAAAATCCATCGTGTAACCGGGTTTGTATTGATTGCTTTTGTCGTCCAGATTGTTGTTATCAGCATATTTTCAAAAAATTTCAGACCTTTGTGGGAGACGTTCCTTGATGCGTTCAGGTGGCTTTACAGTGATATTATATGGTTGATTAGGATGTTAAGCCACACCTTTGGCTACCGGGTAAAATTGCCTCCTTCAGGGAGGTTCAATCCAGGTCAAAAATTACATCTGTTGGTTATTTATTTGTTGTTGCTCGTATATGCAAGTACCGGTCTTATCATGGTATTTGTGCCTGGAGCTCTTGGACCATGGGTGGTGCATACGATTTGTTTTGCTCCGTCGGTGTTGTTTTTAGCCATACATTTGTTCTTGTCGATAATAAATCCTCCCACGCGTAAAGCTATAAAAGGAATAGTAACAGGGTACGTGCCTCTTGATTATGCAAGAGAACATCATGCCCTTTGGCAGAAAAGTGAAGATCCCGTATCCCATACAAACCAAGTATCGTTACCAGCGGTCATGCTTACAATACTGGTATCTGTTGCCGTTTTAGTCAGCGTAGCATGGTATG
Source organism: Planctomycetota bacterium (assembly GCA_023261465.1). Lineage (GTDB taxonomy): Bacteria > Planctomycetota > Brocadiia > Brocadiales > Brocadiaceae > JAHFOW01. The sequence continues at coordinate 1,684 of JAHFOW010000047.1, forward strand.
CGGGTTTTGATCGTGTAAAATTACAAATAATAAAAATTGCAAATGATGGTGCAAGAGAAGCATTGTTGCCGGGTATGCTGATTTCCGCTCATGCAAAAGAACCGGATGCAAAGCAATGTACATCATGTCATAATTATCTTAATTCACCGCCAACCTCCAAATGCCTTAAATGCCATCGTGAGATTCTTGCCGTAATCAACAATAACCAGGGATACCATGGCGCATTAACGGGACAATGCCGGACTTGCCATACTGAACATAAAGGTTTGCAGGCAGATATCACCTCGTTAGACGTAAAAAACTTTAATCACGAGAATGCGCGGTTTTCTTTAGAAGGCAAACATCGCGATTTAGAATGCAGGTCATGCCATAAACAACAAAATAAAAATAACGAACTCACCAGAACTGAATTTATAGGATTGCCGTTTAAAAAATGCATAGATTGCCATGACGACATACATAAAGGTCAATTTCAAAAAGAATGCCAAAGTTGCCACTCGGAACATGGCTGGAAAGGTACATGGCTTGTAGAGTCTCATGGTGCAGATTCGGCGTATCCTCTCAATGGAATGCATAATAAACTTAAATGTATTGAATGCCATAAACTGCCATATAAAAACGCAAAACTGGCCGAATCGAAGCTCGCTGGTTTATCGCATGAGTGTTCTTCCTGTCATGATGATATCCATAATGGCCAAATGCATCATACCTGTGAAATTTGCCATAATGAGCAAGGCTGGAAAGGCATGAATCTGTTATTTGACCACAACCAACACTCATCAAGCAAGCTGGATAAGTTGCACGCACATGTTTCGTGCAACTTATGCCATTTGCCTGATAAGGACAAGATTATCCGGTACTGTCCTTTGCCTCAGCAATGCGATACATGCCATACAGATATCGTTGATTTTATGAATGGCAAGTCACCCAATGGCAATGCAGATGCAGATCCCCATGCCGAACGTGTGACCTGTGTAGAATGCCATACGACAGACATCGCCAAACAGTTACCGCAACAGTATGCGGAAAAATGCGCAGATTGCCATACTCCACGCTATTATAACCTTTATTTCGATTGGCAAAAATCCCTAGCTCATGGTTTGAAGAGTAATTTACAATTGATTAAAAGTTTAAAAGGAAACGATGACGATCAAAAGGAGCGTATTATCGCAAAGATTAAAATCGCTGAAAAAATCGGCTTTCACAATATTCAATTGAGCATGATATTACTTGAATGAAAATTAAATTAATCAGTACCAATCAAGAGAAAGATCCTTATCCTGTAATGCCGATTGGCATGTGTCTTGTTGGAGAAGCGGCGCGTAAAGCCGGTCATCAGGTAGAGATGTATGATATGACTTTTCAGAAGAAGCAGCATTGTATTTCCCAATGGGTTGAAACCCCACATGATGTTATCGGAATTTCCATGCGGAACTTAGATAACTGTGATGCCCTGTTCAGTACTTCTTTTATTCCTGGAGTAAAGAAAATAATTGCAGACATAAGAGAACGTTCTTCTGCACCCATTGTCCTTGGAGGGGCTGCAATGGGGGTAGCACCACATGCTCTTTTGCAGGAAGTAGGAGCAAATTATGGCGTTGTGGGAGAGGGGGAGGTCGCTTTTGTGGAATTACTGAAACACCTTGATAGAGGTGATGATCCATCAGTCGTGAGAGGAGTAATTTCTCTTAAAACAAGAGAACTTTATCAGCAAGTAGAAGGTCTTGATATGAGAGAAAATGTATGGGCAAGAGTAGGAGATCACTTTCCCGTGAAGCCTTTTTTAAACTATGAAGCAGTTTATCCGCTTCAAAGTAAAAGGGGTTGTGCCCTCAAATGTGTTTATTGCACTTACGTAAACATTGAAGGAAAAAAATACCGATTAAGAGACCCTAAAGACATTGTCGAAGAAATTACTGATATTCGAGATAGATATGATGTTCATGAATTCGAATTTGTGGATTCTACATTTAATTTACCGGCACTGCATGCGATGAGCGTATGCCGGGAAATTGCCCGAAGTCAATTGAAGGTTTCTTTTTTTGGGTCTAATATCAATCCTATACACCTGGACTCCGGTTTACCTGAAGAGATGGTTAGGGCAGGATTTCTCACTGTAACGTGTACTGCGGAGAGCGCTTCAGATAGAGTTCTTAAGGGCATGAGAAAGGGCTTTAACCGTCAACAAGCTGTTCAAGTGGCAAAACAATTTCAACAGGTGGGATTACGGGTCTTTTGGATGTTTTTGATGGGAGGTCCCGGAGAGAATCAAGATACGGTAGAGGAAACGCTTGAGTTTATTCATAGAGAAACAGGGCCAAGAGATGTTGCTCTTGTAATTTACGGTATACGGGTTTATCCCAACACCGGAATGGAAACTGTTGCTCTGGCGGAAGGGCTAATACAACAAAGGGAAGAGCTTCTCTGGCCGGTCTTTTATATGTCTCCCGGTTTAGAATATGGATGGCTAAAAAAGCGCATCAATCGGGCAATTAGGGAAGATCCCAGAATATTCACGTCGAACCAAGCCCAAAGTGCATTTATTCCCCTTGCACAACGCGCCTTAAGCTGGATGAAAGTAAAAAGGCCCTATTGGAGATTTCTCCCAACGATTAACAGAGTAATGAATATTTACTCAAATTGATATTTTTAATTGACCGTATCGGAGTTTCAAAGTTCTTCTGCCAGTGTTCAGAGATGAGCGGTGTGATTAGAGGTTGCCCATTAAAAGGCTTTTGTCAAGCGAAATAATTCTATTGTCTGATAAGCATTCATCCTATTAACCGCGCACGTATTTTCAACATTTCAGGTGCGGATTCTAAATCCGCACCAGTCATCCATCCGGATCAAGGCTTTTGGGAAATTATCGTGTGCGATGAATTTCTTCTGCCTGTCAAAGACGAGCGGAATTCCATGACATCACATTGTAAGCCTTCTAACGGAGCGAGCAGCATAGGCGGACTTTGATGATAATGCTTTTCCCTTCTTTTTTCTTCGCTTAGGCTCTTCGCGTCGTTGACTTTCAGTTTTCTCCCCGTATTGCGATTTATCATGTTTTGCAAACTTAATATATGCGCCGTTCTGTGACGTACCAACATAGTTCGCTTTCTCAATAAATCCCTTACCGGCCTTATCTCTTGATGTTGAATCAGTAGATTAAAGGAATCTTGAACGAAGGACAAAACCCTTGTAAGAAGGTTAATAGATTGAAAACAGCACAGGGTAAAGATAAACTATTAGGCACAGATGAAATTAAGCGATTGTTTGAAATTCCTGTTGGGTAATACCAGAAAGAAAGTTATGAAGGTGGCTAATTAACGCTACGCTTTAGGTACGAAACAGATAATATGGCAATGTTGTATTCTAGTAACCACTTATAAAATTCTAACATTTTATGGCAATGAACCTTCATTTCACCTGTCAAATTAAAAAAACATGGAGTAAATTCACGCTCGATGTATCATTTCAAATCCCGCAAGGAAAAGTAACAGCATTATTTGGGCCGTCGGGGGTAGGTAAATCAAGCACGCTACGCATAATTTCCGGACTGGAAAAGGCCGATGAAGGCGCGGTCTCTTATGGTGGAGAGGTATGGTTTGACAAGGCGCAGGGAATTCATCTTCCCCCCCAACGACGCCCCATTGGATTTGTCTTTCAGGACTTCGCGCTCTTTCCCCATCTGACCGTGGAAAAAAATGTGGCGTATGGAATAAAAGAAAAAAAAAGATTAAAAGAAATAAAAGATTTTATAGTTCTTGTTGGGCTGTCGGGCTACGAACGACATTATCCCGGCCAGCTATCAGGAGGTCAGAAACAAAGGGTTGCCTTAATCCGGGCGCTGGCAAGAAGACCGGAGCTCCTCTTGCTCGATGAACCTCTGTCTGCCCTCGACTGGGAAACACGCAGACAACTCCAGGATGACTTAAAACGGATCATTAAAGAATTTTGCGTAACAACAATTTTTGTTACCCATGATGTAACTGAAGTGTACAAACTCGCAGATTACGTAATCGTGTTAGACCTGGGAAGGGTTATAAAACAGGGAACTCCGGAGGAGATTTTTCTGGGGAAAAAACTCAGTACCCGTATTCAGATTGCAGGGAAAGTGGTTCATATAGAGACAGATTCCATTATGGCGGCCGTTACGGTCATACACGAAGATCAGTACTTCAAAACCCTGATTGATAACGAAGATGTTTGTCTAATGAACTTGAAAATTGGAGACGATGTCGTAATTGGCGTAAAATCTTCTGACGTTATCCTGTTTAAGGTCTTAACGTAATTTATTTCAGAAAGCGATCAAAATAATCATGACGAAGGCAGAGCAAAAACCACAAGAACCAGAAAAAGTAAAGGTACGGTTGGAAAATCTGACCTTTTATTACGGGGGATACAAGTCCATCACTGATGTCTCTATGGAATTTTTTGAGCGTAAGGTCACCGCCATCATCGGACCCTCAGGCTGTGGAAAATCGACCCTGATTAAATCAATCAATCGTATCTCTGAAATTAACAATGATATACGGGTTGATGGCAAGGTATTACTCGATAATAAAAACGTATATGACCGTGACATTGACCTTGTTGACCTGAGACGACGTGTTGGTATGGTATTTCAAAGACCTAACCCGTTTCCTATATCCATTTATGACAATGTTGTCTTTGGACCACGACTTTACGGGGTAAACGATAAGAAGAAATTGGATGAAATTGTGCAATACAGTTTGACAAAATCTGCCTTGTGGAACGAGGTCAGGGAGCGGTTGAACCAGAGCGCAATTGGACTCTCAGGGGGGCAGCAACAACGGTTGTGTATTGCGCGTGCGCTGGCGGTTGATCCCGAGGTCTTATTAATGGACGAACCATGCTCGGCGCTGGATCCTACAGCAACGGCAAGAATTGAGGAACTCATTGAGGACCTGAAAAAATATTATACAATCGTCATTGTTACCCACAACATGCAGCAGGCCGCACGTGTCTCTGACTATACAGGATTTTTGTTGAATGGCCAGTTAATCGAGTATAATATAACGACTGAGTTATTTACTACCCCGGAAGAGAAGGTTACGGAAGATTATATTACGGGGCGATTCGGATAATTATTTTCAATAAAACAACCATAGAGACACAGAAATCACAGAGAAGAATGAGTTTAGAGCGTATTCAAGCCTTTGGGTCAGCGAGTAATAAAAGGGCACGTATGGATGGAATTGAATTGAATAGTTCTGTGTTCTGCGAGTTCTCAGGGATGATATAGTTCTTATGGAAAGACATTTTGATCAACAATTGGGGGCACTCAGAAAAAATCTTATTCAAATGGCATCCATGGTGGAAACGGCTATTGCCAATGCCATAAAATCGTTGATGGAGCGGAACAGCGAGTTAGCGCGGCAAGTTGTAGATAGTGATGATAAGGTAGACGCCCTGGAATTGGAAATTGATAAGCAGTGCGTTGATTTACTTGCATTGCGCCAGCCCATGGCCATGGACCTCCGGTTTATCACATCAGCCATTAAGATTATCAATAATCTGGAACGCATGGGTGATTTGGCGGTGAATATTGCAGAACGTGTGATTCCCCTGAATCAGGAACCACAGCTAAAACCGCTCATCGACATACCGAGAATGGCAACAATTACCCAGACGATGGTTAAGGACAGTATTGATGCCTTTGTAAACCGGGATACAGAACTGGCACGGTCCGTGTATGAACGTGATTCAACAGTGGATGCTTTAAATGATCAGATATTCAGGGAGTTGTTAACCTATATGATGCAAGACCCGGGGAATATAACACGCGCCGTTCACCTTATCCTGATCTCCCGTCATTTAGAAAGAATTGCCGACCATTCAACAAACATTGCAGAAGAAGTCGTTTATATTGTCAAGGCGAAGGTTGTCAAACACCGCAGCTACGCAATGGAAGAACCTTAGACAATGCCGATTTTATTACGGCTGTTTACACTTAAGGCATAAAAAATTATGGAAACAAATGAAAAAAATCTTGTAGAAATATCCGTTGTGGGTGAGGTTACCAGTCCAGTCAGTGGTTCTCAACCGTACAGTATAACACCTGAAGGAAAACCAACGATACTTCCGGGCGTAGGCGGTATCACATACAATATCAAAGTAGGTGACAGCGCCATCCAGTGGGCGGCAGATCATGTAGAGCCTTGTGTTTCCATGAAGAACAAAGACAGGGAAGAAAACGGAGCATTGAATCTGCTCGCCTGCATTGGAAACGTTGCAAAGGTTATATCAGGTGATGCAAAAGGCGATACCGGTATTGTGACCGGTAAACATGGCGGTATTGAAAACGTACTGGTTGATTTTGAGGATAAGACATTAGAAAAGCTTGCTATCGGTGATAAAATCCTTATTCGGGGTATTGGTGTAGGGCTATCCTTTCCAGAATATCCACACATTAAACCTATCAATATGTCCCCCCGTCTTCTTGACGCATTGCCCATTCGTGAGGATAAAACAAAAGGCGTATTGCATCTTCCGGTAACCCATATTATACCTGCCGCTATTATGGGATCAGGGCTGGGTTCCCAACACTGCTATCGTGGAGATTATGACATTCAACTCTTTGACAAACACATGGTGGAAAAGCACAATTTGCAAACGTTACGCTTTGGCGACATTGTAGCAATTATGGATGCAGATCACACATTTGGAAGAATCTATAGAACCGGGGCGATAACTATAGGAATAATTGTCCACAGTAACTGTGTAACCGCAGGACACGGTCCCGGAGTAACCACCATCCTCACTTCTGCTGAGGGTAAAATTATGCCTTATTTAGAGAGCACGGCCAATATTGGTGTGTATTTACGCATCGGACGCTTTAGAAAGAGACCGGCAAAAAAAGGTTAATTTCAAAATATACTTGACATTTTATCCACAATTAATATAATTTTAAGCTTTCGAAACAGTTATCTTTATCCATTTTGGGTCTATTTTATAGAGGAGAGGAGCATATTTGTCTATAGTGAGCATTCAGGAATTGGTTGATGCAGGATTTCATTTTGGCCATCGGACAAGCAGGTGGAACCCAAAAATGAAACCTTTTATCTTTGGCAAAAGGAATTTAATTCATATTATCAATTTACGTGAAACGGTAAAGGGGTTGATCACGGCGCGTAAATTTTTAACTAATCTTGTCCAGACAAACAAAGATGTACTGTTTGTAGGCACAAAATGGCAGGCGCGTGATATCGTTATACGAGAAGCCCAACGTTGCGGAATGCACTATGTGAGCGAAAGATGGTTGGGTGGCACGTTAACAAATTTCGATACCATCCGGAAACGATTAGAACGCCTTGAAGAATTAGAAGACCTGGAAAAAACGGGCAGCATCAATCAGTTTAGCAAAAAGGCAATCTCTTCTCTTAACCGCGAAAGGAAAAAGATTCTTGGAAATCTGGAAGGTATTCGGAATATGACTTCTCTTCCTGGAGCGCTCGTGGTCGTTGACCCAAAGAATGAACACAATGCCATCAGCGAGGCAAAAAAGCTGGGTATTCCAACGGTATGCCTTGCAGATACTGATTGCGACCCTGATAGAATAGATATTTGTGTTCCGGGAAATGACGATGCCATTCGGTCAATTAACCTTTTCTTAACAAGAACGGCAGATGCTGTTATTGCTGGCAAAGAACTCTCGACCACCGTGGCAAAGGTTTAACAAGGGTAAAGAAGTTTGAAAAATCCCTTCTTTTTCTATAGAAGACCATAACGATATACATCACAAATCTCGTTACTCCAATTCGGGAACATTTCTCAGAATTTTCATTTCTTGGGTTTCTTGGTTTGTTGCATAATGACGGGTGTCTTATTCTAAAAGGGTACGGAGGAAGTTAATGGCGGATTTATCGGGTATAACAAAATTACGAGATCAGACAGGCGCAGGCTTTTTAGAGTGCAAAAACGCCCTGGATGAAGTTAAAGGCGACTTTGAAAAGGCGCTGGAGATTATCAAAAAAAAGGGGATTGCGAAGGCTGCTAAAAAAGAACAGCGGACAACTGCTGAAGGCAGGATTGGAACTTACATCCACACCAACGGGAAATTGGGTGTAATGGTCGAGATGAATTGCGAAACAGATTTCGTGGCGCGCAATGAGGTCTTCCAGCAATTTTTGAAGGACATTTGCATGCAGATAGCTGCCACAAAACCTATAGCCATAAAAAGAGAAGACATCCCTGCTCATGTTATTGAAGAGCAGAAAAAGATATTTCTGGAAGAGGCAAAGGGTAAGCCATCAAACATTGCCGAAAAGATTATCGCCGGGAAGCTGGAAAGTTTTTATAAAGAAAGATGCCTTTTGGAACAGCCGTTCATAAAAGATAGTAATGTTATGATCAATGATTTATTAATTGCAAACATCGCAAAAATAGGGGAAAATATAAAAATTGGCCGTTTTGCTCGGTTTGAAGTTGGCGAATGCTAGCGAATCGAAAAAACATTACGTCCATCTCTGCTCATGGAAAGGCACATTAAATACAAGCGTGTATTGCTCAAAATAAGTGGAGAAAGTTTTGGAGATAAACAAGGGCGTGGTATTGATACAGAGCAATTTATAGTATTAGCCAGTGAAATTCAAAAAATTTCTGCTTTGGGAGTTGAGCTGGCGATTGTCGTCGGCGGCGGTAACATCCTCCGTGGTGCAAGACTTGGCAAGGTAGGAAAGTCGAGGATAAAGGCGGATCAGGCCGGAATGATTGCCACAGCAATTAATGGGTTACTCTTACAGGACATCCTGGAAGAGTCAGATGTTAAATCCCATGTGGTGAGCGCCGTAGAGATAAAAAACTTTACAGAGCCTTTTGTAATACAGAATTGTTTGAGTTATCTAAAGGAAAAAGAGGTTGTTATCTTTACCGGCGGAACGGGAAATCCTTATTTTACTACAGATACCGCCGGCGCTTTACGCGCAATTGAAATTAGTGCGGACGTTCTGTTAAAGGCCACCGGAGTTGACGGTGTTTATACGGACGACCCGAAGAAAAACGCATCTGCCAAACTCCACAAGAGATTGAGTTATATAGAAGTTTTAACTCATCGTTTGGGCGTAATGGATATGACGGCGGTTTCTTTAAGTATGGAAAATAAATTACCCATCATAGTATTCAATATGAATATTCGTGAAAATATCCAGAAGGCTATCATGGGCGAGCAGGTTGGGACATATATCGGAGAATAGCGAATATGGCAAAAGACGTAATATGTAAAGATACAAGAAACAAGATGGAAAAAGTTCTTGCACACTTGCAGGATGAATTAAAAGGGTTGAGAACTGGCAGGGCAAGCACTGGTCTTGTAGAAAATATCAAAGTTGATTGTTATGGCACTATGACTCCCTTAAAACAGTTGGCTATTATATCAACGCCTGATGCGTTATCGATATTGATAAAACCTTATGACGTATCCACCGTTTCAAACATTGAGAAGGCCATATTACAATCTGATATAGGGCTTACCCCTTCAGTTGATGGCAAATCATTGCGTATTGTAATACCTCAGCTGACAGAAGAGAGGCGGAAAAAACTTTCGGTACACATTAAGGAATTTGGAGAATCTGCAAAGGTTTCGTTACGAAATATACGGCATGAAGCAAATAAGCTGGCCGACAAAGAAGAAAAAGATGATATTATAACAGAAGATGACGCCAAACGTACCAAGGATGACGTAAACAAGATTATCCATGAATACGAAGGTAAGGTTGGCGAGTTAATCAAGAAAAAGACGGAAGAGATTTTAAAGGTATAAAGGTCGTTGGTTTTTTTATTGCAAATCAGAAAAAGACCTGTAATAAATATTTATTTATCGTTAAATTTTCATAAAAAGGTATAATGGGGGTATAGCTCAGTTGGTAGAGCACCGCCCTTTTAAGGCGGCTGTCGATGGTTCGAGTCCATCTGCCCTCACCATTTTCTAAGAGAAAATGGCCCCATCGTCTAGCCTGGTCTAGGACAACAGATTTTCGATCTGTGAACTGGGGTTCAAATCCCCATGGGGTCAGTTTTTTACAAACAAAAAAGCCATGAGATGTGAAATCTCATGGCTTTTTTGTTTTACGTGTAAGCTCAGGAATTACTGGATTTAAATTATACGATAATCCGCTTCCCCTCCCCAAGCATTGCCTTCGTTAATTCTTCCATGAGTTCGTTTAAGCGGGGCACCATGGACAATGGGTCATAGATTACCCCATCCTGCATAGATGCATTTTCAAATAACTGCAATACAATTTTTTCAACCAGTTGTTGTAAACCGGGGTTCTCGTTCATGCGTGCAAGGTTCTGAACCATGCGGTGTTTTCTGTTAATCTCCATGATCTTTTTGGATATACGGTAATCCTTATCCATCATCTGTATCAATTTTTGCACGTGAACACTGGGCACACCGTCGGGGTTTACCAAACAGCACGGACTATCGCTCAACCTGTGTGACTCCCTGGCATCAATAATCTTGTCTGCAAGAACAACCCTGACCGTCTTCAGAAGATGTTTAAACATATCATCGTAATTTTGTGGTTCAGACGATGTATCCACAATCTCTTTGTCGATATCCTTAAGCAAATCAAGATTTGCCTGATCGGCAGAGCGGATGGGTTTCTTTTCAAATTCAATAAGACTCGTAAGGAGGAACTCGTCATGAGGGTCGATAAGATAGAGCACTTCAATACCTTTTTTACGGAATATCTCCAAATAGGGGCTTTTTTCCATCGTCTCACGATTTACCGCGGTAATGTAGTAAATCTCTTTTTGCTCCGGCTTCATCCTGTCAACATATTCCTTAAGAGAAATCAATCCATCGGCATCAGCGCATGTAGACGAATTAAAACGCATCAACTGGGCAAGGGCATCCCGATTCTCAAAATCGAAGTGCAAGCCTTCCTTAAAGATTCGCCCAAATTGCCTCCAGAATGTCTCGTACTTCTCCTTCTCCTTCTTTGCAATATCCTGTAAAAGTGTAAGGATTTGTTTCACCAGGATACTCTTGATTTTATGGACAATCCTGTTATCCTGAAAAGTCTCTCGCGATATATTGAGCGGAATGTCCGCTGAATCAACCACCCCTCTGATAAACCGCATATATTCGGGCAGTAGCAGCTTGCAGTCTGCCTGAATTAAGATTTTGTTGGAGTACAACTGGACACCATGGTCTAATTTTTTAAAGCCGTAGATTTCTTGATTTGTCGCTGGACAGTACAGGATACTATAAAACTGAATCGGCGCCTCTGCCGAGGTATGTAAGCGGAAAAGAGGTGTCTCTTCGGTGTTTGAGATAAATTTATAAAATTCGGTATACTGCTCATCTGTAACATTCTTTTTTGGCTCCTTCCAGACAGCGGTAATCTGGTTTGCCTTTTCACCACCGGCTATAATGGGAAAGCTTACAAAGTTTGAGTATTTTTTAATAATCTCCTGGATACGCGATTTGTCGGTATACTCCTTCTCGTCATCCTTGAGATGTATAACAATATCTGTCCCGCGACTTTCTTTTTCTACGGGATGTAAAAAATATTTTCCAGAACCATCAGAACGCCATTCATAGGCTGGTTCATCCTTTTTATACGACTTTGTTCTGATTCTGACCTCGTCGGCCACCATGAACACAGCGTAGAATCCCACCCCGAATTGGCCAATGATGCTGGAGTCCTTTTTTGCCTGTTCGGAGAGGTTTTTAATAAATTCAAGAGAACCAGACTTTGCAATGGTGCCGATATTCTGGACAACTTCGTCCTTTGTCATTCCAATACCGGAGTCGCTGACCGTCAGGATTTTGTTCTTTTCATCAACATCAATTTTAATTTCCAGTGGCAGGTCTTTTCCCTCATAATCATGGTTTGCAAGGGAATGAAATCTCATCTTGGTCAGTGCATCAGATGCGTTTGAAATAAGCTCCCGTAAAAAGACCTCCTTGTGTGTATACAGCGAATGAGAAAGAATATCCAGGAGTTTTTTTATTTCCGCTTGAAATTCAAAACTTTCTTCATGCTTCACTGTTTCGGCCATACGTACCTCCTTAAAAAACGTTCAATGTTTTCACGGTAGGATACAATCCCTGTTGTCAACCTGAAATTCAAATGTGTCTCGGATTGCCAATTGCCGCCGGGAGGCAGCTACTACCATACCTGTCTTTAACCCTGAATTTTTAAAAATAACAAATAAAAAAATGATTATCAATATTACCATAAATTCGGCATATAATCAGTAGAAATCGAAGAATTTTGGCGGAGTTCCCGCTTGACACATCACACACATCGTGATAAACTCCACCAAAATTAAAAGGTATCCAGGATGAGGAGTACAGGGGAAAAAGAAATAAACATTCGTAACATTTTTTTTCTTTCATCGTACATTTTCTAACCTTTCTGATGAGGACAGGAGTCTATGACGTTTCAGGAAATTATACTAAAATTACAAAGTTATTGGGCTGATTATGGCTGTGTACTCTGGCAACCCTACGATATGGAAAAGGGGGCGGGAACTTTTAATCCGGCAACATTCCTCAAGGCATTAGGACCAGAACCCTGGAAGTGCGCCTATGTCGAGCCGTCCCGACGGCCCACGGACGGCAGATACGGAGAAAATCCCAACCGGTTACAACACTACTATCAATTCCAGGTTATTGTAAAACCTGCCCCCGATGATTCGCAGGATATTTATTTAAATAGTCTGAGAAATCTGGGGATAGACCTTGTAAAACACGATGTGCGATTTGTCGAGGACGACTGGGAATCCCCGACCCTGGGTGCAACGGGACTCGGCTGGGAGGTTTGGCTTGATGGCATGGAAGTAACGCAATTTACCTATTTTCAGCAAGTCGGCGGTTTTGAGCTTGAACCCATTACGTTAGAACTCACCTATGGACTCGAACGCATCGCCATGTTCATCCAGAAAAAAGAATCGGTCTATGACCTCGAATGGGTTAAAGGTTATACCTATGGTGATATCCACAAACAGGACGAGGTTCAATTCTCCACCTATAACTTTAAAGTGGCTGATACCGCCATGTTCTTCCAACTCTTCGATATGTACGAGAGGGAATGCCAGAAACTTTTAAAAGAAGAGCTGGTATTGCCCGCGTACGATTACGTTTTAAAATGTTCTCATGCCTTCAACATGCTCGATGCACGGGGCGCTATCGGAGTTACCCAGCGTACCGGTTATATAGCAAGGGTAAGAAATCTCGCCCGGCGTTGCGCAGAGAACTATGTCAAACTGCGCGAAGCATTGCACTGGCCATTACTCAAGGATAAAAACGTTTTGGAAATTCACCACTGAAAAATAGCTTAATGATGTGCGCCATGCAAACATGCTCTCAAAATATCTTCTACTTCTCCTATTATGTGTAGTGTTTTCTCTGCAATGAAATGATTCTGTATTTGCCTGAGCAAACTACCGGCCTTTGACAGTAAAACAATCTGCCTTTTATTAAATATTACGGGTTTCATGGGTTTGTAGGCAGTATCAAATTCCCGAACGAGCCTCCTGTTTAATTCCTCAAACCCTTCTTTGTTTTGGGCGGAAATAAGGCAGAGAGACTGCCCGAATTCTGCTTCAATCCTTGCTCTTTCTAAGCGTACAGGTAGATCGCATTTATTAATCACGGGTATAACCTTGCTCATATTTACTTTTTGTTGTGCATCGCCAGGTTTATTCATGGCCAACCATGAACGTATGGCGTCTGCAACCCTTTCATCCTCTGCATCAAACGGTCTGGAGTTGTCAAACACAACCAACACCTTGCTGGCGCGTTGCAGTTGTTCCTGCGCCATCTCAATACTCATGGCCTCCAGCACATCAATCGTATGTCGTATACCTGCTGTGTCCACAATCTCAAAAGGAATACCCTCAACTGAGATATATTCGCACACATAATCCCTGGTAGTTCCAGGCTCGTGGTGTACCAGCATCCGCTCTTCACCAAGAATAGCATTGATAATCGTCGATTTGCCCACATTGGGCTTGCCGAGGATTACCAGTGGTTGTGGTGTGGTCAACGCCAGGCCAAAAGGGGCAGATTCCAGCAAACTACCAATAATGCTTCCCAGGGTAGATACTGGTGCGCCATTGCTATGGCGCTGGTCATTTCCCCCACCCCCTAACCCACTCTCACTCGTTATGGGAGAAGGTAAAGCTTCCCTCCCCCTCGATGAGGGAGGGTTAGGGTGGGGGTGATAGAAACGTCTTATTTTTTCTATTACTTCCAACCCCTGTTTGATTGCATCCGACAATGCCCCTCCATATTGATCGAGTAATACCTTTGCCGCCAATTTTGTCCGTGCATTGACAACTTCCTGAAGCGCCTCCTTCTGAATACAATCCAATCTTTTGTTTTCAACGGACTGCAATAATAACGAATCCCATGCAACACCTTCTGCCCCTGATGATTGTAAACATCCATAAATCCTCATCACTACACGGATACCGCCGTGGCAATTGATTTCAATGACATCTTCACCTGTAAAGCTGTCCTGCTGTTTTATTACATTGACGATTACCTCGTCAATGATGTGTCCTTTATCCTGAATATGTCCATAATAAAGCCTTTGACTCACAGCATTCAGGAGGTCAGTATTTCCCTTTCCCCGAAACATCCCATTAACAATACGCAAGGCATCCGGCCCCGATACCACAATCTTACCGATACCACCCTCGCCTAAAGGTGTGACAATGGAAACTATGGTTTGGTGTTTTATGGGGTTATATATTTTTTGTTCCTG
>JAHFOW010000048.1 GCA_023261465.1 Planctomycetota bacterium
AACTCTGGATGTATCGCAGGTAATCCACCTTCTGCCCCAGTTCTCGGCTACATAAGCCGTAGTGCCACCTCCACAGGTAATATCTAATACCAAATCGCCAGGGTCGGTGGTCATGAGGAGGCAACGTTGGACAACTTCCTTATTTGTTTGAACAACATAAACTGGATTTGCTGCGCCACCAAAACCGGACCACAGATTTGTTAAAGCTCTGTAAGGAAAATCATTAAAATATGTGATAAAGCGGATACTATTATCCGTCGCTGTAATCCGCTTTACTTTTATAACATTTTGAATCCCTTCTGGGGTTGTTCCCCACCATCTATTTCCAGAGTCATAAGTTTTACCTTGATATTCCACTTTAAATTTAGAACCCGGCCCAGGTTTGGTCATCAACACTGTCATAAATGGTTTAGACTCTTTAGGTAGAGGTATTAATTTATTTTTTTCCTCAAAAGTCATTGGACGCCTGTCACCATTTTCTTTTTCAATCATTATATATCCAGATTCAACTGGGTCATTCTTTTTCTCGTACAGAGGTCTGTATTTAATAGATAATGCATCTTTAGCATACCAAATAATATAGTCCAAGGTGCTGCCTACCCTATTTACCGCTCTTAAACCACCGGCTGCTTTTGAAAAACATATAAGCGAAAGAAAATTATCCGTGCCAAACACCTCATCCAATAAATTCCTGACAAGATGCACATTCTCATCGCTGATCTGCACAAATATACTGCCGCTTTCATGCAGCAGTTCTCTGGCTAAAAGCAAACGATCACGCAGATAGGTGAGGTAGCTGTGTATACCCAATTCCCAGGTGTCGCGGAATGCCTTTATCATTTCTGGCTCAGCCGTCAGGTCTTCGTCCTTGCCGTCTTTTACATCCCGCTTGTTTACAAAGGGTTGGAAGTTGCTGCCGTATTTGATCCCATAGGGCGGGTCAAAATACACCATCTGTACCTTACCGCCCATGCCTTCTTTTTCTAACAATGAATTCATCACCAGCAAGCTGTCGCCCGCTACGAGACGGTTGCTCCAGTCTTCTTTGTGTTTGTAGAACTCGATGGCTTCACGCAGGGGTTTCTTGTGCTCTTCGAAAAGACTCAGTTGCCGTCCACCCCCTGCACCCCCGCCAGCGGGGGACATTTTTACGGTTTCAATTATTCGCCTCGGGTCGATACGTTCGTGTACATGCAAACTTACGGTAGGCACTTCAAAGCTGGTATGTTCTGCCTTGCCTGCCCATTGCAGTTGAGGGTCAAGGTGTGGGTCGTATTGATATGTCTTCTTTTTCTGTCTACCGTTATCGGTGTGTGCATCCACTAGGCCCACGGGCGGGTTATTGAGCCGCTGTTTGTCTTTATGTTCGTACTGATCGATGGGTTTTGAATTTGATTCTGTATTTTTTTTTCGCGCCATAGTTTTACCTGCTATAGTATTTTATTCTATAGGGGAGGAATTCATTGTCTGGAATTCCTAAACCCGAACAAGTCGGAAAGCGTAGCGCGGGTGGTTCATCCCCCGCCAAAATGCCGACCACAAGGGATCGGCGCTACAATTTTTGCTAAAAACGTTAAAATATTTTTATTAAGATTTTAAACATCAAATCAAGCTTTCCAATAACTATCCCACCGTTTATTTACCCGGTCAATGATTTCTTCCGGCATGGTTAAAGGCGCCGGGTAACCGGATTTCCAGGTAGCATCAATACCCATCTTACCTCTGAAAACAGGACTAATACCGACCAGCTTTTCTTCGGCAAATACGATATCCCGCTCGGCGTCAAATCGGGTAAATATTCCCCAGATAACTTGTTCCTGGCTCTGTATGTCAACATCGGGACTGACTGCCGCGATAATTTTTGGCCCGATAAGTTCCGGCGATTTTGTTAATTTTGTAACGATCTCTCGTCCATGATCGCTTACGGTAACAACCAGTAATGTCTCACCCAGCACACGCCATTTTATTATTCTCGGGTCAATGGTTTTTAATAATCGCTCAAGATCGTGTGAGGCGGGTTTATACTCACTGCTGTTAGTGCGAGAGTCGTCTCGTGTGGCGTCAATAATCATTTTACTGCCGAGGTTCATCTTGTAACTGGTGAAATCGAGGGTGTCCAGGGGTACTTTGGGGATCATAATAAAGTCGTAAGCGGGATCAAAATGTTCGCGGATTGCCCTGAGCACTGCATTGAAGTCACGGGGGTTGACGTCTTCAGAAACGGTAACAACGCATTTAGTCAGAGAGAGCTGACCCTCGCCCATGATGGAGAGGGCTGTCTTCATTGCCTCTTTACGGTACCGTTCTTCCACCGATACGACCAGCAGATTGTGGAATCCCGCTTCGTAATAGGCCCACATAGCAGAGATTTCCGGATGAATCAGACGGATGAGCGGTCCCAGTACCTGCTGGGTTGCATTTCCCAGAAATTTATCCTCCATCGGCGGACGCCCCACGACTGTTGCCGGATAGACAGGATTTTTCCGATGGGTAATAGCGCTTATATGAAAGACAGGAAATTCTGAGGCATTGGAATAATGGCCAAAATGGTCGCCAAAAGGGCCTTCCCTGCGCAACTCTGTCAAATGGACGGTCCCTTCGAGAATAAATTCTGCATCGCCAGGCACAAGGATGGAAACCGTCTTGCCTTTTGTCATCCTTGTCCTTCTCCCCCGTAGGAAACCACTGAACATAACCTCGTCCATACCTTCCGGCAATGCGGCAACGGTGGCAAGTAAGAGTGCGGGGTCTGTTCCCAGCGCCACCGCAATCTGAAATTCCTTTCCCAGCTTCTTTGCCTGGTAATAGTGGAATCCTCCGCCCTTCTGTATCTGCCAGTGCATCCCGGTCGTCTGCCCGTCAAACACCTGCATGCGGTACATCCCCACATTTCGTTTTCCCGTTTGCGGGTCATAGGTAAAAACCTGGGGGAGGGTAATGAATCGTCCCCCATCTTCAGGCCAGCATGTTATAACGGGAAGCTCATCTAAATTGGGTCTGCTTACAACTTCCTGAGACGTTGGCCGGCATGTCCTTTTAGGAAGGGTACAGATGAGCCGTCGTGTTATTCCCGGGTGCTTGAAAAACACCTTCGGCTTTGGCGGCATGGCCTCTTCCATGAAGGTGATTAACTCCTCTCCAAGCTGATCAGGATGCTTTCCCAGCGCCAGCTCAATCCGTTTGTCGCTGGCGAGGATGTTCATGGCCAGGGGGAAACGGGCGCCACGGACATTTTCAAAAAGCAGCGCAGGCTTGCCTTCCTGGATCGCACGAATGGAAATTTCTGCGGCCTCCAGGTTTGCATCGACTTCTGTTTTAATCCGTATCAACTCGCCGTTTTTTTCTAAACATACAATAAAATCTTGTAATGAATATATTCTCATGCAATATTTAAAATATTATTTTAATGATAAGTAGGGGCGAAGCATTTGCTGATATTGAATTTGAATGCAATCTTATATCCTGGACAGCACATGCTTCGCCCCTACGACCCACTTACGCCCTGGATCGCCGGTCTCAGTTTATTAACAATTTCAGTTAGTTGTGCTTCATCAGGGATATACTGAATTTTTATGCTTTCCATCATCTCAAAACCGCATTCTTTCAATTCGTCCTCAACATGGCCAACTGCTTGTCCGCCCCAGCCGTATGAACCAAACGCAAGCCCGATTCTGTTTTTCGGAGACAATCCTTTTAAATAAGTTAAAAATCCTGACACAGTCGGGAGCATATTGCTATTCAATGTAGGAGAACCTACACAAATAAATCGTGTAGTTAATACATCAGCAACAATATCTGAAATATGCTCATATCTGAGATTTACTATCTTTGTAGGAATTCCCAGGGATTCAAAAGCCTCCTGAATAGTATAAGCAATCTTTTCTGTAGACTTCCACATGGTATCATAGATTATCAGGCCTTTATTATCCACTTTACTGGAAGACCATTTCTTGTATTCCTCAATAATATCTTTTACATGAGAACGCCAAACAATCCCATGACTTGGGGCAATCATGTTAATTGTAAATGGAGAAAGCAAATCCATGGCCTTTTGTACCTGGGTGGAATAGGGAAGGACAATGTTGGCATAATATTTCATTGCTTCGTCAAGAGCTATACCCAGTGAATATTCATCATCGAACCTTTCATAACTTGCGATATGCTGTCCAAAAGCATCGTTCGAGAAAAGGATATTATCTTCTGCTAAATAACTCACCATGTTATCAGGCCAGTGGACCAGGGGAGTCAGGACAAATTTTATATTTTTCTTGCCAATATTAATTGTCTCATCTGACTTAACGACCTTGAAATTCCAATCATTCCTTTTATAATGAGCCATCAAACCCTTCTGTCCGTGAGGAGAGGTTATAATGGTAGCGTTTTTTGCGGTTTGCATAAGCAACGGCAGACTGCCAGAATGGTCCATCTCCACGTGATTTGAAATAATATAATGAATCTGTGAAGGGTCTATGAGGCGTGATAACCGTTGCATCATTCTATCATACAGATAGGGTCTTACCGTATCGATTAAGGTTATTTTTTCATCAATGATCAGATAAGCATTATACGTTGAACCCCGTTGTGTGGAATAACCGTGAAAATTCCTCAGATCCCAATCAATTTCTCCAACCCAGTAAACATTTTCTTTAAGTTTTATTGGGTTCATTGTTTTTTCTCCTGAAAATTAATATTGTTTAAAAGAAAATTCCTGTTTATTGGTTTTTAGATTAGACAAATTTGCCGATTTATAATAGCATATTTCCAGATGAATAGAAAGCAATTTGAACTTAAGAGAAATTATCGATACCCAGTCTGTCGACTAAAATTGAAGGGACAGATTTACAATGGGAGATGTCTTATTTAAGATACCATTCATCTCCTTTTCTCATGTCTCGTTGAACTGAAATTTTCTAAGATTGACATCACTTCATCACCATCAAGGTCGTACCAGTTCTCATACGCATCAGCTACGGCAAAGGGATAGCCGCTTCTTACGTTAAGACAAACCAGTTCATCTGTTTGAGGAAGGATAAAATCAACGGTGCCTTGTGAACCGGTGGGAACGGCAACCACAATCTTTTGAGGTTTTTGTCTTTTCACGAAATCAATGGCAGAAAGCATGGTATAACCTGACGCCAGCCCATCATCCACGATGATCGCAATTCTGTTCTTCAATGAGGGAAATGGCAATCCCTTTCTGAAGAGTTCGTTCCTCTTTTTAATAGTGTCTATCGTCATCTGTACCTGCCGTTCAACTTCTTTCTGCGACAGACCGAGCCTGGAAAGGAGGTCATCATTGAATAATACCTTACCATCAGGCCCAACAGCGCCAAAACCGGCCTCGGTATTATGGGGAATTTGAATCTTCCTGACAATGATTAAATCGAGGGGCAGATCGAGAATTTTTGCTATTTCAGCAGCTACAGGCGCTCCACCGGATGGAATGCCGAGGACGATGCTATCCGTGCCTTTGTATTCTAAAAGCTTCAGGGCAAGGCGCATTCCGGCCTCTTTTCTATCTTGAAAGGCGTAGCGTCGATCCCTGAGCGATAAGTCTTCGATAAGTTTTTGCATCTTTATGTTTGAAAATCAAGAGAGCCACAAAGTATTTTTTACAGGTTTATGTTTAGGAAGTTTAATATTGTAAAGACGCAAAATCTTGCGTCTCTACAACGACACATTTACCCGCGATACCGTAGGATTGATCCGGGCAATTGAGCCATCCTTGTGTATGCTACAAATATTACCAGCATGGGAATGTTATTGCAAAGACATTACCGGTAAATTATAGTAATAATTCAAGTCTTTTTATCAAACCTTGCTATTGAAAAACCAATGGAAAAACAATTCAAGAATCCGGAAAATATCCTGGTTGTTCGTCTGGGCGCCCTGGGCGACATCATTCATGTGATACCTGCAGTGAAAAATTTGAGGACGGCATACCCAAACGCTCATATCTCCTGGCTTGTGGAGGATAAACTAAAAGACCTGGTTGATGGTGTTCCGGATATAGACGAGGTTATTGTTTTTCCGAGAAAGCGGTGGCAATCCCTTTTCAAACATCCCCTGAACTATGGTAAGCTGATCTCAGAAGTGAGGACTTTCCTGAAGAAATTACGTTTGAGGAAATACGATATTGTGTTTGATTTCCATGGAAATTTCAAGAGTGGTTTACTAACTTTTTTCAGCAATACAAGTACCCGGGTTGGGTTTTCCCGGGGGTTTTGCAAGGAATTTAATTATATCTTTACCCATATAAGAATTACTCCGCAACAGAAGAGGATACACAGGATTCATAAATACCTGAGCCTTTTAGAAGGTGTCGGTATAGATACACACTATCAAAGGTCAGTATTTTCCATTCCCGACACAGACCGTAATTATATTCATGACTTTATTTATCAGAATTGCCTCCACCAAAAACCCCTTGCAATAATTCATCCGGGTACGAGCGCCTTTGGCAAGTTTAAGCGCTGGCCTGCCAGGAATTACGCAATCCTTGCAGACCGGTTAATACAGGAACTCGGTTACTCTGTTTTGTTTACCTGGGGAACGCTGGAATACTCCATGACAGAAGAAATTGTGTCTCTTATGCGCAATAAGGCTACCATTGCATGTAAAACATCGTCAGTAAAACAGTTGATTGCATTACTCCACCACGCCCAACTTTACGTCGGAGGCGACACGGGTCCAACCCACATAGCGTCAACCATGGGGATTCCCACCGTTGCGATTTTTGGCCCCAAAGACCCTGTTATTTATGCCCCTCACGATGAAAACGCCGTTGTTGTGAGAAAAGACATTCCCTGCAGTCCATGTGAAAAAAGGTCTTGCAACCATATTACGTGTATTACCGCTATAACCCCTGATGACGTTTTTCATGCCGTTTGTGCATTAACGTGTAAAAGAAGTTTGACTTTTTAAATAATGCTTGATATTATAACTTTTCGTTTTATTTACCAGGCTTGAATGAGGAGATTTTTAACTGTGGAGATAGTGGGGGCTTTCGACACGATAAAGGTTCTTTTGGAAGAGGTTGAGGAACGCTTTCATAAAGAACTGCGGCCCGAAAGTAATTCTTTAGCAGACCTTATCGCACATATTAGCAAATATAAAGGGAAACGGCTCCGCCCTGCCCTTGTGCTTCTGGCTGGCAAATGCGTGAGCGATGTAGTGCCTCAACATATTGATATTGCCGTTGTTGTAGAAATGGTGCATACGGCGACCCTCGTTCACGACGATATTATTGACGGGGCAACCATGCGGCGCCATGTTGAGAGCGTGAATTCAAAATGGGGCAGGGAAATATCTATCCTCTTTGGTGATTATCTGTTTTCCCGCGGGTTTACCATCCTCGCTGCTCTTGATTCCCAGGTTGCGACACTCTTACTTTCACAGACCGTTAATATCATGTCAGAAGGCGAGCTTATTCAGCTTCAAAGGCGATATGACATTGGACTGAATGAAAATGATTATTTTGATATTATTGAACGAAAGACAGCATCGTTATGCGCTGCGAGTTGCCGTCTGGGGGCCACGTTTGCAGGAGCTCCTCGTAAGGTTGCGGATATGTTTTATAATTATGGCTTAAAGGTTGGCATAGCCTTTCAGATTGTGGATGATTGCCTCGATCTTCTGGGCAGTGAGGATGAAGTCGGGAAATCGCTGAATACCGATATACAGAAGGGAAAGCTTACTCTGCCCCTGATCCGGTTGGTAAATATTCTGCCAAGAAAAGAGCTTGAAACGACACGTGATCTGATATTCAATCATCATGATGGAAGTAATTCAAAGAATGCCATTTTAGAGTTATTAACAGAACACGATGCAATAGAATATGCGTTTAACACGGCAAAAAATATTGTAAAACAGGCGCAGGATGAGATATCACCGATGGCTGATTCCAGGTATAAAACAGCCTTAATGGAATTAGCTGATTATATTGTAACCCGAAGGACATAAAAAGCAGGAGAATTGTTATGTTTAGTATGCCAGGCGGTTGGGAATGGATTATCATTGGCATTATCGTTTTTATTGTCTTTGGAAAAAGACTCCCCAACACCATGAAATCCGTGGGAAAAAGTTTTGCAGAACTCAGGAAGGGTTTTAAAGGTGTTGAAAGCGAGATAAAAGAAGTTAAGGAAATTAAGAACGATATTGATAATGTTACAAAGTTAAAAATAGGATAAGTAATATTTTTACACGGGAACCACAGATTTCGTGGATTAGATAGATTTATTCACATTTTTTATCTGTGTAATCTTTGGTTTCAAAGAGTTGTTAAATCAAACTTCATTCCGTCTCCCGCAGCAATTATCTTCAATCCGGTTTTCTGCGATAATTCCTCGGCAACCTTACGTGGTTGCGCCTTGACCATAGTCATACCAAAGTGATTCAGGATGGTAACCTTCGGCTTCAGCGTTGTCACAATCTCCCTCACATCCGCAATGCTCAGATGGTAAAGCCATGTCTTCATATCTTTATCTACCTTGTAACGAACTACATTAATAATTAACACATCGCCTTTGTAAAAATTTACCAGTTCCGGAAAGTAGCGGGTATCCACAATAAGCGAAATGGTAGAACGGGGAGTAAAGAAATTCAAACCGTACGTCTCGCTGGGATGGTGGTGTTTTACCGGCGTCCCAAAAGAAACGGTGTCTGTCAGGTTGTACCGTCCACCCTCTTTGATAATTTCTATGTGCGACAGGTAATTCCTCACATACTTAAACACCACGGGGTCTTCTGTTAATGCATCTTCAGGCGCGTACAGGATGCCGCGTTTTTTAAATCCACCTTCAGTCATGGCCTCGATCATGACGTTGACGTCTGCGGCGTGATCAAGATGTCTATGGGTGAGAATGATGGCGTCCAGCTCCATCGGGTCCATTTTTGGCCTGCTTGAAACGCACCTTACCAGACATCCCGGCCCGGGATCGACTAACACATTATAGCCATCGAGGGAATACCACATCCCGCCTGATGCGCGCAGTTGCTTAGACACAACGATCCTTGCCCCGGCTGTACCAAGGAATTTTATAAAATCTGTTTCCGTGTTATTTTTCATAGGATGTATCTTCTTCAGAACATACTTTGTTACGGCCGGCATTCTTTGCGCGATAGAGCGCCATATCAGCCCTTTTAATAAAATCCAAAAAAGACTCATGCTGTTTACGCTGGGCAACGCCGGCGCTTATCGTGATCTTACCTTGATTGAGGGGATCCCCGAATGTTAAGAGGGAAACCTGTTCTCTCAATTTTTCAGCTACAACGATCCCTTCCGATAATGAGTAACCCATGAGGAATAAGGCAAATTCTTCGCCTCCATATCGTACGGGAAGATCGCTGAATCGTATATTTTCTATGAGCATTGCCCCAACCTTTTTTATGACAACATCCCCTGCTGCATGTCCATAGGTATCGTTTAGCTGTTTGAAATGGTCTATATCGAGCAAAACTACAATGATACCATGTTTGTTGTCGCGGTCTTGCATATAAAAAAACTGCTTAAGCATTTCTTCCATATAAAACCGGTTATACAACCCGGTGAGGCTGTCCCTGATGGATTGCTCATAAAATTTCTTGCGTTCCATTTCTACCATGCGAAAGATACTTTCACGATCAATCGCTACCCCAAGCGTACTGCTTATTTGTTCAACTACCCTTTCTATTTCATAGGTTACTTCTATATCATGAGCGAGTCTGAGGATAGCTATAGAAAGAAGAGATTCACTTGCGGGAGAGAAGAGCGGTATCATGATGCATGGTTCTTCAATTTTTCCTCTGTCCAAAACGGATTTTGTCGTTAACTGTAACTTTTGATAAAGGTCTTTATATCGGGTATTCCACGACTGTTTACTAAATCTGAAAATTTCTTTACAAAATAGAGGCGATTCTGAAACTACTCCCCGGTAACGTGTTTCCTGTCCAAAATACAATACATCCTTTTCGCCGGTATATGCATAAAACTCTATCGAAAGCAACGGAAGCATCCTGCGCAAAATAGCAAGTATTGCATGGACAATATCACGGAAATCCCGATATATAATAACAGCCTGGGTAATGTCACGCAGTGCCTTGTTTAAGAACGAAAGCCGGCGGATATCCGTTATGTCGTTAGCCAGGGCGAAAAGGCCACAATCGGTTTGTTTGAGTTTGTTGGTTATAAACTGGATAAGGTAGCCAATGATGATTGACCCATGCTGCGGCGCAATGATTTTCATGGGATACTTCTCCAACTTCAGGAGGCCATGGAGTAAGATTTCCTTGCTCGGCATATAGTGCTCATGAAATGGGCGAATGTCTTCAAAATAGGACTCGTCACGCGCTACAAGGTCCCAGTGTGGGGTCATGCCGCCAAAGAGATCGCTGGTAAACATAACGCCGCTCAGGGGATCAAAGGTACAAAATGCGCCGGGGAAGTGTAAGTAAGGCGTGAGGATAAATTGTAAAATACGGCCTCCGATATTAAGAGACCAGTTATTTTCCTCAATCTCCCAGAACGGCATGCGCAGGTCATAATGCTTAATAAGTTCCTTCGCCCGCCAATGGGTAACAACACAGGCGTCTCTGTGGCGGTCTTCTATCGTATCAATGGTTTTAAGCACACCGGTGATGTCCGGATCCTGGTGTGAACAGATAAAGTATCGGATGTGGGAAAAAGGAATGACTTCTTTAACCTTTTGATAAACGTGTTCGAACGTTAAATAGCCCCCGGGATCGATAAGAACAGACTGGTCTCCCTGCTCTATTAAATAGGCATTACACTGAAAAGTATCATGGGGCAAATAGTGTCCAACCCACCATATACGATGGTCAATTTCAATGGCATGTTGAATGTCATCATTAGTATAGTTATAAATGCTTCTTTGGGACATGTTTTTTTCTGTGCATAAAAAATGATAAAACCCGAACGTCGTCGCACATAATATGGCCGGGGTTTTGTCCTTTTTTATTACGCTCTTTCAGAGCTTAAAGGTATTTTACCATTATACCCAGGGCGTTGCCCTGAGCTATCTTATGTAAGACCTTTGGGCTTTTACCTGAAATGAAAACATCCTCCCCTATTTTAATGATATTGCACTTCAAGGGAGACGGTTATTTGTGTAGTCTCCGAAGGCCTAATTATCAGGATAGAGATGCAAAATCGTTCGAATAATCTCACGACAAAATCTTGCGTCTCTACGCGTTTGTTAAATTATTACCGTTAGTATACGGTTTCTTCTATGGTTAAACAATTTGCAGATTTGTTTAATGAATAGGGACACGCCGTGGGACTGTTTTCCGGTTGAAGCCATCGGTGTCCACTCTTACAACGGCACATTTTCAGTCTATTACGGATTAACTGGTTTGGCCATGATTTAAAATACGAGAAAAAAGTGTCACTGATTGAAGCGAAGGCCGCCTGGCGTTCATTCACATTCTTTGCATTTTTTAAAGATTCCGCCGCCTCGAGAATATGCTGCATCATGTGCTGCCCGGGACCTTCTGGTTCTGTCTGAACGCCCTGACTGGCGGCGTCAATTAGATTTTGAGCCAAATCGGAAATTTCATTCGCCCCGCCCTTTACCATGTAACTATAGATGTATTGATAACCCAGCAATGCTGTTTGAAAATGAATATAGGTCTTCTTTTCGATAGTAATCACCGTATCGTGAGCGTGGTCATGTCCTTCATACGCAGATACCGTAAGAATAAAACCAAAAAATGAAAATAACACATATATAATACAATTCCTAAAGCACTTTCTTTTTAACACATCAAACTCCTTATTTTTCAATCCTAACGGGTGGGCAAGGTAAGCGGCGCCATTGGACACGGTGAATGCGCAAGCATGCATCTGTATTGTATCGTAATGACCTTGCCACTTCAAGAAATTGATCTGGCTTTCATAAGCAGAGGAATACTTTAATTACGAAACGTATATTGAATTTCTTGTGGATGTCAGGTTGACGATCATTCGCTTCATCGTTCAACTGACCGTTTGACTTATATAACAAGTTGTAAGTGCCACTATCCGTTGGTTAAACGTATTACATAATCCTGTTTTTACCTATAAGAGGCTTAAATTAAGCTGCCTACGGGAGCGACTGAAGTCGCCACTGCAAACTGAATAAGGCCGAGAAATTGGGGGGACTTGATTTCTCAAATTCCCAATCTCTCAACCTTTCAATTTTATCTCTCAAATTTCAGCATCTTTACCGTCGATTGAGAAATTATTTCTCCGCGGCTTTCAACCATTATTAAGGCGCCCATGCTGCCTGATGTTTGAGCAACTTCCATCTCCTCTGTATTTCAGCATCCGCCTGCTTCATCAGCGATGCCGCAACCTCCGGATTGCTTGCCCTCAGGGCACGATAGCGATTTTCGTTATAGGCATATTCCTCAAAAGAAACAGACGGGTCTTTGCTGTCAATGGTCAGTGAATTCTTTCCTTGCGCCTCGAGTTGTGGATTATACCGGTACAGAGGCCAATGACCACAGGCAACCGCCTTTTTTTGTTGCTCAATACCCCTGCTCATGTCAATGCCATGGGCAATGCACACTGAGTATGCCACAATAAGCGCCGGTCCGTTGTATGCCTCGGCCTCTGTAAATGCCCTGACGGTTTGCGCCTGGTTTGCCCCAAAAGCTACCTGGGCAACGTACACCTTGCTATAGGTGGCCATCATCAGTGCTATATTCTTTTTGGGAGTCCTCTTTCCCCCCGCTGCAAATTGGGCAATAGCACCCAGCGGCGTTGCCTTCGACATCTGTCCACCCGTGTTCGAATACACCTCGGTGTCCATAATCAGAAGCTTTATATTTTCACCCGATGCCAGCACATGATCGACCCCGCCATAGCCTATATCGTAGCCCCATCCATCGCCGCCTATTGCCCAGACCGATTTCTTTACAAGATAATCAGCAAGGGAGAGGAGTCTCTTTGCGTCTGGCGAGGCGTCTTTCGATAGTCTCTTTTTCAATACTTCTACGCGCACCCTCTGTTTGTCTATTGCCTCCTGGTTAGACTGATCGCCATTTTTTAATGATTCAAAGAGTTCTCCTGCATCTGCATAAGCAGGTAACAAGGCAAGCCGTTCCAGCAGTTCAACGGCCAGTCCATAAAACTTGTCCACAGTCTGTCTCATACCAAGCCCAAATTCGGCCGTATCTTCGAAGAGGGAGTTTGACCACGCAGGTCCCCGGCCATCTGCCCTTTTTGTATAAGGCGTTGTGGGTAAATTCCCGCCATAGATAGACGAACAACCGGTAGCATTGGCAATAAGCAAGCGGTCGCCAAGCAACTGGGTAAGCAGTTTTATGTAAGGCGTCTCTCCGCACCCCGCACATGCGCTGTGATACTCAATGAGCGGTTTTACAAACTGACTCCCCTTTACCGAGTTGACGTTAAACTTCGAAGGGTCGGTTTCAGGAAGGCCGAGGAAAAACTTATAGTTTGAGGCCTCCTTGTAACGAAGCGGCTCCTGAAGTTTCATGTTGATGGCCTTGGCATCGGGAATCTTATTCCCCTGTGCATCCTTTTTTTGCCCCGGACAATTGAATACGCAAGAACCACACCCGGTGCAGTCTTCCGGCGCTACCTGAACGGTAAACTTAAGCCCCTTCATTTCTTTACCTGATGCGTCCACAGCCTTAAAGGTTGCAGGGGCATCCTTTAATAATGATGGGTCATACGCCTTTATCCTGATGGTTGCATGAGGACAAACAAATGAGCATTGACCGCACTGTATGCAGGTGTCAGGATCCCATTCAGGGATATACACCCCAACATTTCGCTTCTCATACTGGGTCGTTCCCGTGGGCCATGTGCCGTCGGCAGGTATGGCAGAAACAGGCAGGTAATCACCTTTATTGGCGATCATCTTTGCCGTTACATTTTTCACAAAATCCGGCGCATCTTCAGGCACCGGCGGCCTCATCCTGATCTTGCTGGTGACCTTGCCGGGAACCTTAACCTCAACAATATTCTGGAGCGCCTTGTCCACCGAGGCGTAGTTCATTTTAACCACATCCTCACCCTTTTTTATGTAGGTCTTTTTTAGCTCCGCCTTGATTGCTTCAACCGCATCCTCTTTAGGAATAATCCCTGAAATAACAAAGAAGGCAGTTTGCATGATCGTGTTGATCCTTGTGCCAAGACCGATCTCCTCGGCAAGCGAAATGGCGTCGATAATATAGAATTTCATCTTCCGGGCAATGAGATGTTCCTGTACCTCGGCAGGCAGGGTGTCCCATATCTCGTCCTTATTTTTAGAAGTGGTTAGGAGAAATGTCGCTCCTTCGTCCGCATTGGACAACATATCATATTTTTCGAGGAACGAAGGGTTGTGACAGGCAATAAAATTTGCCTTTGATACAAGATATGGATTCAGAATCTTATCTTTCCCAAATCGCAAGTGGGATACGGTTGTTGAACCAGACTTCTTTGAGTCATACACAAAATAGCCCTGCGCATAATTGTCTGTTTCCGTACCGATAATTTTGATGGTATTCTTATTAGCGCCAACGGTGCCATCTGCGCCCAATCCGTAAAACAGGGCACGGTATGCCTCTTTTCCTTCTATCGTAAAGGATTCATCATAATTGAGACTGGTGCCCGTCACATCATCGTTAATGCCAATGGTGAAATGGTTCTTTGGTTTGCCCTGTGCAATATTATCGAATACGGCTTTTACCATTGCCGGTGTAAAGTCCTTTGAACCAAGACCATAACGGCCGCCAACAACGACGGGGTAATTCTTAAATTTAGTTGATCCCCTGTCCATAGCCTCCCCGATGGCAGTCCTGACATCGAGATACAGAGGTTCGCCAATTGCGCCGGGTTCCTTCGTGCGGTCAAGGACGGCAATTGCCTTTACACTCGCCGGTAAACTATCAGCAAAGGCAGCTACGTCAAAAGGCCGGTAAAGTCTTACCTGAATAAGCCCCAGTTTCTCACCCCTGGCGTTCAACGTCTGAATGGTATTGAATATCGTTTCCCCCGCCGAACCCATAACAATAATAACACGTTCAGCGTTTGGCGCGCCATAGTACTCAAAGAGGTTATATTGACGACCAACGACCTTTGCAAACTTGTTCATCGCCTTCTGCACAATACCCGGAGTTGCATTATAATACTTATTTACCGTCTCTCTTCCCTGAAAGTATACATCCGGGTTTTGAGAAGTACCGCGGATATAAGGATTGTCAGGGGTGAGGCCCCTCTTGCGGTGGGCAATAACAAGGTCATCGTCAATCATCGCCCGCATATCATCAAATGAAACCTCTTCGATTTTCTGAACTTCGTGTGACGTCCTGAACCCGTCAAAGAAGTGCATGAATGGTATCCTGGATTCAAGCGTAGCAGCCTGTGCAATGAGGGCAAAATCCATAGCTTCCTGCACATTTTTTGAACATAACATGGCAAAACCGGTAGGCCGCGCTACCATCACGTCTGAATGGTCGCCAAATATGGACAACCCCTGGCATGCCAGAGAACGCGCAGTTATGT
Organism: Planctomycetota bacterium; assembly: GCA_023261465.1. GTDB lineage: Bacteria > Planctomycetota > Brocadiia > Brocadiales > Brocadiaceae > JAHFOW01. The sequence goes on from JAHFOW010000048.1 coordinate 15,494, forward strand.
GAAAGACCGTGGGGGTAAGTTCGCCTGCAATTTTATACATATTGGGGATGATTAACAAAAGCCCCTGGGATGCTGAAATCGTTGTTGCCAGAGCGCCCGTGGTAAGAGAGCCATGCACCGCCCCTGCGACACCCGCCTCAGACTGCATCTGGCTTACCTTCGGCACCGAACCCCATATATTCACCTGTCCCGCCGCAGATTTTACATCGCAGATCTCTGCTATAGGTGATGAAGGGGTAATGGGATAAATCGTAATTATTTCATTAGTAGCATGTACGACGTGCGCACACGCTGTACAGCCATCAACGGTTACCATCTTTCGACTCATATTTTCTCCTCATTGGTTTTACGAACTAAAAGACCTGCCACAGAGGACACTGAGAACACAGAAAAAAAGAAGGTGATCTATTGAGAATATGTGATGTTGGAAGACTTAATACTGCGCCTATACATCTTTGTGTTCTTCTCCCACTACATGGCAAAATTTATAATCCTTAAAGATTACACTATTTTTCATATTTTGTCGAGAAAATGTATTTGTCATGCTTTATTTTCTAAGTCGCCTGTTACATTATCCAGTGAATTTTTATCTCAAGGTTAAAGAACATATCTCAAACACGAATCAATTTTCTGCCCACACAAGAAGACTTCCAGCTCTTAGATCAACGACTCCTTCCCGAAAAATATAAACGTACTCTGTAACTTCCGTGCGCTCGCCTTGATTCTTTATACTCATCTTGATAATGCCGTTTAGGGAGATTAACCTCGATATTTAACTTAAATTTGATAAGCAGGCAAAGTAACGATAAATGTACTTCCCTTATTAAGTTC
>JAHFOW010000205.1 GCA_023261465.1 Planctomycetota bacterium
GTAAAAACAGGATATTGAGCCATGATATTGAAATTGAGTTGTTCTTGAAAGAACACAGACTAAAGGCACTTGACCATTTGTTTGTATCATGCGCCGCTGCGGAAGAAGTTTCATTTCTTCTTAACAGGTCATTCAAAATCCTGTCAGTTAGTTCTTCAAATAAGAAGTTAGATTTTAAAACTACATCTAGTGGTAATGGACAACATTTGGAGATCGTATTACCAACGGATTTGAGCCAATCAGACGGCGTGGTTTTAGATATTGCGTACGAGGGCATTCTCCGGCAAGCGCCATATTCACAAGAAAAGGAGGATGTTGGCGAAACAACCGGTATTGTCGGTGAGGACGGCGTTTATTTGAGTCCTGCATGTAAGTGGTATCCGGATGTTCCAAATTCCCTGGCAACTTTTAGAGTGACTGTTATTACACCTGCTGAATATGAAGCAGTTACACAAGGTATTCTCGTAAATAAAAAATCAGTTAATAGTAAGATGTATACAACATGGGAAGAAAAAATTGTGTCTGAGGGATGTCATCTGGTAGCCGGAAGATACGAAGTTACAAATATCAAACATAATGGAATTGATATCTATGCCTATTTCTTCTCGGAAGAGCAGAACCTGGTTGAGACTTACATAAATGCTACAACCCGCTATCTCGACATATATCAAAAACTATTAGGAGACTATCCTTACGGAAAATTTGCCATTGTTGAAAATTTTTTCCAGACGGGTTATGGCATGCCTTCGTTTACCCTGTTGGGAAGCACCGTAGTAAAACTACCTTTTATCGTTGAGACTTCGCTTGGTCACGAGATTTTACACAATTGGTGGGGTAATTCGGTCTTCGTTGATGATTCTCAGGGAAACTGGTGTGAAGGACTGACCACTTACATGGCTGATTACTATTATAAAGAACTCAAGGACGCTATTTCAGCCGAGGATTACCGGAAGGATATTTGCAGAAAATACACTAATTACGTGACCGAGCAGAACGATTTTCCCCTTAAAAACTTCATCAGCAGAAGAGATCAGACAACCCAGGCGATAGGATATGGAAAGACAGCGATGGTATTTCACATGCTTAGAAGAATGATTGGCGATGATTTGTTTTATCAATCCCTTATGAAATTTTATAAAGAAAAGATATGGCAACAGGCAAGCTGGAAAGATATCCAAAAAATATTTGAAGAAACAGGCAAAATGGACTTAGCATGGTTCTTTGAACAATGGGTCAATCAAGCAGGTGCGCCGTTTATTGAATTAGGTAAAACCGAAGTGGAAAAGTCCAATGACGGTTGGCAGACAAAGGTTGAGATTGTCCAAACTTGTCCTCAAACACTTTTGAAGAAAGGAAAACCATATCATCTCTTTTTGCCCATTCATCTAAAACTGGACAATGGAAATTTCGACCTAACCGCAGAGATAAAAGAAAAAAACACCATCGTTTCCATCCATACAGATTCTCAACCTAAGCACATTCACATAGACCCTCAATGCGATATTTTTCGACGACTTCATTTAGAAGAAATCCCGCCTACCATAGATTTAGTGTTAGGAGATGCTGATAATGTCTTTGTGTATCCGACAAGCGGCGAAGGCAATTCGCAGGCAGCATACAAAAAACTTGCGGAATTTCTGGCAGACAACAACAGGGTTGTGAAATCAGATGCGGAGATTACGGAAATAGACTTGACTCAGAAAAGTTTGTTTATTTTAGGCGGTTTGACAGAAAACAAACTGGCTAAAATATTCCTCGATAATTTACCGGACGGTTTTTCGCTTAAAGAAGACTCATTCACGGCAGGTAAAACAAGTTATAACAACAAGAATAATGCCCTTCTCGTAACATTTAAAAACTCTAAAAACAAGAAAAAAAGTATTGCTTTGTTTTCATGTCTAAATTCGGGTACGATTAAAAACATAGGGGCTAAAATCCCTCATTATGGGAAATATAGTTACCTCGTATTTGCCGGGGAGAAGAACATTGACAAAGGGATATTTGCCGTAATGCAAAGCCCGCTGCAGCAATATATTAAAAATTGATTTTGACATGCAATAAATATATAAATTACACTTTTTAGAATTAATTATAATTGTGAAAATATCATTTCATTACTGAAATTAAATATATGTTATGCACCCCAATTATCCTAAAAGGACATTACCCTATGAATAGTTAACTATTACTGAAATTTACCACTTAGGAGATATTTTAAGTTTTTTCGTTTTAATTCTCAAGTGGGAATGATTTTTGTCACGTATATGTGGTCATTATTGCTTCAGTTGCATAACTTTGTCAAATATAAATGAGATATTTATCCTTAATTATTATTATGTCCGGATTTGTTGGTTGGAATGTTATATTTCCAAAATATATTTTAGCAGATAAGGATTATACCGAAGTAGAGGTTACTGACGGCGGCGCCATTATTGGAAATGTGAAATACATGGGCGATTTAGCAACATTATCATTGAATCTATCTGGCAATTGGGAATTACCAGAAACATCCACAACCGCTCCCGAAAAACTCATTGTCAGTAAGATTAATAATGGACTCAAATGCGCCGTTGTTTCGATTACAGACATTACCAAAGGCAAGAAGAGGGCAACCCCAACAATCCACCCAATTATTGACCAGCAGAAAAATACATATATTCCTCATGTTGTTGCAATTCTGGCAGGTACTACCATTGATATCCTAAATGGAGATGAAGAGTTGCATACAGTTCATACTTGTTCGGTTAAAAACCAACCCTTTAATCTTGGCACAACTTACAAACAAAGAATATCTGAAAAATTTGATTCCCCAGAAATTATTAAATTGACCTGCGACATACACAAAAAAACATACGCGTGGATTGTCATTCTGGATAATCCATATTTTGACACAACGGATAAGAATGGTTATTTCGAAATTTGCGATATCCCGCCCGGCACATACAAACTTCAGGTATGGCATGAGGAGTTGGGTAAACTAGAAAAGGAGGTAACAATACATCCAAAAGAAACTTCAAATATAGAATTTGTTTATTCCCCAAATTAGAAAATCAATCAAGTTGTGTATCGTTTGAAAATTAATTAGGTTTGTAAAATTGCAATTGGAAAGGAGGAAGGGCAGAATGAAACCTAAGGTTTTATTGAGTAGGGTTGGCTTATGGAGCGCTACGGCAGCGGCAAGCGCAGCACTGTTAATAGGTATTGCGCCTATGACTGCCAAGGCAGTTAATATACCAACAGAGGTTACGGAAGACGGTAAAAATACCTATAAAAAATATTGCAGCCCCTGTCATGGCGAGGAAGGCAAGGGAGACGGACCTCTCGCAAGGTCAATGCTCCCAAAACCGCGCGATTTTACAAGGGGTGCTTACAAGTTCAGGACAACCCCCAGCGGTTCACTCCCAACAGATGACGATATTTACAGGACAATTTCTTATGGTGTGCCTAATTCCACAATGATTCCGTGGGATATTTTAACAGACGCCCAACGCGCATCGGTAATACCGGTTTTAAAGAGTTTTTCTGAAGCATTTGGAGTCAGGAAACCAGATCCGTCAATTAGCGTCGGATTAGAAATCAGACCTTCTGAAAAGACTGTCGCAGAAGGAAAAAAGATTTATGAAGAAAAATTAGAATGCTGGAAATGTCATGGCGTTGAAGGACGCGGAGACGGACCAAGCGCCGCAGAACAAGAGGACGATTTTGGGTTTCCCATAAAACCTTTTGATTTTACCACAGGAAAGTTCAAGGGTGGGAATTCATCCAGTGATGTATATCTCAGATTTACCACAGGATTGAATGGCACTCCAATGCCATCTTTCGCCAAAGAGCTTACAGACGAACAAAGGTGGTGTTTAACCCATTACGTGTTATCGCTAATTAAACCAGAAGAAAATAAAGAAAAATAAATAACATCTTAATATATCGTTCATCATACGGAGGTTAATGAAATGAAAAAATTAGGGTTAGGTTTGTGTTTATCTGTGATGATGGCGTTAACTTCTGCGGTATGGGCAGCAGAACCACCACCCAAGAAAGAAACGCCACCAGATTTATACGAAGGGACGCCCGATTGGTATCGGGCCGTTTATAAAGATAACGTTGGATTGAAAGAGGGTTCAGGTCCTTTTAAGGACTATTTCAAGCCACAGATGCTGGATATGTACTGGCAGCCCAACAGACATTATGAACCCATGAAGAACCTGGATCATTCCCTCTTCATTGAAAAAGAGAGAAGGGATTTATGCGTAACATGCCATGAGGAAGCAACCCCAGGCGTTGTGAGAGACTGGAGAAGCTCAGGGCATAAAAATCCCAAGAGCACTCCCTATCTGTCTGCCAGAACGGCTGAAATCGAAAAACGGACAAACAGGGTTTTGAACGAAGTTCACTGCTTCGACTGTCATGCTGACACGAAGACAAAACAAATAAGGATGCCAACCGGCGAGGTTTGCGGTGAATGCCACAGACCACAATTCGATGATTTCTTAAGGGAACGTGAGGTAGGCCGTCCCAACCACATCCAGTCATGGGAGGCTAATACGATCGTACCATGGTATGCTGAGGCTGCCCGAAGGGGTTATTTATATGGACAACACGGCTGTGACTTATGTCACTCAGGCGCAGAAAAATGCGATGTATGCCATACCCGTCACAAGTTTAGTGCCGCAGAAGGAAGACAGCCAGAGGCTTGCATATCCTGTCACATGGGTCCAGACCATCCCGATGCAGAATCATACGGAGAATCAAAGCATGGTGTCATCTATCATAAAGAAGAAGAACACTTTGATTTCAACAGGCCATTAGCAGAAGTAAGGCCTGGTAAGGATTACCGCACGCCAACTTGCCAGTTCTGCCACATGTACGAGAAGCATGGTCGGTTTATACACAACCCGGTAATGAAGGGTATCTGGCGTATGGGAACCGTGCCACCAAAGAACCTTGAATACACGTCGGCTTTAAAGGATTATCCGTATGGAATCAAGATAATCGCTGACAAGATCGATGT
>JAHFOW010000049.1 GCA_023261465.1 Planctomycetota bacterium
AAGAACTCTTTCCAGATAAATGATTTGGTTAATGCGCTCATATTTTAAACGGATAACATTCATTTTTATATTTATTCTACAAATAGCGGCATTTTATTTTATGTCACAACATTTGTCAATCAAAAATAAGGAAATTTATCTTGAAAAGTCAAATATAATTCTATAATATAGCCTAACATTTATTAATAAATGGAATCTTGATAATTGTTTGGTTTTATTATGCTTTCGTCTTTTAAAGACCATCTCACCCAAAAGTCACTGGTTAAAGAAAAATATGTACCTTTTTATACGAAGTGGGTTTCTGATTGCTATTCGTTTCTCAATGTGTCTGATTCGATGATTTTAAATCTTGAACAGAAAATGCAATTCCTAAAGAATTTAGCAAAAACTCATGAAGAATGGCAGGTCAAGCAGGCCGGTAGTGCATTGAGGCTTGCTCTATTTTTTTACGTAATAGTTCACCACAAAGAACGTAAAATACCCAGAGAAAACAAAAGAAATCTTTATGTTTTTTGTTTATTGCTTTTTACAATCACCGTAATTTACGCATTCTCTATTCTGAACTGTACCCCTTTCATTTAGAACCCACGCACACATACGGTGCGTCGCCATCATCTGCATCCCGCATCACTTCAAAAGGCATTTAAGACCACTGTTACAAAGGCGGGTATTACAAAACAGGCATCTGTATATACAGCTTTGCCACTCATCTTCTGGAGAACGGATACGACATCTGGACAATTCAGGAATTGCTTGGTCACATCAATCTTCAAATTTCAATGATTTATACCCATTTCTCCACAAAGAATATATTAGGGGTCAGGAGTTCTCTGGATAAAACAGTCTCTTAGGTCAAAATACTAAATGTAACAGTTTGGTTTTTCGAAAACATCAGTAGTTGAAAATACCTTTGTGACAATATGTGGTGGCAATTCATGAATTGCCACTACTACACTATATGATAACCACATTATTACTAGAATTTTTCAAAAAACTAAACTGTTACTATTAAATAAATATTCCATGCATTCCAGCCAGGTTTAATGATGGGTGTCCAGCTTTCGCAACATGTTTGTAAGCATAGTCTGCAAGCGCTTTTTGAGTCCATAACTCCGCGACCATTACAAAGGCTTCAGGTATTTTTCCTTGACATAAATACGCCTCTTTCTTTAATGTAATCCATTGAAACTTTAAAATTAACTGATAAACCGATGAGCACAGCATTTAAAAACAAAAAAATTACGGTGATGGGCTTGGGCCTGTTTGGCGGAGGTGTTGGTGTTGCCAGATTTCTTGTTAAACAGGGCGCCCATGTTACCGTCACAGATTTGAGAAGCGCCGCAGAACTCTCACAATCCATAAAACAACTTGAAGGCATGCCCATTACTTACAAACTCGGCGGTCATTACGATGAAGATTTTATCAATGCAGATATGGTTATTGTTAATCCTGCCATACCTAAAAATTCAAAATTTCTTCAAATAGCAAGAAGTCACCACATACCTCTGCAAACAGAGATAAATATTTTTTTCACCTTATGCCCGGCGCCAATTATTGGAATTACCGGAAGCAACGGGAAATCCACCACAACGACACTCACCGGTTTAATATTACAACAAACATTACGCAAGACGTGGATAGGAGGAAATATTGGACGGTCACTCCTTGCAGATATCGAAGGAATAAAACCCTCAGACATTGTAGTACTTGAGCTTTCGAGTTTTCAACTGGACGGACTCCACGATTTACAAAAAAGTCCTCATATCAGTGTATTAACCAATATCTCTCCCAATCATCTGGACAGGCATCCAAATATGGAGGACTATATTCGGGCAAAGAAGGCTATTGTCCTCTATCAAAAACGAGGAGATTACGCAGTCCTCAATTATGATGACCCGGAACTCAGGAAATGGGAGCAGGATTGCAAAGGCAACGTTTTATGGTACAGCACGAAATACCCACAAAAAAATGGCGTTTATATAAATAATAATGATATGGTACTATGTGTGAATGGACAGCAAATTCAACGGTCGTGTGTTGATCAGATTAAAATACCAGGCGATCATAATCTACACAATATCCTTGCGGCATCATGTGCAGCTTTTATCATGGGAGCACAGGAAGACCACATTCATAAGGTGGTTACTTCTTTCGGGGGATTAGAACACCGGTTGGAATTTGTTCGTGAAGTTAAGGGGGTGTGTTTTTTCAATGATTCCAAGGCCACCACGCCAGAATCAGCCATTGCCGCTATAACGGCATTTAAGAAACCCGTTATACTTATTGCGGGTGGATATGACAAGGGAAGTAGCTTTGAGGAATTTGCCCGAGTCTGTGCAGGGAACACGAAGGCTGTTATACTCATCGGAAAAACGGCAGGAAAAATAGAGGAACTTGTCATCAAAAATAAAGGTTTGCGGGAAAGACCACTTGTAAAGACGCCGAATACCTTTCAAGAAGCATTTCAACGGGCATGTGCCCTTGCCCAATCAGGAGATGTTGTAGTCCTTTCCCCCGCCTGCGCCAGTTATGATATGTTCGTCAACTACGAGGAACGTGGAAGGCAATTTAAAGACATGGTGCATGCCTTATGATAAAGATTTTACTATTTGAATGCCGCTTTCGAGCGCCTGCTTGTTGATGGCAAACAGATTGGTTTTTTTTCCTTTTAACATTTCCCGGAGCTGGTCTAAAATCATATCTGCAGAGAATAATTTTTTAACCGTCAGATAGGCGCCCAGCATGACGATATTCGAGACCAGTACATTCCCTAGTTTACTGGCAATTTCCGTAGCGGGTATTTTACAAATGTGAGCTTCGTGAAGGTCATTTACTTTAATCATCGAGGAATTCAATAAAAGCAACCCCTGATGTTTCAACATCCCCTTATACTTTTGATAAGACGGTTGATTCATGACAATGAGGGTATCTGTTTCTTCGATAAGGGGAGAAAATATCTCTTCGTTTGAAATAATGAGGTGGTAGACAGCAGTCCCGCCTCTTACCTCGGTGCCATACGAAGGGAAGTACGTAACATACTTCCCTTCTGTCATTGCTGCCTGTGCAAGCAATTTTCCCAGGAGCATCATTCCCTGTCCGCCAAAACCTGCTAAAATAATCTTTTCCGTCATAAGTTAACTTTAGTTATTATAGTATTACTCTGTAAAAACGTCTTTGTTTGTAAGTTTTTTTACAACCCCCTTAGTCCCCCTTTTCTAAGGGGGATTTGGTTGCGGCTTTGCTGCGTGCTATGGTTATCACAAAGAACACGGAAGTTACAGAGTTTTTTGTGAATAGAGACCTTCTTGTGCATATTTTACCATAAATGCTTCGTGGTTATTGTGGTAGGCAATCTAGTTCATCTGTTCCCAATCTTTTACCACGCCTAAAGGAAATGTTTTCGACATTACTTCGTCGATATGTTTCATCGCCTCGTTAGCGTCCATTCTCCAGTAAATTGGGCAAGGGGACAAGATTTCTATCAGGGAAAATCCTCTTTTCTCTATCTGGGTTTTAAAGCCTTTTTCAAGCGCCTTTTTTGTTTTTCTGATATTTTCAGGCGACGATAAACAAACCCGTTCAAGATAACTCGTGCCATCGAGAACGGACAGGAGTTCACAGACACGGATGGGATATCCGTAATTTACCGGGTCACGCCCTGATGGCGTGGTTGCCGTCTTCTGATTTATTAACGTCGTTGGAGCCATTTGTCCGTTGGTCATGCCATAGACGGCGTTATTAACAAAAATAAAGGTAATATTTTCACCCCTGTTTGCTGCATGGATAATTTCAGCAGTCCCGATTGCCGCAAGATCGCCGTCTCCCTGGTAAGCAAATACAACATGGTCAGGGTGAACCCTTTTAATGCCCGTGGCCACAGCCGGTGGACGTCCGTGTGCTGCCTCACACATATCAATATCAAGATAATTATATGCAAGCACGGCACACCCGACGGGCGCTAATCCAATCGTCTTGCCCCGGATACCCCATGCATCAATGATTTCTGCGATTAATCGCAGGACAATTCCATGACCACACCCCGGGCAAAAGTGTGTCGGCGTATCGATAAGCGTTTCCGGTTTTTCATAAATAGTACGCATATTATTTAACCTCAACTAATTGTCGTAACGAATGAGCGGCCCTGTTATCAGGTTCAATCTCCGTGATCTTTTTAATAACTTCCTGTGACGTAGGCACACCTCCCCCCGTTCTTCCATAAAAGTGTACGGGACACCTTCCTTCAACCGCCAATCTCACATCCTCAACCATCTGTCCGGCGCTCATTTCAACCGTCAATATACTGTGCACCCTTTCTGCCACACTTCGTATAATTTCTTTGGGAAACGGCCACAAGGTAATCGGACGGATTAGTCCTACTTTAAACTTGTATTGAAGGCATTTCTTTACAACTTCCTTGCATATCCGGGCTGATGTGCCGTATGCAACTAATACAATATCTGCATCGTGCATATTAATTGCCTCATAACGAACTTCGTGTTCTTCTATAAGTTTATATTTTCTCTGTAAATGGGCGTTAAATTCTTCCAATTGGCCTTTCACCGGATAAAACGATTTTATAACACGTTTCTCACGCCCTTCAGCGCCTGTCAATGCCCAATTTTTTGGGGGTAGGTATTCCGTGTGCTTTTTGTGAAATTCAACAGGTTCTACGAGTTGGCCTATCTGGGCATCTCCGAGAATCATAACAGGATTCCGGTATTTATCCGCAAGGTTAAAGGCATCGTAGACCAGGTCTGCCATCTCCTGCGCTGAACCTGGCGCAAGGACAATGACATGATAATCGCCGTGCCCCCCCCCTTTTACAGCCTGAAAGTAATCGGCCTGTGATGCGGAAATATCTCCTAATCCCGGTCCGCCACGCTGTATGTTAACAATTACACACGGCAACTCACTTCCGGCCAGATAGGAAATTCCTTCCTGTTTCAAACTTATACCGGGACTTGATGACGACGTCATTGCGCGACCGCCTGCTGCTGCACTTCCATACACCATATTAATTGCCGCAATTTCGCTCTCCGCCTGAATAAAAGCGCCGTCAACCTCTGGCATTCTCCATGACATATAGTTGATAAGTTCATTCTGGGGCGTTATGGGATACCCATAATAATACCTGCATCCGGCCTGTATTGCAGCCTCTGCGGCTGCTTCATTTCCTGTTAATAGCTGTTTCATTCTGTGAATACCTTTTAATTATAAATCTCTATTGCAACATCCGGGCACATAATTGCGCATTTCTTACATCCGTCACATTCTGCATCTTCTCTGAATTTTACAGGATGCAAACCGTATTCATTGAGATTTTCTGATATTATTAACGATTTATTATGACACACGGGAATACAGAGCATGCACCCTTTACAGTAATTTTCTTTTATCCTAATTACGGCCATAATTTGGCAGACCTCCCCAATTTAGCTTTTCCCGCAATACTCCGTAAAAAGTTCTTGTTCCCGTATCTATCATTTGTACCTCTATATCCGCCCGTTCCACCTTTACCCTATCGCCCATTTCTAATTCCGCAAAGACCTGACCATCCACCGTAAGGCCGGTACCACCCATTTGAGACGTTATTTCCATCTCAATTTTAACATCCCCGGAGACAACCAGGGGGCGATTTGTAAGAGTATGTGGGCATATAGGCACGATGATAAACGCATTTAATTCTGGAGACAGGAGAGGTCCACCGGCTGATAAAGAGTGAGCCGTTGATCCTAGCGGAGTTGATATAATCAGACCATCGGCTCTGTAGGTAGCCACGCTTTCCCTGTCTATGTGGAGTTTTATGGATATCAATCGTGATAACGATGATCGGGAAATTACCGAGTCATTAATACCAAGCGATTCATTAATAATCTTCCCGCCACGTTCAACGCGGCATAAGAGAAGCATTCTTTTTCGAATACGGAAGTCCCCATGGAATATTTTTTCCATGGAAGTGCGCACGTCGTGTTCCATAAGTTCTGCTAAAAAACCAAACCTCCCCATGTGTACGCCGATAATGGGTATCTGATTTCTACCAAGACTCCGGCATGTGTATAAAATTGCCCCATCGCCACCGAAAACAACTGCAATTTCAGCATCAATATTTTCAAAGTTATTTTTTTTTGATAAGTCAAAAATATCAACGTTGACGTACTTATCAAACCATGGTTTTAAAGTAGAAATCGAATCGCTAATTTTTTTCTTATTGAAGTCACCTAATACAAGAATTTTTTTCATCCGTTTAAACAGTCAAATGTCGCTTTCCAGATTTACTAAATGAACTATGGATATCCATTAACTCGAGGGTTGCAATAAACTTATCGGCAATGCCATTTTCATCCAACCCTAAATTTTTTAATATCAAATTGCGAGGCCCGTGTTCAATAAAATGATCAGGTATGCCCATTCTCACAATTTTATTCGTTTCTTCTCTTTCATCAGAAACAAGTTCAAGCACCGCAGAACCAAAACCGCCCATCAAGGCATGGTCTTCTACTGTCATAAGCAATTTATGACTCCTGACGAGTTTTAAAATAAGCCCATTATCAAGAGGTTTGGCAAAACGTGCATTCACCACGGTAACCTCTATTCCTCTTTCGCTCAGACGTTCCGCAGCATGTAAGCATCGGTATACCATTGCACCATAGGCAAGGAGTACGCCATCAGAGCCCTCCCGTAATATCTCAGCCTTTCCAATCTCAAATGTTTCATATTGGTATTAAGCTTTTCATCGGGTATTTCTTCTTTTGGATACCGTATAGCCACAGATTTGCCAGAATTCAAAGCAATTTTTAGCATAGACCGCAACTCATTCCCGTCTTTGGGCGCCATCAGGATAATTTCCGGCAAATTGCGCAGATAGGCAACATCAAATACACCATTATGAGTAGGACCATCGTTCCCCACAATTCCCGCCCGATCGAGCACAAATACGACGCCGTTCCTTTGTAAACAGATATCGTGAAACACCTGATCGTACGCCCTCTGCAAAAATGTCGAATAAATAGCCACAACAGGTTTTATCCCCCCCGCTGCCAGGCCGTTAGCAAGACCGACTGCGTGCTGTTCACAGATCCCGACATCGTAAAACCGGTCTGGAAATCTTTTCCCGAAAGAAGCCGTGCCTGTTCCATCAGGCATGGCAGCCGTTAAAACAACGATTCTTGGGTCAGTCTTTGCCATCTCTATAAGGGTATCGCCAAAGACCTTGGTATAAGAAATCTTTTCTGACTCTTTTGCTGTCTGTAAAATCTTTCCGTCACACATTTCAAAGTTGCCTGCGCTGTGAAACTGTGTTGGATTTTTGCATGCCGGTTCAAATCCCCTTCCCTTTTCTGTTATAACGTGTAAAAGCACCGGTCCTTCGAGTTGTTTAAGATCATTCAATGTCTCGGTCAACATTTTAAAATCGTGTCCATCAATTGGACCAAAATAATCGAAACCAAGATCTTTAAATATCTGACCAGGAGCGCCGCCTCTTTTAATCGTTTCAACCACATGTTCCAATGTCTTTCCAACGGGTTTGCCAAATACAGGCAGTATATTTAATAAATTATGGACCTCTTTTTTCAGGTCGGTATACAAAGGGGCAGTCCTGATCTTATTTAAGTATTTTGAAAAGGCGCCAACGGTATTGGATATGGACATTTCATTATCGTTAAGAATCACTAAAAGATTTTTCTTCAGGTCGCCGGCGTGATTCAACGCCTCCAGTGACATCCCCGCCCCAATTGCACCGTCTCCGACAATGGCTATATTAGACCTCTTGTACCCAAGAATTTCATCAGCACATGAAAGACCTAATGCAGATGATATAGCGCTTCCACTATGTCCACAGGTAAAAGGATCATAGATACTTTCGTTTTTATCAGGGAAACCGCTTAATCCTTTGTATTGTCTCAGGGTTGGAAATCTTAGTCTTCTTCCGGTCAGTATCTTGTGGACATAAGCCTGATGACCTACATCCCATACAATTTTATCTTTTTTAAAATCAAAGCAATAATGCAACGCAATGGTCAACTCAACCACGCCAAGATTTGAAGAAAGATGTCCTGGATTTTTCGAGACAACATCAACGATGAGTTCCCGAATTTCCGATGCCAGCCTTGGCAGGTCTTCAAGTTTTAATTTTTTCAAGTCTTCCGGATATTCAATACAATCCAACAATTTACTCATATTTTATCACCACGAATTCGTTATTTTACCGTATTATTCATTTGCGTTGAAATCATTTCAATGTCTTTTGTCCGGAGAGTTCCATTCTCATCCTTTACCAGAATTTGAATTTTCCTTTCTGCGGCTTCTAACAGAGAAATACATTGTTTATACAATTTAACGCCACTTTCATACTCAGACAACGTTTCATCCAGAGACAGATCTCCCTTTTCAAGTTGTTCCACAACGCCTTCCAATGCCTTTAATGCGTCTTCAAATTTCTGTTTTGCCATTTTATTCAATACAACAAAAAATATTTCTTGCATCTATTTCTAACGACAATTCAATACTCTTTATTTTTCCGTTCTTTTGCGATGATGAAACCAAATCATATCTTCCCTGTTTTAAAGAGAATATCTCGACAGTCTTTTCATCAGGAAAAACTGTCCAGTATTCTCTAATGCCAAATTTTTCATAGATTCTTTTCTTTACCTGGATATCCTTGTATAGAGAGGATGGAGATATAACTTCAACAACAAGATCAGGTGCTCCAAAAACACCTGACTCCTTTATGATTTCTTTGTTTTTGTTGGAGATGAAAATTATATCGGGCTGAACCACCATATCTTCACATAAAACCACATCAACCGGAGCAACAACTACTTCACCGATACCTTCTTCAAGGATATAATTGGACAAAAGTTGTATAAGCCGTGTTACTATCTTTTGGTGCTTAAATGATGGTGCGGGGGTCACAATGAGTTCCCCTTCTATAATCTCATATCTTTGTTCATCGTCCAAATAAAGATAATCCACATATGTCCAATGTTTTTGAATCGCTGTTGTTGCCATCTCATTATCCCAATTACACAAATATCCGTTTCGCTTTACTTTAAAATTTCAACTACCGTTGAGATTGTTTTACCATATGAAAACCTGGTTATTATTTGTGTTCCAATCGTCAATTCATCAATTGATTTAACGGGTTTATTGTTTTTTTCTAATGTAGTAACAGAATACCCCCTCTGGAGCACATTCAAGGGGCTTACGCTGTTTAATCTGTTAGCCAAACCTATCAATCGCTCTCTTTCTAATTCCAGGGTGTGCTTACTTAACGTATCGAATCTTTGTATAATCTCATCTAACCTTTGTTGTAATCTGAGAATCTTGTCTAACAATCTCTTTGATGAAAGGCCATTCCTCATCCCCTGGAGGCGAGTTCTTACTAACATTATTTTATTATACAATGCTTGCATAAGTCTAGTCTTAATTTTCTCAAGCGAGTCTTTCAACTGGTCATACCGTGGAACGACCAGTTCTCCGGCTTCCGTGGGTGTAAGCGCCCGCTTATCCGCAACGAAATCCGCAATAGTAACGTCAATTTCATGCCCTACGGCAGAAATGATGGGAATTCTTGAGGCGTAAATACTCCGCGCAACAATCTCCTCATTAAATGCCCATAAGTCTTCCAGACTTCCACCCCCCCTGCCAACAATCATAACATCGATGTCAGGGATTGTATTTAAATCTCCAATTGCCTGCGCAATCTCCAGTGCGGCGCCTTCACCCTGGACTTTTACGGGGTAGATAAGTATCTCTACTCTGGCAAATCTTCTCTGTATTACATTTAAAATATCCTTTATTGCTGCGCCCGTTATTGACGTTACCAGTGCAATTTTTTTCGGAAGTAATGGAAGTGGTTTTTTGTGCGCAGGATCAAATAAACCCTCCTTTTCAAGCCGCTCTTTAAGCTGTAAAAAAGCCAACTGTAATGCGCCAATCCCCCTGGGTTCAATGTTTTCTATAATCAGTTGGTATTGCCCTCGGGCTTCATAAACCGTAACAGAACCAAAGGCCGACACTGCCATCCCGTCTTTCAGTTCAAACTTAACGGTATTTGCTACCGATTTAAACATAACGGCCTGAAGCTGCGCGTCATTATCTTTGAGCGTCATGTACACATGGCCGGAAGTAGGTTTTTTCAAATTCGATATCTCACCAACGACCCATATATTAAAGAATTCCTGCTCCAACGAACTCCGGATTCTTCGGGTAAGTTCTGAAATCGTTAATATCTTGTTTCGACCTTTGAGGGTGCCTGATAATAAGGGTAATGTCCCGGCAAAATTCATTTAATTGCTCTCTCTTACTTCAATCCTCTTTATGCTCTCTGCCCTTCCTGTCTGGCTTTCTATGCTCACTTTCACGCCGCTGATACGGACGTCTTTCTCGGCAACCTCAAATCTGGTAGGCATCTGGGTAACGATGGCCTTCAGAACGCACTCGACCTTACGCCCTAAAATAGATTCATGGGGCCCGGTCATTCCTAAATCGCTGATAAAAGCGGTTCCGTGCGGCAGTACTTTTTCATCCGCAGTAGGCACGTGGGTATGCGTTCCAACAACTGCGCTCACCCGGCCATCCAGATACCATCCCATCGCTATCTTCTCAGAGGTTGCTTCTGCATGCATATCCACAATAATGATGGGCGTCTCTCTCACAATATTTTTTAAAATCTCGTCAACCACCCTGAATGGACAGTCTACAGGTTTCATAAATACCCGGCCTAATAAATTAATGACTCCAACCGGGTTACCTAATTTTGAGTTCTTTATCGTATAACCTTTGCCGCTGGCAAGAGGTGAGTAATTGCCTGGCCTGATAATACCTTTATTTGTTTCCAGCGCATGGATAATTTCTTTTTTGTCCCATACGTGGTCGCCTGTCGTTATAACATCGACGCCATAAGAAAGTAATTCATTCGCAATTTCCTCTGTAATACCCGCTCCCCCGGCAGCATTCTCCCCGTTTGCGACACAAAAATGTATCTCTTCTCTTTCGATATAAGACTTTAACTTATCCTTTAGGATAAGCCGTCCCGGTTTTCCAACAATATCTCCAATAACCAAGATGTTGGTTTTCATTCACTCTTCTTTCCATAAACGTGCATAAATTTTTGTTTTAAATACCTTTCAACATCCGGTGGAACAAAGTGACTCACATCGCCGCCGAGGCTGACTGCCTCTCTGATCAGTGTTGAATTTAAAAAGGAATACTGTTCACTTGCCATGACAAACACTGTTTCGACTTCTTTATTTAACACACGGTTCGTCAGCGCCCTCTGTAATTCATATTCAAAGTCGGATACCGTGCGTATTCCGCGTAAAATAACGTTTGTTTGTTTGTTTTTGAGATAGTCAACCAGCATACCGCTAAAACAATCCACTTCGACATTCCCCAAATGCCCGATGTTTTCCTGGATCATTTCCATGCGTTCCTGAACAGAAAAGAGGGCTTCTTTGAATGGATTACATCCAACCGAAACAATCAACCTGTCAAAAATAAGACTACCCCTTTTAATTACATCGAGATGACCATTTGTTACAGGGTCAAATGTACCTGGATATACAGCTATTCTCATCATAATATTTATGCCTTAAAACCAAAAACGTCTGAGCTGTGTTCTTTGTAATCCTTTTGGTGTTACATCAAATCTGTAATTATTATTATTTCTGACAGGATCTAACTCAAGGGTAAGACTACCCACCCAATCATGAAAATAGCGTGATAATACAAGGTCTGTCTTAAGATTTCTTGGTTTTTGCTCTAAACCAGTCACGCCAGTCGTTGTAGAACTAGGCACACTAGATCTAAAATCGTATATTTCATATCCCATTATGCTCCATTTTTCACTGATCTTGTAATCTGCGCCTAATATGAGTGCGGAACTAATGTCTCTAATATACCTTTGTCCAATAAAGTATTGCCAGTCGGGCGGATTGTAAACTTCAACGCCCGATGTTAAAACATCAAATTGAAACGTTTCCGTATTAAACTCGTTTCTTTCAGAAGTAAACGTAACAATATCTGTTAGTTTGCAACGGAAATCTAAATTTACAAAATTATCTTTCCGTATAATCATACCGTTTAAACCATCGGTATAAAGACCGGAGTTTGTAGGAAACATATAATAGTCTATATTAAAGTTAATAAAATCCACCGTCCTTTCAACGCCCTGGTCTCCTCGTTTTGTTTGCAACATATTTTTAATACCAAGCACCACTACCTGAGATGAATTCAACGCATCAATTTGATCATGTTGATATAAACTATTCGGGTCCTCAGTGACCACGGGTGTGTATATATAGCGTAATTCCGGGACAAAGACATGTCGTAATCTGTTTATCTGAAAAAAGTCATTATAAACACTATACGATCTCCAATGCGTTGAACTCCAATCGAATCCGAGGGAACCTATAAAACGTCCCGTTGCAGGGCCATTCTCTACATCAACAGGTCCTGACGTATCGACACTTTCAGAATATCCCGTAGCCCGCCCTTCAACAAACGGATTTATGTTAAATGCCCATGGTTTAAAAGGCATACTTATCCGGTTTACCGTATCCGCCCGTGTAACAGACTGTGGATTAACCTGGGGAAGAAGCGCAGTAGACGTACCAAAAAAAGGATCCAGGTTGTTTACTCCTGTCTGATCAAAAGTACCGTCAAAATGGGTTGCCGTGGATTCTGAAGTAAATATGAGTCGGTTATCCCAAAGAGGCTCGCCGATAATCCTATAGCCCACTTCCGGGAGACGTTCAGAATATCTCCTTTCCCGCAGGGAATCCACCGAAGTGTCAAAGCCATTAAACTGTTCGTTCACGACAAATGTTTCTGCTGTATTATCGTGCAACCTTCGTAAATAGATTACCGATTCACTGTCCTTATCCGTTTTAAATCGTTGTTCAAAATATTCCCTGAGGAATCGTGGATCAGTCAGATAAGAATACTCCATATCTAAACGTAAATCATAAGGCAACAACATCTGTTGTCTCCAGAGCATAGTGCCCCGATTACTATCTTCAACAGGAATTTTATTAATGTCAACGGTACCCTGGTCGTTTATATAGTAACTATTTACATAACCGTGAATGTCTTTTCCTTTATAATTAAAATCTATCCCTGTGCCAACTCCTCTCTTTTGTAAATAATCAAGATCCAGGGTAAGATCACTCCAGTCTTTTTGACTACCGCCTGTAGCAGCATATAAATCCCAGTCTGTCCGCACAAAAGCGCCGAAACGTGAGGAACTTCCAAATTCCCAGTCCTTTAAAAGTCTCTCTTTCTTTTGTATGTCAAAAGACAAATAGGGAAAATAACCGACAGGATAGTTACCCATGTAAAATGAGTTGCCGGTAGAAGAGACGACATTATGTCCTTCGCTTTGGACGAGTCGGATCTTTTTGCTTTTAAAATGGTAATGGGGATGTCCATAACCACAAGTACTCATTGTGCCGTTTTTAATTTCGTACTGTCCTTTACTCACGTGCCTTATTTCTTCTCCAGTAACAATTACCGGAAACTTTTCAACTACAGCTACCTGATGTTTCTGTGTCCTGTCCTGAGACGATAATGTCCCCCGTGAAGTAGCGCCTCCCTTATTACTTTTCTGGGTTTGTTGTTGATGTGGCTGAATTGCTGTTTTTATCTGGCTATTGAGAAAAATCCCTTTTTCTTCTTTTGTTTCTTCAAATATCTTATCGGCAATTTGTACATCCTCTTTACGCCGCATGGTTACATTTCCTTCTGCATAGAGATCGCTCAGAGGAAATTTTGACAACTTTGGGCTCTTTTCTTCGCTCTGGTCAAACCACAAGATAACACTATCAGCATCTACGGTACTATCCAATTTTTTTATTTTTACATTCCCAAGCGCCACAACAATACGCTTATCACCCTCCTGCCAGGACTCGATATTGTCCGCAACGATATCAACCATTTCCTCTTTCGGATGTGTGCCTAAACCAGGGACAGGAGGAGGAATTTCGGTCGAAAAATATTCATCTTTTTTCATCAAACGAATATCTTCTCCACGAAGCACAACCTCGGTTGCTTGTGCTTCTTCAAATGTTTCGATAGGTTGAATTTCGGGATTTACTACAATACCGGTCATCGTCTCAAATTTTAAATATACCTGCTCAAACTTTTCGTGGTTTTCATCTTGCAGGATGGTTACGTCCCCTTCACAGTATACTTCGACAGGTGCTTCCCGCAATTGGGCAGATTCATCCTCATGAAACCAGCAAACGGCAGTATCAGATGTGATTTGAATGGTTCCCTGGAGTACCCGCACATCTTTATCGGCGACGAAAACCCTTATGCCGTTCTTTTTCCAGGTACTGATGTGTTTGGCAGATAAAGAAAATGGACGCTGGACAATATTCTTTTCTGACAACAAACCTTCTGCGTGTCCAACAGCGCTCATTACACTGAACAGAGTTATTATGATGAGAAAGGAGTGTAACACTCGCATAGAAAAACACCCTTATTGACGGGAAAAGAAATTCCTGATGTGACCGATGACATAATCCAGTTCATTTTGCGTAATTTCAGGATAAACAGGTAATGCAAGAACTTCATTTGATGCCTTTTCCGACTCTGGCAAATCACCTTTTTTATATCCCAAATACTCAAAACACTTTTGCAAATGAAGTGAAACGGGATAATAAATCGCCGTTTCTATTCCTTGTTGTTCAAGATATTTCATCATTGCATCTCTTTGTGGTGTTGCGATTACATACTGGTGAAATATGTGAGTATTATAAGGTTCTATTTTGGGTAACCGTACAGGCAATCCCTTTAAATTTTCACTATAATAAGCAGCCAATTCTCCCCGTTTCCGGGACCACCCATCCAGATATTTAAGTTTAACAGACAGGATAGCAGCCTGTATCGCATCCAGCCGCCCGTTAATACCAATATATGAGTGATAGTATTTTGGTTTTGATCCATGCACCCTCAGAATTTTAAGAAATTCAGCAAGGTGGTCGTCATTGGTTGTCATCAGTCCACCGTCACCGTAACCACCAAGGTTTTTTGTTGGATAAAAGGAAAAACATCCGATGTGACCCAACGTACCGGCAGGATTTCCTTTATACACGGCGCCAATTGCCTGCGCAGCATCTTCAATAACTTTTAGTCCATGGGCTTGTGCAACCTCAAGAATTGCATTCATATCGGCGCATTGGCCATAAAGGTGAACAGGAAGGATTGCTTTTGTCTTTTTGTTGATGACGCGTGCAATTTTGTGAACATCAATATTGTACGTAGAAGGGTCAATGTCTACAAATACCGGAATAGCGCCCAGCCGTGCGATTGAACCAGCCGTGGCAAAGAAGGTAAAGGGTGTTGTAATAACCTCATCGCCATTTTTTATCCCACATGCCATCAAAGCCAGGAGCAATGCATCGGTACCGGAAGATACGCCTATTGCATGTTTTGTTTTACAGTAGTTTGCTACATCACGTTCAAATGATTCAACAAAAGGACCGAGAACAAACGACTGGCTGGCAATTACCTCCAAAACGGCCTTATTGATTTCCTCTCGTATGCCATCATATTGCCGTTTTAAATCAAGAGCGCTTACTTTCATCAATGAGTTGAGTTACCATGTGATCAATGAGATAACAATTCATAAGTTTGCTAAAATACAATATTTGCGTCATCAAGTTGAAACATTATATTGATAGCGCTTAACTTTGTCAATAAAAAAGACACCTTTAACGGTCTGGATATGTCGTGTATATTAATCTTGATTTCAACTATATTTATAATGTAAAATTCTTATTCGCAAGTTGTAAATTTCACCCGAATCGGTAAACTAAGTTGACCACAATACGCCCCTATAGCTCAACTGAATAGAGCGTTGGCCTCCGGAGCCAAAGGTTGCAGGTTTGAATCCTGCTGGGGGCGCTTTATATTTCCGCAAGTACTATTAACAGGGCCTTTAAATTTCAATCAAAGATTACCTGAATTTTCTTCAACTAAACTATTGTAAAAATATTTTTTTCCCGTATAATATGAACTTCAGTTTTTGACCATAAGCCCGCGTAGCTCAATTGGCGGAGCACGTCATTCGTAATGATGAGGTTGTCGGTTC
>JAHFOW010000206.1 GCA_023261465.1 Planctomycetota bacterium
TTATGGTCTTCGGGACGAAGAATATCTCCGGATCAAAATCTTGACCTGCATGCTGCCTGATATCTAATTCAGAACAAAAATGGATCATTTTTACCCACTCGATAGGGAGAAGACCCAATATTTATATGCATGTAGCCGCATACTTTAGAATCTGTGTAAAAAAGTTTACTGTCATGTGAAGCAATCGCCTCTTTTTATGGATTTTGAGAGAAAGATTGCTTCGCTTCGCTCGCAATGACAGACAAGACAAGACTTTTTTACAAAGATTCTCAAGGCTTTGACCATCTGTATGGGGCACACCTTACTTTTGTTTTTGATTTTATCAATATTGAATGATAAAATTGTTAAAATTCTTTCGCACAGGTTTTAAGACAACAGAGTTGTTTTGTACGGCTTGTTTCCCTGAAGCGGTGAGATAGGTTTTGCCTGTTATGATTAATGGGCGTGGGATTATAGTTGTTTCATGGGTCTAGTTTGGTAATTCTTTCTAGCGGGGCATTCACCAGTGGGAACACCAGTGCAACAACGTGCTTTCCGTCGCTTTCTCCTGCCGCTCATTTCCCTTTTCTTACTTCTGGCAACGGGAACGGCTGGTTATCGCTTGCTGGAGAGAATGGGTGTTGTAGATGCCCTCTACATGACCGTCATTACGATCAGCACCGTTGGGTTTAATGAAGTAAAACCCTTGACGCCTGTGGGTCGATTGTTTACCATGGGTCTGATTTTCAGCGGCGGTGGGTTAGTTGCATATACCTTGACTGGTGTTGCTACATTTCTATTATCTGGTGAGTGGCGCAGCAATTGGGAACATAAGAGAAGGGTTCGCATGTTGTCACGACTTTTAAATCACATTATTGTTTGTGGATATGGGCGTGTGGGACGTCATGTAGCCCAGGAGCTCAAGGCAGAAGGAATTTTATTTGTCATCATTGATCCCAATCCAGAAAAAATTGCACAAATCCAGGAAGCCGGTTATCTATCAATGCTTGGGGATGCAGCTAACGAGGCGCATCTGAAAGAGGCAGGAATTCACCGCGCCCGTGGCCTCGTGGCGGCAGCCAACTCAGATGCGGAAAACGTCTTCATTGTTCTGACAGCGCGCAGCATGCGCAAAGACTTGCTAATCGTAGCGCGTGCTAATTACGAAGAATCAGAACCAAAATTACTCCGTGCGGGTGCAAACCGACTCATCTTGCCGTATCGTATTACGGGGCGTCGAATGGTGACCATGCTGATACGCCCTGACGTGGCGGATTTTCTTGATGAAGTGTCACATGCCAGCGGAATGGAACTCATTCTTGAACAAATACAACTCATGCCGACCTCACCATTAGTCGGGCAAACGTTAGCCCAGGCACAGCTACCACACACACTGGGTATCACGGTGGTCGCATGTAGACTGCCCAACGGCCAACCGGATATGAGGCCTGGACCCAATACTGTCTTACATGCCAATGCCCAAATCATTGCCCTTGGTACACGCGAACAACTTCAAGCACTGATCAGGCTGGCACAAGAATAATACGATAATAGGGAAGGGACATGGTTTGATTGTATGTGGCAAACCTCTGTAACCCGGCGTTCTCTATGGCGAACTGAACTGTTACTAAATTATTTCGTGTGTTTTTCACCGATAGTGTCTGTTTAGTTCTGAGGCATAGGTAATTCCGAGCGTGCCGGCATTTTTGTCCAGCCATTCACTCAGCCGCATTCGCCCGGTTGGAGCGTCTTTTGAAATAAGCAGGTTTTGCATCAGACCTTCAACTTCGTCACGGGTGAGTATGATATCCTTTACGATACAGTCTATGAATTTCGAAAGAATAAACGCCAGGCGTGGTTGGAGGTGAATAATCCGTGCCTTGTTCTGCACTTTGTCAGAAATGAGTTTGATGAGTTCGTTGTAAGTGTAGATTTCAGGCCCAACGGCATCGAGTATTACATTCTCTTTGCGATGTGCGGCGTTTATGGCTATTTCTGCTACATCTTCAACAAAGACAGGCTGTAACCGATAATCACCCGTTCCCATAATAGCAAAGACAGGCAGATGTCTCAGAAACCATGTAATATTGTTGATAAGGATATCCTCATGGCCAAAAAGGACGGTTGGTCGAATAATGGCATATGACAGGCCAGAGTTAATGATTGCCTTTTCAAGAATTCCTTTTCCTTTGAAATAGGGGAACGGGGATTTTTCTGAGGCATTGGTAATACTGATGTGCACAATCTTTTGGATGCCCGCCTCTCTTGCAGCATGGATAAGGATCTGGGTATTGTCAACTGCCTTGTCGTAGGTGACCTGTTTGTAGGGAAATCGTACCCAGTACGTATTATAAAGGGTTGATGCTCCTTGCAAACTCTTCACCAGTTCTGTGGGCATGTCAAAATTGAATGGGGCGATGAGTACCTTATTGTCAAAGGGATTCAGACGGTCGGGGTGTCCGGTAATCGTCTTGACCATTTTTCCCATGGTAAGGAGTTTTCGGGTGATGTATTTGCCTGTGTAGCTAAATGCCCCAGTTACGATATTGAGTTCTGGAGTTTTCATCTGTAATAGTTTACCTCAGAGCACGCAGAGAAAAACAACTAAAAACAATATAAAATATCCAGTAATATTTTTGTATCCACTAATAATCTCTGTGATTTCTGTGTCCTCTGTGGCATCCTGCGAATTCATTTCAATAATTTACTGTACTTTTTATATATTTCTTTTTACTTAGTCGAAAGAAAAGGGGAGTGTTTGAGATTGTTTCAGACAAAGAATGTCCTGCGTAATCGATAAAATCTGTGGTTTCACTTAGTGTTCAAGAAAAATAACCTCCATCATGGCCTTTTGTCCGCCAGCGGAAAACACCATGTTTGCAGTACCGGGGGAAATACCTTTAACCGTGAATCTTGCCTTCCCGGATGCATTAGTTACAGTCTCCGGTGTGATAGTTGCAACGGTTGGTGAGGTACTAACCGCCGTGGTTTTCATTCCAAAGAGTGGGCCGCCTTCTTTGTCCATTATTTGAACAAACACTGTATCCTCAGAACCTGAGTACACATTTAACTTCTGTGGACTTACGATGATTCTTATTCCTTCCCCAAAAGGGGTAGTTTGCGCGCATGAAACAAAAAGCAGCATACTTATGCACGACAGGTAGAAACATATAATTCTTCGATTTAATAATTTCATAAATCATGCCCCTGCGAAAATTATTTATAGTAAAGTAAAGACCAAAAAATACTGGTATGGAAGAAGAAATGTATGTCTTTGTGACAAAGCAAAACCCGCTTGCCTCAGTTCGTTCACAACAAGACTCTCCGGCAGGCGGATTTTCAAGGGTGGTCCGATGGGGCTTTCATCGCTAAATTCCATAATGGCAACTTTGCCATGAGGCTTTAAAGCGGATTTAAGGCTTTTCATGAACTCAATGGGATTCTCCATCTCATGATAGACGCTCAATAAAATAGCAATATCCAAACTCCCTTCCGGAAGTTTTGGGTCAAACATGGTATTGAGAATGGGGACTACATTTTTCATGTCCTTTTCCTGTATTCTTTTTTTTATGTAATCCAGCATCTCCTGCTGGACGTCAACCGCATAAACAATGCCGGTTTCGCCCACGCGCTCGGACAGTTGTGCAGTAAGGTAGCCGGAACCAGCGCCAATATCGGCGACAACCTGCCCTTTTCCGATTCCCAGTGCATTCAAAATCTCTTCTGGTTTTTGCCATTTATCACGTTCAGTGTCTTCAAGTAATAGGATTTTTGAAGGACTGAAGAGTTTGCCAGGGCGCTCACACTGTACTTCGTTCCCTGCATAAGCATTCGTGTTCAGGCAGCAGAGTATTAACGTAGCTAAAAATATTGTAATGTTTCGTACTATTCGATTTGCCATTTAATGAGTTTAAAGATTTAAGCATTGTAATGCAATAGAATTTGTGTACAAATAAGACACGGTTTCTTCCAAAAAGAGTTCTGACCGGATAAAGAAACATGTCCTTTGTCTGCATTCAAAACGTAATCCGTTAACGCACCTATTGACCTTTTCTTGTTGTCTAAACCACAAGGGGAATACTTTTGCAACATACCCAAGCTTGAATGGCCTGTCATTGTTTGTATCACTACCGCACCGATCCCTAGCGCCCCCCTGTAATAAACTCCAAAAGGTATGTCTGAGGTTATGGACGGTAAAGCTGTATATGCATAACCGCTTGAATAATGCTCCAGAATGGCCGCTACACATTTTAATAACAAAACAGTTTATTTCTCTGGTCCCGAATTAGTTGAGTATTTTCTCTTTATTGTCAAAATATGAAAAATAGCGTAAAATTATATGCATGAATATCATTGAACCGCATATACATATGTATTCCCGCACGACGGATGATTATCAGGCGCTTTACAATGCAGGGATCCGCGTTGTTGTTGAGCCTTCGTTTTGGCTTGGGAGCGACCGCAGGTATGCAGGAACATTCTTTGATTATTTCCGGCTGATACTTGATTTTGAAACGGTTAGAGCCGCGCGCTTTGGTATTGATCATTACGCCTGTATCGCACACAATCCAAAGGAAGCGGAGAATAGAAAACTTGTCGATGAAGTCGTCTCCGGGATGGAGGAGTATCTTGATCATCCGAGATGTTTGGGCGTCGGCGAGATAGGTTTAAATAATATCACCGAGAATGAAATACATGCATTTAAAAAACAACTTCTGCTTGCTGAAAAGAAAAAGATGCTGGCAATAGTTCATCTCCCCCATATCAACAAAGTAAAAGGCGCCAATGTGCTTGTGGAAATAATAAAAGCGGAAGGCGTAGACCAGAAACGCATCGAAATAGACCACAATACCGAAGAGACTCTGCCAATTGTCCGCATGACGGATTGTTTTTACGGACTTACCGTTTATCCTTATTCAAAATTAAATCCTGAACGGGTCTCGGCAATAGTAAAACAGTACGGAGCAGAAAGGTTAGTGGTAAACGGTAGCGCCGACTGGGGAGTCTCAGACCCGCTC
>JAHFOW010000050.1 GCA_023261465.1 Planctomycetota bacterium
CAGTTACCGTCATAGGACAATTTTTTTCCTTCGCCAAAGCTGCCATTTGGCCACAATTAGCGGCATGAGCGCCATGTATCAAAGGTCTTTTATCAGCGCAATTCGTTAGCGCAGCCTTCATGTTATCCACAGATGAACTGCTAAGAATCATACTTAAATGCGAACCACTGCTCACCTTCTTTGCAGCCTCAGCAAATTTTCCCGCATCGTTGCTTTTATTAATGACCGCAACCAGATCAATTTCAATCTCAGTGCCGACCCGGGATATCTTCAAACTGTTAATCTGTTTTAAACGGTCGCTAAAGGCTGTCTCGCTCAAATCATCCGTGATAGTAACAGCCACGCCCGTTGGATGATAAAACTTCTCTTCATGCCTGAACAATACATTTTCTTCACCAACTTCGACCTTTTTAGCGCCTGAACCGACAGTTACAAGTTTAATTGGAGGAGCAGACGCAGCCCCCAGAATCTTCTTTGCATCCTCGCTCACATCAGGGCAATCAGAAAGATTCGCCTTTTTCTGGGCTAATTGCATTGCAAACGCCAGACACGTGGGCCGTCCACACTTTTTACAATTTGTCTTAGGAAGTAATTTGTAAATGTCCAGTCCAGTTAATGCCATTCTTTAAGATCCTTTCACAATTAAAATAAAATTACGCCTTTAAATCTTCGCCGGTCAGTATAATTTTATTGACTAATCCATACTTAAGCGCCTCTTCGGCAGACATCCAGAAATTTCTTTTCGTATCAGTCTCAACCTTCTCTATACCCTGCCCGGTTTCAAGTGAAATCAACCGGTTGATCTTCTCCCTGCATTTGAGTATTTCGTTTGCCTCAATCTGAATATCGGAAGCCGTTCCATGAATACCCGTCGAAGGTTGATGTATGAGAATACGCGCATTCGGCATGCTATACCTGTTTCCTCTTTGTGCCCCCAGGAGTATAATCACGGCAGCGCTCGCCACAACGCCGGTACATATAGCTAGTATCTTCGGTTTTACAAAGCGCATCATATCATAAATTGCAAAACCAGCGTCAGCATCTCCACCCGGAGAATTAATAAATACCTTGATAGCGTCATTATTTTCTGCCTCAAGGAGGATAAGCTGTGTCATGATCTGTTGTGCCATCTTTTTGCTCACTTCATCCGTTACCATAATGGTCCTGGTTTTTAACAGTCGTGAGATTAAATCGCCCCCTGACTGTTTTTCTTTTGTTTCGCCAGCCCCTTCATCCTGGCTTCCGAAAACGTGCTTCTCTTCCTGAACAGGGAAAGGCAAATCACAAATCATGAATCCACTCCAAAATAAAAAATTTATTAAAAAAATTTGTTAAATCATCGGCGCCAACGTCAATACCGGGTGATTAACCTTCTGTAAATGATTAAGAACATCTTCCTCTGTCTGGGCGATAGTCTCGTCCGCTATTTTATCAATGAAATCTTCCCCCAGCCCGAGTACGCCGGCAGTCTCGACGAGCATTTCGCGCAATTCTTCTTTGAGCGCCTTTGGCATCCACACCACACGGGCCAATCCGCCATCCGCCGAAATGAACTTTCTGCTGCTGAGATAGTACTTACTATGCCCCATGAAACCCGGAGTTTGCAATCCACCGCCAACCGTACCGGCCAAGGTTGAGAATTTCATACCACAAGGAGTCATCTCGGTAAAATCACGATCCACAACCATGATACCATTGGTCATAGGAAGCATTGCAGAGATACACTCAAAACAACCACAGCTTGTCATGGGGTCTGTCATAATGCTATACAAACTTACCTTCTCAAGCGACCTGTTTGAGTTATTCAGAATGAACGTGTTCGTACCTTCCCACTGCCCAACCGATTCATTAACGGTCTTACCCTTTTCAATTGGCTGATTAGGCCCCGTTGGATTAATTTCATAACCAGCCTTTCCATCAAGCCAGCTCACGGAACCACACAATCCGGAACGTTCCGGTGTTACGATACAGACATGGCTCGGAGCAAAACTCTGGCAAAGCGTACAACTGTAAAAGAGGTTGACCGATTCGTCCTTCATACCCATTAATCGCGCATCACGCTCTGCATAGGCGGCGCGCACATCTTTCAATAATCTCTCCACCTCATCACGTTTTGTATACAGGGTTACCTGTACCTTATCCACGATTGCGCCAAATTCGCCGTGAAACTTTGAGTGAATGATGTCACCGATGTGCTTAAGCCTGAAACCTGCCTTAAACGCCTCCTTGCTGATGCGATGGCGGATAATATCCCTCTGCCCCATGTGGAATAAGCCCTGAGCCTCGCCAAGGAAACGATGCATCTGCCGTTCAAAAATGGGCTCGAAGTCCGGCTGCATCTTTCGCCCGGCAACATCCACCATAATCCCCAGTGAAACACCAGGACCGGGCGGTATTTCGTCTAATTCAGGACCAATAACCTGAATTTTGCCATCCTCGACTTCACCTACTTCTC
The DNA here is from genome assembly GCA_023261465.1 of Planctomycetota bacterium. Lineage (GTDB taxonomy): Bacteria > Planctomycetota > Brocadiia > Brocadiales > Brocadiaceae > JAHFOW01. The sequence goes on from JAHFOW010000050.1 coordinate 2,456, forward strand.
TGGTACGCACATACTCAAAGGCTGACACACCGGGACCACCGATTTCTATCTGCATGTCCTCCCTTCGGATTCGCTCACCCTCAAAGGCAGGTCCGTAAGCCACCGGGATATCGAGCTTGTGAATTGAAATCTTCAGGCCGCGTACCTCGATACACTTATCAACTATTTTATCAACCGGCACTCGGGAAACAACGTGTTCGTAAGTACAAACACCAGTAGGTAATATTTCCGGAATGTCAATATTCGTAATCGTCGGAAAGCCGTAATTGATTGCGCCAGCGGCATTCGCATACTGCTCATCGGTAACCGCCGTACCTAATGCCAGCACAAAGGCAAAGATACGATTCTTATTATACAGGAGATTCCTGCGGAAGTCGCCGGGCGGCACATTTCCAAAGGAAAGCGCAGCCCTGTTTGCAAATCCCAGTGAATATACAGCAGCAGAGGTTTCTTTGCCAAAGGGCACAAGGCGGGTATCCCACCCCATTTGCACCCCCTTTTCGGCCAACTGTTCTGCGAACGATACGCCAAAATTATCCGATTGCATAAACACATAAAGGTTCTTCTGCTGGAGCTCCCTGGCAATTTTTACGGCAGTATCTGCGTCCGGGGCGCATCCTACAATGGCGGCAAATCCAGGCGCTGTGCCATCAACGAATTCAATACCACGCTCACGCATGATAATATCATCGGCAGCGCCCAACCATATTCCGTCAACGGGGTGAGGTCCAATTAAATATTTACAGGCCTCGTAAATTTCCTCTGCAAAGAGCGTTGCCATGCCTGCATCCAGCGTGTGTCCAAGGTAAGGCACCCAGTGTTTTTCTGCAGGCAATGGAGGTAACATACTCCTTGCAATGCCCATTACATATTCGCAGTCTTCAAGCGTCTTTACAGGGATGCCCGTCATGGAATAAATAATAGGCAAATAATACGCTGTGTTGGGAAATTCCACTTTACAACTGCGCCCTTTTTGCGCAATTGCGTCTTGCAATTTTTTGTCGGCTTTATCTATAATTTGATAGGTGCCACGTATCGCGGCGGAACAGATAATCTTTGACATAAGAAATACCCCTTTAAATCTCTTCTATTTAATGATGTGCTGGCTTACACTCCCTTTCCAGCGCCCTTCTTTCAGCCATGTCGTAAAGCTTTCTCTCCTTCTTTACATTAATGCCAAGTGCGTCTCTCTTCTTCTCAATGTGATCCATCAGCATCTTGCCTATCTTCTTTAAATCCTTTTCAAAATCCCACCGGGCGCCAAGCTCCTCTTCCATATCTTTAGTTAACAGCCTTTGCATGTCAGGCGCGCCAGCCACAGGTGAATTCATACCGAAGACGGTATAAATGCCGGAAGCTACAAGAAATTGACCAATGGCGATTGCTTTTTCACTCATCCATTCCAGACATGCGCCGGCAACTGGCAAATCGCTTATGTCATTCCCCAGGCCGCCTTCTTTTACCATTTCGCTAACAGCTATAAGAATACGACTGTTGTCCACGCAGGCGCCGGAATGTAAAACTGGCGGTATACCCACTGCCTCACACACCTCCTTAAGCCCTGCGCCACATGCATCTTTCATTTCAGGAATTAACAACCCACCTGATGCACATTGTCCCGCGGCGCAACCTGTAGCTACAACTAAAAAGTTATTAGCTATCAACTCTTTTGCCATATCTACATACGATGGTTCACATACGCCCGCCTTAGGACTCGTACAACCGGCAATACCTACGACGCCGCGGATCCTTCCATTAATAATGTTGTCATTGAGAGGCCTATAACTTGCGCGATATTTACCACCTAACATATACTTGATAGTCTCATGGCTAAAACCGGCAACAAGGTTAGGCTCCGCAGCGCTTGGTATAAACACTTTGGCATTATCACGGTTTTTATAATTTTCTATGGCCATCATGATAATTTTCCGGGCCGAATCAAGGGCATGTTCATCTTCAAACTCCACATGCTCTGCGCCAAAAATCTTCGCTTTTGATAACGTCGTAATCAGTTTCGTATGGAATTGTTTCGCCGCATCGGCTAACGACTGCATTACACACTGTATATCGACAACCATTGCCTCAACAGCGCCTGTTGCAATTGCAGACTCTTGTATCGTCATATGTCCTGCCATAGGAATGCCGTGCCGTACAAGGAGTTCATTTGCAGTACAGCAAAGGCCGGCAATAACAACACCTTTCGCTCCCACGGCTTTTGCAGCCTTTTCAACTTCGGGATCGTTGACGGCGAGCACAATAGCCTCGGCAAGCTGAGGTTCATGACCATGAACAATGATGTTCACATGATCTTTTTTGATAACCCCTAAATTTGACCTTCCCTGCGTTGGCTTTGGAGTGCCAAACATGATATCCTGTAATTCAGTTGCTATCATACAACCGCCCCAACCGTCAGCCAATGACACGCGCATGGCCTGTTTTGTAAGATTCCGATAATCCTGATCGCCACCCATGCCTGTCCTGTGCATGCTCTCCGTAACCTCACGATCAATTGCCCTCGGCGCTATGCCTAGTTTTTCCCATATCTTCTGACGAGCCTCTGGCGCCCTCTTCAAAAAGAGCAACGTCCCATACGGTTTCCCAAACTCCATCAGCGCCATCTCGCCAACTTCTTCAGCAATCTCGTTGATTTTGCGATCCTTTGTCTTTACCCCAAAACATTCAGCAACCATCATGAGCTTCTCTACATCTTTAATTCTATAGCCAGGAGCTTCACCCCGTGCCGTAGAAACTAAAAGATGCGCCGCAGCACGCGCATGGTCAGAATGACAAGCAGTACCGGCGCCGCACATGCGGAGATAATGACGCGCCGCAAAAGTATTCGCATCTGCACCGCAAACACCCTTCTTCGGGCCTTTGCCAAATGGATCTATATTACAAGGACCATAATTACAATGTCGGCAGCACAATGCAAGACTGCCATAGCCGCACTGTGGGAGCTGCGCCTGGTACCTGTCATACATTGTTTCAACCTTCATCTCTTTCATTCTATCGAGCATGATATGGTCTACTGATTTTTGTTTTTCTTCCATAATTAATTCCTCCGTTTTACGGTTGATAAATACCCGCTTGATCAGCGAACTTTATCCATAATCTTCAGGCGCTGCATTTATTACCATTTTTTTAAAGAGTTTTTGGAACGATAAATTATAATTATTAATGAATTGAAATCAAGCAAAAACACAAACTTTTACTTCTCCTGTACGCATTCTTCAAGCCTCTTCTTTATCTCTCTGACCTCGGAAAGCAATTGGGTGTTTTCTGAAAATGCCGCATTTCCCGTAATATCAGACTCAAATATTTTATTATTTAAGGAAATAAAACCGAGTAAGGGTATGCCATTCAACCCCTTCTCTATTAACTCCTTGTGTTCCTGTGAAGACACTTTATTACCTACGGCATAAAGCGCTTTAAGTCCAATATCATCCGCCAGCTTTTTTACCTGAAACGCCGTTTGAATACTCTTTGAACCAGGCTCTACAATTACAATCAGTGCATTGACCGACTTCACCGTAGCGCGCCCAAGGTGTTCAACCCCCGCCTCCATATCTACAATAACTACTTCATCCCTGTGCACGATTAAATGACTGAGCAGCGTCCTCAAAAATGCGCTCTCCGGACATGCACACCCGCCGCCGCCCCGCTTTATAGCTCCCAATACCATAAGTTTTATACCATCATGTTCCAGCGAGAGCTTTTCAGGCAGGTCAGAAACGGTAGGATTTAATTGAAAGAACTTTCCATACTCCTCTGAGGTTGATCCCGTACGTTCTTTTATTAAATCTTTCATCTGACTGATGGGCACAATACCGGATATGTTTTTTATACCCATAGTCACCGCTAAATTAGATACAGGGTCTGCATCAATAGCTATCACCTTCTTTCCATTCTCTGCGAAAACCTTTGCCAGCGTGGCTACAAAGGTCGTCTTCCCAACACCGCCTTTACCCGACACAGCTATCTTCATAAATGTTGTTTTTCCTATTCTCCCTTGTTTAATCTTTACATGTTTGTAATTATTACTTTTTACTAATCAATATATTTGAAATGTTAGCAAATGTTCATACAATAGCCAAGAAAATTTCGTAATTAGAGCGGTAGATACGCGTTCAAGTTTTGATTAATTCCCGCAAAACATTCAAATTCACTCCATCCATATTATTATCCTTGGGGGTTTCGATGACTTTTGGTATAAGAGAAAATTTGTTCATAATATATCGAAACGGTTCTAAACCCAATTTGCCTTTTCCGATATGTTCGTGACGATCGAGATGACTTCCCAGGTCTCCCTTTGAATCATTCAAATGAAGAGCACAGAGCGCCTTAAGTCCCACAATACGGTCCAAGTCTTCCATGGTTGATTCAATACCACACAACGTCCTTATATCATATCCGGCGGCAAAGGCATGGCAGGTATCAAAGCAAATTCCCAGCCTTGTAGCGCCTACGCCATCAATAATCTGTCTTAAATGTTCAAACCGGCTACCAACACTCGAACCCTGGCCGGCAGTATTTTCCAGCGCTATTTGTACAGGTAAATTTTTTGTTCCATGCACTACCGCCTTCAGCGCTTTAACGATTTTTTTTATACCATCCCGCTCGCCAAGCGCCTTTGCCGACCCGGGGTGGAGAACGGTAAACATGAGACCCAGTTCGCTGCATCGTTCTATTTCATGAATCAAGGCGGTTACCGAGCGTTTCCATAATTCATCGTCGTTGCTTGCAAGATTTATCAGATAAGCCGTATGCGAAAAAGCCACTTTAACATCCGAGCCTTTAAACCCATTAATAAAGAGAGCCTTTTCATCGTTAACAATGGTTTTTTCCTTCCACTGCCTCTGGTTTTTGGTAAATATTTGAAATGTATCAATTCCCAGCGACCTTGATTCCTGAAAGGCATTCTGCAAACCACCACGAATGGAACAATGTACCCCTAAAAGCATAGTTCGATATTGTATTTTTTCTCCACCATCGTTAAAATAGGTTTTTTAAATTAGGTCTACGATGACTTTTTATATAACAAGATTAATACCCACCCCTGAATCCCCTCCTAGGAGGGGACTTCTTTAGTCCCCTCTTGAGAGGGGGTTGGGGGGTGTGTAAGGTAATAACAGAAAGTTTGAAATTCCTATACATTTACATTAGAAATGCACAGGTAGAGACTCAATTGTTAAATGTTATCCTGTAAAAGAACTTTTTTGAATAAAATTATACGATTTTCACAAAATCCTTGCGCACCAGAAATTTTATAAAAATCCCTATCCTGTCCTTTTTAACAATCCTCTTTATGTGCCTGTCCTTCCCGCCGGCAGACGTGGGGTATCTGGCATGGATTGCATTCATCCCGTGGTTTATCCTTATAATAACGGAAGAAAAATATGTGTACCTCAGCGCCCTGTTTATTGGCATGGTATTTTTTTTCATCCAACTTTCATGGTTGCGCTATGTTGCAGCCGCTGCCTGGATTATGTTGAGTTTGTATTGTTCCGCATATTTCCTCTTATTTGCATTCATTACCCGGCTTGTTGTTTTTCGGTTGAAATGGCCGCTCGGTATTGTTGCGCCGTGTATATGGGCGTCACTGGAATTCATTCGGTCCTTTCTTCTTTCGGGATTTCCCTGGTTTTTTATCGGACATACGCAGTACCAATACCTGCCGCTCATTCAAGTTGCTGATATCACCGGCGTCTATGGTATTTCTTTTATCATCGTGATGATTGACGGGTGTATTGCAGATTGGATACTCCATTTTTTGAATTATCGTAATAAAACTGCGCATGCCCTTTCTTCCTTTTTGTTACCGGGGAAAAAAATGCTCTTCTTTGGCTTAACCTGTGTTTTCCCTCTGGCGCTCTTAACTGCAGCCATGCTCTATGGTTTTTGGTGGCTCAGGAATTATAAACCGCTGGAAGGCCCCACACTCTGCATGGCACAGGGAAATATTCCCCAGGATCTAAAATTTCAATCAACCGAGGAAGATGATATCCGGATTTTAAAAATATATTCCGATCTATCCGTGGGCGCTAAGGGTAATACCATTGACCTTCTTATATGGCCAGAGACTATGATTCCGGGATTACTCAATATCAACCCGGAACTCACCGGGAGAAAAATAGACATCCTGTCACAACTCACCGTCCTTCAACTATCGCAAGAACTTCATACTCACCTGCTTCTCGGTGGTCTCGCATTAACACTGAATGGAGAAAATCAGATTTATTTCAACAGCGCCTATTATTATAATAAGGAAGGAACATTCGTAGACCGGTACGACAAGATTCACCTCGTGCCATTTGGCGAGTTCACCCCTTTAAAAGACTATTTTCCATTCCTTACCAAACTCGTGCCGTACGAAGTCGGTTTAACTCACGGACAGAAACGAACCGTGTTTCATTTAGACACCCGGGATAATAAACATTTCGCCTTTGGTTCATCTATTTGCTACGAAGATACGGTGCCATCCCTGATTCGGGCATTTAAGAAAGAAGGGGCTGATTTCATGGTAAATATTACTAATGACGGCTGGTTCCGCAACAGCGCCGAACTCGACCAACACCTTGCCATTATGGTCTTCCGTGCCGTTGAAAACCGTATGACCATGGCGCGCGCAGCCAATACGGGAATATCATCTTTTGTTGCGCCAGATGGCGCTATTTACGACAGATTAACAGATTTACAGGGGAAATACAGGGAAATAAGCGGCACGCTTATCAACCGTATAAAGTTGATTAAAAATTCCAACACGATATACACCCTGTGGGGTGACTGGTTTTCCATCTTGTGCTTGACAACATCGGGAATTATGATTTTTCTTGCCCTTTTTGGAAGCACTTTCTCCTTGACATTCCCCAAAGACTAACCGTATAATTTCTACCTTATTATAACCATTAAAAACTACACGACTTGCGAAAAATTAAATTGCTGAGTTTTAAAAGTTTACTTCTTTTTTCGGAGCAGTCCTTATAATGCATCCATTAGATTTCATATTAGGTTTTGTCTCAACAGATATGGGCATTGATCTTGGTACGGCAAATACCCTTGTATGCATACCCGGACATGGAATTGTATTATCGGAACCATCCGTTGTGGCAGTAAAACCGGGCACCAATAAAGTCCTGTTAAACGGTAATGCCGTTGGAAATGTCGCAAAGGCAATGTTGGAGAAGGCACCCAGCAGTATCTCCGTTATCCGCCCGCTGAAGAATGGCGTTATAGCGGATTTTGATATTACCGAGGCCATGCTGAAGTATTTTATTACCAAGGTTCACAAACGAAAGTGGGGCGTCCGCCCAAGGATACTCATTGCAATTCCATCGGGTATAACTGCCGTTGAGAGACGCGCCGTGGTAAATTCCGCAGAGCGCGCGGGGGCAAGAGAGGTGTACCTGATTTCAGAACCGAAGGCAGCTGCAATTGGCGTTGGACTCCCCGTCGGAGAACCTGTGGCAAGTATGGTGGTCGATATCGGTGGCGGAACGACAGAAGTAGCCGTTATTTCACTTGGCGATATATTCACCCATGAAAGTCTTCGAATCGCAGGGGACGAATTTGATGAAACGATAGTTCAATACATACGGAAGGCATACAATCTGGATATCGGACATCGCACCGCAGAACAAATAAAGATAACGATTGGTTCTGCATATCCCCTGGAAGAGGAGCTGACCATGGAAATCAGGGGACGTGATGCAATCGCAGGACTACCCAGGGCGACAACCATTACCTCGCAGGAAGTTCGCGAGGCATTGAAAGAACCTTTTGATAAGATTGTGCTTGCCGTAAAATCCACCCTTGAAAAAACAGCGCCAGAACTGGCTTCTGATTTAATAACCAATGGACTGGTACTGGTTGGCGGCGGAGCATTGATCAGACGTTTCGATAAACTCCTGGAAGAAGAAACAGGCCTTCCTGTGCGGGTAGGAGACGATCCTTTAACCGCCGTTGCGCGAGGGACGGGGTATCTTCTCGAAAATCTTGATTTATATAAATCCGTGTTACAGGATGAGGACCTCCACTCCTAATTTTAGCAGTCTCGTAAATAATCCCCTTACAACTATAGTTACCCTTTTAGCGTTATCTCTGGTTTTATTGTTTTCGCCAACGAAACTATCGAACCGTATAAGGATGGCCTGCGCTGTTCCCATAAGACCCTTACAATGGGCAACCTGTTTCTGCAGCAATTCGGCGAGCAATTTTTTAGACCGGCTTATTGCTACATGGCAGGATACCCGTATGAAACAGGGGTTGGAAGACCAGGTCTCTCTGTATAAAAATAAACTTCTGGAGCAGCAGGATACCATATATAAACTGGAAAGCAAGCTGTCTATGCTTTCAAAGTTTCAGGCTGAAAATAAAAATAGTAAAACAACACTGATAACGGCAGATATTATTGGTTACGATACATCAAATTTCAGAAAAAGCATCACGATTAATGCAGGGTCAAAACATGGGGTAAAGCAAGACGATATTGTCATTTCGAACAATGCGCTCGTCGGAAGGGTCACTATGGTAAGCAAGGGAAGCAGCGTTATTCAGCTCATCACAGACCCTGCCTCACGCATACCCGGAAGGGTAGTTCAAACACGGGAGCAGGTATTACTCGAGGGCAACGCAACGGCTTTTTGCCAGCTAAAGTACGTGCCACGATGGGCAAAGTTAAAAAAGGGCGATGATGTTGTATCTTCTGAGATTGGCGGGGTATATCCGCCTTCACTGCCCATTGCCACAGTTGTTGAAACGGAAATGAAGGGCGGCGCCCTCTTTCAATCAGTAAAGGTATTGCCGAAGGTCAATATTGCAAACATTGAAAGCGTGCTGGTTGTCACCCATTAGGATTTTATATGAGAACCTGAAATTATGCGGTGGTTTACTTTTTTCTGTATTATCGTATGCATCTCCCTTACCCAGACAACCTTAATACACTGGATAAACATAGGCCAGGCCGTACCGGATCTCTATTTTCCTTTAATTGTCTTTTATTCCTTCCTGACGGACATGAAAAGAAATACCATCGCCAACTGGTTTGCCGGTTTATCGAAGGATTTATTTTCTGACGGATATTTTGGGATAAATGCAGTCTTTTTTGTCGCTATCGGACTCCTTCTCTGGTCTATCAGGGGGATATTATACCGGGGACATGTCGTAACACAGGTCACCACCACCTTCATTTTTTCATTCATGTATAATATCCTTTATGCGCTGCATACTACAGCGTCTTTTCACTCGCTGCGTTTTTTTTCAACACTCTGGATAATCTTTATCTGTTCCTTATATACGGCATTGATAGTACCTGTGCTTTTCTGGATATTCAGTAAATTTCAGCCTACACAGAAGCTTTACCCCCACTATGAGTAGTTAATCTATGTACCCTCACCGCTTCAAGATTATTTTCATTATCATCGTTTTACTGTTCGTCGGTATTGCAGTCCGGCTTTTTCAACTCCAACTCCTCGAAGGCGATAAATATAAAGGTATCTCAAAGAGCCGCCGTATCAATACTTTTCCCCTCGAAGCCACACGGGGAACTATTTTTGACAGAAATGGCAAGGTGCTTGCCATTGATCAGCATACGTTTCATATTTCCGTCCAGTATAAATACCTCATCTACAGTTATATTGTCCGCAATAAAAAAACCCTCCCGCGTATTTCGGAGATGGGCATACACAAAAAAACAAATAAATCATGTGGAGAATGTCATGAAAATCAAGACCTGTGGCTCGAAAGAATATCCTCGTTGTTAGAAATTCCTGAAAATCAGATTCTGGAGCGGGCTGAACAGATTATCGACAACGTGGAAAAACTCAAACAAGGCATTGAACAAAAATCGGGCAGGGCAACCCGCATCAGGGAAGAAACAGACTATCATCCTGTTGCCTCTGACGTTGCATGGGAAAAGGTCATTCAAATAGAAATAAAACACGACATTTTTCCTGGTGTCCGTATTATCCCCGGACCAAAAAGAATTTATCCGGAACGGGAATTGGCCGCGCATATCGTTGGATATATGGGTAATCTGACCGAGAACGAATGGAAGGAATCCAGCAATAATTGGAGCAATTACATCCTTGATTCTGGCGGTGCAGAGACTGAGACTGTATCGTTACTCTACGACGGCTATGATAAAAATGACTCCGTCGGCCGGGCTGGCATTGAAGCAAGCTATGAAGAAGAATTGCGTGGTTTGCGTGGTAAGCGGTTTGAAGAAACCACGAGTAAAAAACCACAAGTCGAAAAAGTCATTGTAGAAAGACCTCCGGTTTCGGGAAATGACATCTATTTAACCATAGACGCCCAAATCCAGTCTTCTGCGGAAAAATCGCTGGGCGCCAGCCGTGGAACTGTTGTGGTCATGGATCCCTGGACGGGCGAAATACTCGCCATGGCCAGCTACCCGCGTTTTAATCCCAATACCGTCAATGAAGATTTCAACAAGCTTGTCAAACATCCATTCAAACCCTTTCTCAACAGGGCGGTACAGGGCGCATTGCCGCCGGGGTCTATTTTTAAAGTTGTCACGGCAACCGCAGCTCTGGACACCAACAGCATCAGTACCCAGACGAGTTTTGATTGCCGCGGGTTTATCAATTATAAAAATACCATTTTAAAATGCTGGTCAGAAAGCGGACATGGCTCAGTTACTATAGAGGATGCGATCCCCTATTCATGCAACGTGTTCTTTTTTGAAACTGCAAAGGTTACCGGGGGAGACTCTTTGTATACATGGGCAAAGAGGTTTGGTATTGGAGAAAAAACGGGCATTGATCTCCCTTATGAACGGAGTGGAAATCTGCCAAAGATGAACTCCCTTGCATCTGCCATGAATGTTGCCATCGGCCAGGGCGCATTGCTTACCACACCCCTTCAGTTGGCCAGGGTATATGCCGCCATAGCAAATGGAGGCGACTTAGTCCGGCCTCATGTAGTCTTAAAGGTTACCAATAATCAGGGAAATACCCTTCACACATCCCAGACATTCCCTAAGCAGAAAATATCTATAGAACCGTCTACCCTGGAAACCCTTCGGACAGCGCTTCAGGATGTAATTACCCGTGGAACCGCCAAAGAGACTGGATTGGCAGTATATAAAGTTGCCGGGAAAACGGGAACCGCTGAAACAAACCGGCAGAAAGACAATCACGCCTGGTTTGTCGGCTATGCGCCCTATGACGCCCCGAAATATTGCTTTGCAGTCCTCGTCGAACACACATCAGGACACGGCGCAGATGTGGCAGGTCCTATTGTAAAAAAACTCATGTCATATTTATTTCCCGAATTGAACGCGGCATTGTAGCATTACATATTAGTATTCATCTAAATGATACCATTCGGCGTCTTCAAGCCAGGTGTGTGGACGTGATACGAAGTCGATGATGTTTTCCAGGATAAAATAATGCTTTTTTTCCTCCTCTGCTATTTTTAGAAATATCTCTTTGTGTGATGGTTCGTTTACTTCCCCGGCCTTATCTAAATAGAATTTCTGGCTCTTTTTCTCGATTTCCTGCGCTTTTTTGTATAATCCAATGTGCGTTGTCTGAATGCCGGAGGTATCCCCTTCTTCTTTCATCTTTACAAAGATGTTTTTTACGTCGGATAATAGAGAGGTATCCGCCATCTGTGCCTTTTTATTATTTTTTATTTTTTGCAAAATATCAAAATGGGCAACCTCAGCATCTGCAAGCATGCCAAGGATATTTTGAAGCCCTTTGTTTGAAATCTTTTTTGCCAGATCGCGGTAATAATTCTCGCCATCTTTTTCCATTTGCATTGCATATTCATAAATATCCATATTGTAACCTCCTGTTTTTGTAAAATTGTTCTTCGTATAATTTTTGATAAAGCCCTTCCGACTGCAAAAGTTCCTGATGATTACCGGTTTCCACAATTTCGCCGTTATCAAATACAATAATTATATCCGCACACTGGATGGTGGAGAGTCTGTGAGCAATGATAATCGTTGTTCTGCCTTGCATCAGTCTTTTCATTGCCTGCTGAATGAGATTTTCTGCCTCGGAATCCAGGGAAGATGTTGCCTCGTCTAAAATCAGGATGGGGGCGTTTTTTAAGAAGGCGCGCGCCAGGGTGATGCGCTGCCTCTGACCTCCTGAAAGTTTTATGCCGCCTTCCCCAATTTCAGACCGATACTTATTTGGCAGTTTACAAATAAAGTCATGTGCATTTGCAGAGATAGCAGCGGCCATGACTTTCTCTTCGGTAGCATCAGGGTTGCCGAACAGGATATTTTCATAAATTGTCCCTGAAAACAGAATGGGTTCCTGAGGCACAATGGCAATTTGTCCTCTCAGGCAACAGAGCTTGAAATCTCGTATATCAGTTCCGTCAATAGCGATATTCCCCGATGTAACATCATAAAACCGAGGGATAAGCTTGACGAAGGTGGATTTACCGGCCCCGCTCGGCCCCACCAGCGCTATGGAACTACCGGCTGGTATGCGCACACTGATATCCTTCAGGACAGTTTGCGTTACGTCGTACATAAAATAAACATGGGAAAAGTTGATATCGCCGGTGATTGGCCGGAGATTCCTGGCAGATGGACGATCCACAATATCGGGAGAAGTATCAAAGACTTCAAATATCCTTTCCATGGCTGACTGGGAATTTGCCAAAAGGATATTCAGTTCAGTGAGCCGGTTCAGGGGGTTGTAGAACATCCCCAGGTAGGCATAAAATGCGGTTAAAGCGCCAACGGTAAGATTGCCGTGAATGACCTGCAATGCCCCGTACCAGACGACAAGGATCGGGGCCAGGGATGTCAAAAAACCGACTACGGATAAAGCCGTTGCATTATGTTTGATATTTTCTATCTGATAGGATAAATACTCACGGTTATCCTGAAAAAAGAGTTTTTCTTCCGTCTTTTCCCGCGTGTATGACTGGATAATCGAAATGCCGCTCAGTTTTTCGTGCACGTTTCCGGATATTTCCTCCATCTTTTTCCGTGACAGGGCATTGATCTTTTTGATCCTGGTCTTGAAGAACTTATTCAAAACGACATAAAAAGGAAAAATGGAGATTGAAACCAGCGCCAGACGCCAGTTCATGTGGAAGAGGATAAGGGCAATCATGATGATGGAACTGGCATCCATGAGGGTATTGGTAAACGCAGCGCCCACAAAATTTTGGGCAACTGCAATATCCCCCAGCAGGCGTGATGCAATGGAGCCTACCTGTCGCTTTTCGTAGAAACTGAAAGACATGCGCTGAAGGTGTACATACAGTTCTTGCCGCAGATCAAAGATAATCCGCTGTCCGGTTTTGTCGGCGATATATGACCGGAAATAGGTAACCACCGCCCAGAACACATAAACAACTACGAGGGCAAGCATTTTATAATTCAGTTGTGCGGTGTTGTACGGGGAATGCGATAATAAACGATCTATGACATCCTTAAAAATCCACGGAAAGATTAACGGAATATTGTATTTCAGCAGTCCACAGCATGTAGACGCCGCAATTGACCATTTATATGGCTTTACATAAGCCATGAATTTTTTCAACGATGTATTTAAAAACGTATTTATGAAATGATGCTGCATATACTTTGTCACAGAGAAATCTTGAACTCATGAACTCAGGAAAAAGAAATAGTATTT
>JAHFOW010000207.1 GCA_023261465.1 Planctomycetota bacterium
GTTTGAGAATGTTATGGAGCGGCTCAAGAGTATTCGCCGGGAGGTATTGAGTGTCGCAGGAATCCCGTGCAGAACGGTGAGTGAGCCAGAGGAAGACCAGCAAAGGATACTCGATTTATTAGGAGCAAAGCTGTAGCCATAGACGTGAAATCCAAAATTCCCCTAAGTTATTGCTACGCAAAGGATTTCTTCGGCAAGAGTTTTTTGGAATCTATCCTTCCAGTGAGTCGACAAGGATTCCATCCTTTCTGATCTGTTCTATGAGAATTTCTTTTAGTATATCAAAGGCGTTTAGCATCTTAGGATTTGCTAACCTGTAATAAACAATATTTCCTTTATTATAATTCAATAAAAATATTACACTATCTAAAAGGAAAAGAACTTGACAATATTTTTATATTTGTTATTATCTAATATCGATAACGCTATACGATAATATTAAAATGGAATATTTTATGGATTCAGTAGTCCGAAACTTTTTCCTTGGATTTGTTAAAATCCATATCCTGCATCATGCATCCAAAGAGCCTATTTATGGACTTTGGTTTATCGAAGAACTAAAGAAACATGGATATGATATTAGCCCGGGAACACTTTATCCGATTCTTCATTCAATGGAGAAGGACAAATCTCTTCAATCGTATCAGGAGGTTGTAAACGGCAAGGTGCGAAAGTATTATAAAACAACACAAAAAGGTAAAAAAACACTGAACGAAGCAAAAAATAAGATTCAAGAATTAATAAACGAAATAATGGAGGCTTAAAAAAAATGTCAAATTTCAAGTCATTGGAAGTCTGGACTGCGCAAACGATATGTGATGTTGGAATTCTTCTTTCAATTATTTCATTTCTTCTTCACATTGGAAGACCATATTTTGACAGAATCATCAGTCGTTTTACTTTAAGGGTTGCGGCAGACTTATGGTGGATTGTTTATATTATTTTAAGAGACGGAACACTGTTTATTTCAGTTTTATTTGGTTTCTTAAATTTAAATCTCGATTTGATGGCAGACGTAAAAATTGGCCTTCCCTTTGTTCCACTTGGAACAGTTGCCCTCGCAGCCTCACTTTCGATAAAAATATTCAAAAATACCGAAGACATCAACAAGTCTTTCCGCATCAGCACTTATTTGGTCATGTTAGGCGCTTTTCTTAATACGATTGGATATGTTTTAGTAATGGAGGCTCCGGGCAATGAGTATTCTATTGCAACAACAGCTTTCTGGGAGACAATGCGCTCGTGGCGTTCTAATGCAAATCCTGAACTTGCCACAATAACATTCTACGTAGCTTTTGCTTTATTACTTAGTATTGTTACAATTGTGGCCATGAAAGCGATGTGCATCTATAGAAAGGTTGAGAAAGAAAAAGTGTTGTAAGATAAGATTCCTGGGGAGACCGACATTGATGATAATGTGAAACATTTAGAGGTTGTTTTGGTACGCTAGATAATTATCAAAGTATTAGCATGTGATGGGAGGAGAATTTCGATGAAACAAAAAAGAATAAAAAATTGGTCCCAGAGGCATTATGGAAAGGTTGCATTAGCTCATGGTAAATTCTTTATCTCTTTTATTCTTTTCATCAGTTTACATTCCACACTTCTCCAGGCTGAAGAACTCTCTGGGAAAAAAACCAGACCTTACCCTTTCAAACTTCTTCTCAGAAGGTTGGAAATTTGGCCAATGGGAAGAGCCGGAGCAGGAACCAGACCAGTCTCCTCGCTTCAGACTCCTCAAGATTCCTGCCACGGTATTTGAGCGTGAGGTGCGTATGAATTACTCGTTTACCAATAACGGTGATAGCGGTAATCTCGACGAGCACGAATGGGAGTTTGAATTTGAAATGCCTGTCAGCCGAAGACTTTTAATAGAGGTTAAACCAACTATTGTGTCGGTATCCCCAAAGAGCGATAACGATCACAGTGGCTTTGGTGATGCCCTGACCAAGACTGTTACACCAAAAGACACGCCATTCTTCGGAAATCTCACATTTTTTGTTGAATTCAACGGAAGCTCAGATATAGGATCTAACGTTGATACTACGGTGGTAAGCATTCTTCCTGGTGCCAGGTGGAATCTTGGGCACGGATTCTGGCTCATGCCGGGAGTAGAATTTCCCATAACCGGACGGGATGAATTTGATAACAGAATATGGTTTAGTGTATTAAAGGATTTTTGAGGTAAAAAATGTTCAAACTTAAATTGAATGCAAAGGGTTGCATTTCCTGCGGAATTTGTATGGATGTTTGTACTCCGCATGCAATTGCGATGGGGACTAACTTCTCGAAAAGTGTAGAAGGTAAAAACCTAACAAATCTTTACCTCAATACAAAAGACAATGCTGAAAAATTACCTGAGCAGATGATGACGTTCCCCTATTTAGCTTATCCACAACTGTGTGATGGCTGTGCAAACTGTGTAAATGAATGTCCCGTAACAGCATTGGAGCTACAACATGATTAGAAATACTTGTGTGTCAAAAAGAACAGGTATAAAAGACAATAACCGGGAGTCTTAGCGTGAAAGAGAAAATAAATTTATTAACACACCTGAAGGAACTTGCCGGTGTTTTTTTTAAACTCGGCATCATTGGATTTGGCGGGCCAGCCGCGCATATAGCCATGATGGAGAATGAGGTTGTTAGTAAAAAGAAATGGATGACCAGAGAACACTTTCTGGACCTCATAGGCGCAACCAATCTTATCCCTGGTCCTAATTCAACCGAGATGGCAATGCACTGTGGATACCACAGGGCAGGATGGCCGGGTATGATTGTTGCGGGTCTCGGTTTTATCATCCCGGCAACATTAATAACAGGGGCGATAGCCTGGTTCTACCTGCAATACGGTTCTATCCCGGATATCAAGCCAATTTGGTATGGCATCAGGCCGGCGGTACTTGCTATTATCATTAATGCAGTTTACAAGTTTGGCAAGAAGGCCTTGAAGAACTGGCAGTTGGGAATAATCGGTGCATCGGTAATGATTGCTTCTCTCGCTGATATGAGTGAGGTACTTGTTCTCCTTGCAGGTGGACTCCTTGGAATGTTCTGGCTTTCATCCAGCCAAAAGAGAGACAAAGCGAAAGCATCTTTTTTCCCCTCGTTTCTTCTATCGGCAAAACCAGGATATCCAAAGGCTGCGATTGCCGCCACCGCCCTTTCTACAGCGCAAATCGCTAGCAATGTATCACTGGTTAAACTCTTTCTGGTATTTCTGAAAATTGGATCTGTGCTTTTTGGCAGTGGTTATGTGTTAATTGCTTATCTTCAAGACGAACTCATTGACCGTTTAGGGTGGCTTACACAACAACAACTTGTTGATGCCATTGCTGTCGGACAATTTACCCCTGGACCGGTTTCAAGTGCAGTAACTTTTGTCGGCTATCAGATTATTGGAATAAAGGGCGCCATACTTGCAACTGTTGGTATGTTTTTACCTTCATTCTTCTTCGTAGCAATGTTGAATCCATTCATCCCGAAGATGAGGACTTCAAAGTGGGTGTCCTGCTTTCTCGATTCGGTCAATGTAGGAGCGGTGGCAATAATGGCAGTTGCGGTAATCCAACTTGCCCGCGCCACCCTTGTTAACTGGCAGACATGGCTAATCGCACTCATGAGTGTTGCGGTTACATTTATATTCAAAAAAGTGAATACCCTATGGATCGTGATTGGAAGTTCGATTGCAGGTTACATATTAACCTTAATCAGGCCATAACAAACAAAAATAAGGATGACGACAATAGCTACCACATCCGTATTACCAACAAACTCAACGCCTCTGCCAAAATGGTTATTACCAAGTATCTGCTTCGTTGGGGTATTGAACACTGTTTCAAGGAACTCAAAGATACTTTTTACTTTGACCACTACCAGGCCAAACACATCAATAAGATTGATAGATAATTCTATTTTGTTTCTTGTGCTGGCTACTGGCTGCCCCATATTGAATTTCTGCAAGGAGGAACACCAATAAATGCTGTTGACAATTTAATATGCCATACCACTGCTGTCCGGACGTTTAAATAGCAATTTGTTGTAAGTGTATTAATTTAAAGGAAATACGAGGAAAAAATGAGCCTTTATGGTGGACATTGAATTATAGAATATGCGGGAATAAAACAGTTCGATATAAAAGTTTTTTGATTGTTCCTTAGAAGACTCTCGTCAAGCAAACAATTCCACCCCAACAAAAATATCAAAGATTTTTTGTAACTACTCAGCAAAAATGTTTTAATACAGGTGTTTACAGACGAGAAATTTACAAAACAGGCCGGGGATGTAAACGGGCTTGTTGGACGATTTCAGGGACGGCCTCTTCCCATTCGACAGCCATGATATGGACGCCGGCAACGCCTTTTACTTCTCTTACCTGTTCGATAACCTCCAGGCATATCTTGATACCCTCTTCTTTGCCTTTCTTCGCGGCAGAGGCGGCTGTCATCCGGTTCATAATCTCATCGG
Source organism: Planctomycetota bacterium (assembly GCA_023261465.1). GTDB lineage: Bacteria > Planctomycetota > Brocadiia > Brocadiales > Brocadiaceae > JAHFOW01. Next base: position 4,467 of record JAHFOW010000207.1, read on the forward strand.
GCACGTCCATACCAGGCACGTTATACTTTATATGTTTGGCCATACCGGTAGACTTGAGTGGGGCAACCCCTGCCAGGATAAATACCTTTTCGTGGAGTCCCATGTCGGTAACCATCTTCATCCACTCTTTGAATTTATTGACATTGTAAATAATCTGTGTCTGGATGAAATCGGCGCCGGCAACGACCTTTTTGGCAAGCCGCACCGCGCGATATTTGAAGGGGTCTGCAAAGGGATTTTCAGCTGCGCCGATAAAGAATCTGGGTTCAGACGCCTTCAATTCCTGACCGGACTGGAATTTCTTTTCATCACGGAGTATCTTTACCATCTGTATGAGCTGGATGGAGTCTATGTCAAAGACGCCCTTTGCCATGGGGTGGTCTCCAAATTTCTGGTGGTCGCCGGTAAGACACAATACATTTTTTAAACCTAATGCCGCAGCGCCAAGCAGGTCACTTTGAATGGCAATCCGATTTCTGTC
>JAHFOW010000051.1 GCA_023261465.1 Planctomycetota bacterium
TCAGTCTCATCATCCAGCCCTCCAATAGACAGGATTTCTGGCGACCAGCTCAGTTTAGTGTTTCGCCCGCTTCCCACCAAGCAAAGGAGTCAGACTAACCTGCTGCGTGTCGTTTCATAAACCTCGCAGGTAAGACTTATGAAACGTGGTTGCTTAGTTAGGCAGCCATTGCCATTGGTTCGGCATTTAAATTTTTTGCCAGGTTTTTAATGAGGCCGCCTGACAACCTCAATACGCCACTTATACCCCAAATTACCCGGTCGAATCCTTTCGCCCCCTTAATATATTAGTTTGATTGAGATGTGATATACAGAAATGACTCAATGTAACACGGTAATATTCGGCACAATTATAACATAAGATATCAGATTTGCAATGTGATTAATTTTTCGTTTCCGATATCTTTCCATAAAAGGGGCAAGCTGATTTCCAAAGAAAAGGAGGAAAGAGGAAATCAGCTTGCCAAAAGGAGAACAATTACGCTATTATAAACAACCTTTATTCAGTAAAGGTTCCATTTTTATAATTTTTTTTGTGTTTATTGGTTCATGGATTATAATTGCTCGTTATGAGAAGATATAGAATAATTTATACAGGGGTAGTTATCCTGTTTTTATTTGGATGCAGCACGACTTCACAGAGGATATTAACGGATATGGACCGTCAAATGAGTGATCTCACAAAAACCACTCAAACCCTTGAAAAAAGGGTCGATGATTTATCAAGGTCTGTTTCCTTGATCGTGAATGATGGAAATGATTTGCATAATGAGGTATATAGCGCAAGGAACCAGGGTAAAAAGGTTGAACAAAGGGTTGATGAAGTAGAAACGTTAGCAAAGAGTTTGGACGAACGAACGAATAAGCAGGAATCAAGTCATAAGGCATTGGAAGAAGATATAAATAAACGGATGGACGACCTCCAGAAGGCCATGGTTGAGTCATCTAATCGTTTGGAAGTGCTTAAGTTGGATATAAAGGATAAAGTGAAGGAAAATATCGGACAATCAACAACTCCCTAACCTGCGAAGATTATTTCAATTAATGTGCAAAATAACATCACGTATTTAAAATGAACACACTCAAAAAAATGTTTCTTATCTTTGGAATAGGTTTCGCATACTGTTCGGTTATTTACATTACCTTTTACGCCGTTGCCAGGGTTTACAGCACAAATGATCCTATTCTGGCAAAAAAGGTTGTAATTTTAGCATTTTTTGTAAACATAATTATTTTTATAGGTAGTTGGTATTTATTTTATAAGTTAAAAATTCTCAAAGAAAAAAAATGAAATGTGCAAAAAAGTAATTTTCGTTCCGGCGATTATTATTCTTTTTTTTCTCTCTTGCTGTAATTCTTATGCAGGTCAAAATGCAGAGGTTGATAAATTAAAAAAAGAACTCCTGGAGCTTGAAAAGGTTACCAATCCGCTGATTCAGACATTTCGAAAGGTTTCACAGCTTATTACGCCTTCAGTTGTAAGTGTAAATACCGAAAAGAAGGAACTTGCTAAATCCAGCCCTGAAAATAAACAACCGCCGCCACCGCAGCAAAATTTTTCTCCAAAACGTGAGCGTGAGTATCATACCGAAGATGTCCCCAAAAAGGGCCTTGGTTCGGGCATTATTGTCGATGAACGAGGGTATATTTTAACGAATAATCATGTCATTAGCGGTTTTTCTGAAAATGAAGTGACCGTTGTTACGTATACCGGGGAACAATACAAGAATGTTAAAATTGTTGGAGTTGACCCAAACACAGATCTGGCGATTATTAAAATTGAAGGTGGTGAATTTTTACCTGTCGAATTTGGAAATTCTGACGAAGTGCAGGTAGGCGACTGGGTAATTGCAGTAGGCAGCCCTTTCGGATATCAGCAAACGGTTTCAACGGGTATTATCAGCGCCAGGGGGAGAACTCATGTCATACCGTTTGTTCTTCCTTTTGTGTACGAAGATTTTTTTCAGACAGATGCAGCAATTAATCCGGGAAACAGTGGCGGACCCCTGGTGAATCTGAGGGGGGAGGTGATTGGTGTAAACACGGCTATAGCGACCAGGTCTGGCGGTTTTCAGGGTGTTGGATTTGCAATTTCAGCCAGTATTGCAAAAGAGACGGTTGAAAATATTATGGCTGAAGGGATGGTGGTAAGGGGGTATATGGGCGTAGGTACCCATGATATCAATGATGAGTTGGCTGCAACGCTTGGATTGAGAGACAAGAAAGAAATTGCCTATCGCTTTGGTTTGTCTGCGAGTGAGGGGGCTTTTGTTTTGGAGGTATGGAGCGACACTCCGGCATCTAAAGCAGGTATCCAGCCCGGAGATATTATCCTGGAGATCGGTGGTAAAAAGATACGAAATACCACCGATCTCCAATACGCTATTCGGCGAGCAAAGGTCAATTCAAATGTTATGGTAAAGATTTTCCGCGATGGTTCTGAACATGACCTTGATGTCCTGGTTGAACGTCAACCTGAAGACCTTTCGGGCAAGACATATGTTGCCATACGGAAATTGGATGAGCCTACAAAGGTTTCTCTGGGATTGATTGTCAATGATCTAAATCCGGATATTGCACGTTCCATGGGTTATGAAGGGGAAAAGGGTGTTCTGGTTGTTGATGTGGAACTGAATAGCCCGGCACATCTTGCCGGTATACAACCGGGTGATTTAATTAAAAAAGTAGGGGCGAAAGACGTTCATTCGGTTTTGGAATTTTTAACAATCGTGGACGAGTATGCAAAGGATAATAAGACCGTAAGTATTTTTATAAAGAATAAAGGGTTTGTAACGTTGAAGTAGGTATAGTAAATTCTTTTGTTTCTTATCATAGACGATTCAACAATCGGCGAAAAAGAACATTCTGACAGAAGAAGAGTTTTTTAAAAATTACAGTCAAATTCTTGCGGAGAAATTAGAAATAAAGACGGCAGAATTAGATAAAGAAATTGCTTTACGTAAGCAGCGGAAAAACGGCAGAAAACACAATTTGCCATGACAAATATACTGGCGGAATCAGCGTCTCTCAATGATGCTGCGCCCGGGATTTACAAAATATTTGTGAGGGTTTGGGTGAACGGCCAGCCAGTTTGGATAACGGATGTTATGACAGATACTAATTTTCCCCGATCTACATTGCGTCAAAACCAGGAATACATGGGGCAATGGCCTTCCCCATTATAAGAGGTAATTGGTGCGATGGTCTTTTTTACCAGGAACATCCTTCATCCTGATGATAATCTTTACAATGTTATGGCGGATATTGGCAGACGATAGACGAATTATGAAATTGGGACAAACAGAGGAATTAGAGGATTATTTGAAGATCGATGGAACGTTTGTTCACAATTTGTTATATGACCCGGTATACCAACATCTGGTCAAAGCATGGTTTGTTTTCTGAGCATCCAAAAGGATAATCAACCGTTAATACAAGTGCGGTTGCACTGCATTATTGATTCAACTTTGTTGTTCTTTGCCTATGTCTGAAGGACTACTACTTTCAGGGGTTGGCAGTTCGTTGGTGATGTAATCGCAGTCAGGATATTTACTGCACCCAAAGAATATACCGCCTTTTTTTGAACGCCGTTGTACCAACTCTCCGTCACAACCTTCTTTGGCGCACTTTACGCCGGTAGGCAGTGATTTGATGTTCCTGCATTTTGGATATGCAGAGCATCCCATAAAGCGGCCTTTTTTACTGAACCGGATGACCATGAGACTGCCGCATTTTTCGCATTTTTCATTGGTAGGTTCTACCTTGGTTGTTTCACCCGTAAGAGATTTTGTGTTTTTACAATTGGGATACGCGGAACATGCCAGAAATTTTCCGTGACGGCCTGTCTTTGTTACCATAGGGCTGCCACACTTCTCGCACTTCTGGTCGGTGGTTTCCGGTTGCGCTGGTTCGCCTTTTTCATCCAGAGGCAACGTGCTTTTGCATTTGGGAAATGCTGAACATCCAAGAAACTTGCCGTGCTTTCCCCATCGGACAACCATGGGCTGTCCGCAGATGGTACAAACTTGTTTGCTTTCTTCCGGTGTGCCTTTTACGCTCTTCATCTCGCCTAGTGCCTTTTCTAAATCGATCTTGAAAGGGTTATAAAATTCCTTTAATACATTCAACCATTCTGTTTTTTCTTCTTCTATTTTATCAAGTTCATCTTCCATGTGTGAAGTAAATTTTACATCCATAATTTTTGGAAAATGGTCAATGAGTTTTTCCGTAACGAGTGTTCCCAATTCCGTTGCATAAAATGCACGCTTTTCCTGTTTGACGTATCCACGGTCCTGTATCGTAGAGATGATCGAAGCATACGTACTGGGTCTTCCGATACCCATCTTTTCCAGAGTTTTAACGAGGGATGCCTCGCTGTAACGCGGAGGTGGCTGGGTAAAGTGCTGGGAAGGATCCAAAACGATTAATTCGAGTTTTTGGTCTTTCACCAGAGCCGGGAGAATTTGTTCTTCCTTTTCGGTCTCTTGTCCTGAAATACGGGTGTGTCCGTCAAAGAGTAATTCCCTTCCTTTTGCTTTGAAAACATAAGTTTCCGCGGCAATTTCTGAGTCGGTAACTGCGTAGAGCGCTGGTTTCATCTGGCATGCGACAAAACGATTCCAGATCAACTCGTAGAGTTTGAATTGGTCCTTTGTTAAAGACTCTTTCAGAAATTCAGGCGTGTACTCAATATGCGTAGGCCTGATGGCTTCATGCGCACCCTGCGTTCCTTTCTTATTTGATGCGTGTATATTGGGTTTGTCGGGCAGATAGTTCTTGCCGTATGTATCTGCTATGAATTTTCGGCAGGATGTCAGCGCCTGGTCTGCAATATGGAACGAATCTGTTCTCATGTACGTGATAAGTCCAACAGAACCTTCCTTTCCGGTATCAATACCTTCGTAAAGCTGCTGGGCAACGGTCATAGTCTTTTTTGTGCTGAATTGTAAACGGGTGGATGCCTGCTGTTGCATGAGGCTTGTAGTAAAAGGCGGAGGCGCATTATTTCGCTTCTCCTGTTTTTTTACATTGATTACAATGAATTCGGCCTTTTGTATCTCTTGAACAATGTCTTTTGCCTGTTGTTCGTTTTTAATGTCAATATTTTCATTATTGAATTTTTGCAAAATAGCTTTAAACGTTTTTGTTTCTGCCGGTGCTTCTGCGGTATCATCAGACAGGGTCTTTAATTCAGCAGTGATTTTCCAGTATTCCTGGGACCTGAAGGCCTTAATTTCTTTTTCCCGCTCGACAATAAGCCGGACGGCGACAGATTGAACACGGCCAGCGCTGAGTCCTTTTGCAATCTTCTTCCACAACAGGGGGCTTATCTGGTATCCCACGAGACGGTCGAGGATTCTCCGTGCCTGCTGGGCATTGACCTTGGCCATATTAATGGGGCTGGGGTGTGCAAATGCCTCCTGGATGGCATCCTTGGTAATTTCATTAAAGGTGACCCGGCGCACCTTTTTGTCAGGCAATTCGAGCACCTGCGATAGATGCCAGGCGATAGCTTCTCCTTCCCGGTCAAGATCTGAAGCCAGATATATAGCGTCGGCCTTTTTTGAATTATCTAATAATTCTTCAACCAGCTTTTTTCTGCCGGGGATTACTTTATATTCTGGGGTGAAGTTGTTTTCCACATCGACCGATAGTTTTTTCTGAGGCAGATCCCGGATATGCCCCATAGACGAACAGACAAAATACGACGTGCCGAGAAATTTGCCGATTGTCTTTGCCTTGGCAGGGGACTCCACGATTACCATATTTTTTTTAACTTTTGCCATTTTGATACAACCTTGATTAAAGTAAAGTCTGAACAAAAGAGAAGATTTAAGCAGAGGATATAAAGAGTGTCAAGTTATTTCTTGAATGGAGAGAATGTAAAAAACCAGTTGATAATTGCGAAATAACGGATAAAATATCTTTTTATTTTAAATTTTGCATTATCTTAAGAATGGTGAGATAGATTCTTTACTTCGCTCATTCTGAACAGCGTGAAGGTTTCAACACAGGCTGGTTAGAAATTCCTAAACATTCAACGAAGAGGGGGTTATGGTTTCAAGTTCTTGGTTCAGAAGGCATCAAAAGACAGTTTATATTGTGATGATCTTTGCCATGTTTGTATGGGGAATTAGTTATTCTGCTATGGAATTAATCCCCAAGAAGCCTATCGGCAGGATTTTGGGAAGAAAGATTACGCAGAACGAATTTGCCGATATGGTAAGCCGGTGGCAAAGATTATTCTTTTCTCAGGCAAAAGATTCAGTTGTTTCTTTAGTTTGGAAACAGCTCATGCTTGTAGAAGAGGCAAAAAAGATGGGGCTTGTGGTAACCAATCAGGAACTTGAAGAGGGTCTCCAGCGTCTTGGTTTTCAAATCTTCGGCGGGCAGGAGAATATTACCCGTTACATGCTCATGCAATTCCTTTGCAGCAATTTCAGGCTGAATCAGGAACAGATTGCGCGAACCTTGCAGGAAGCGCTCCTGGTAGAGAAGCTTGACGGTTTGATGAGGTCTTCGGTAAAGACGACTTCTGACGAACTATGGAAGAGATACTCAATGGAGAATGAACAGGTAAAATTCAAGGCTCTTACCTTAAAGGCAAAGGATTTTCTGGATTTGGTTAATGTAACAGAGGATGAAATTCGTGATTTTTATGAAAAATATAAAAATACAGCTCGTAATCCTGTATCTGGAAATCCCGGGTATAAATATCCTGAAATGATAAAAGTAGAGTGTTTGATAGCAAAGTATGATGATATGGAAAAACTGGTTTCTGTTTCAGAAGAAGAGATGAAGAAATACTATGAGGACAATAGAGAAGCACAATTTAAGATTACGGCCGAGCAAAAGCCGGAAGAAAAGAAACCACAGAAAGATGCTGCTCAAACTGATAAAAAACCCGCAAAAGAAGAGAAGAATACCACTGGTGACGTAAAGAGTAAGGAAGAAAAGAAACCCGTGGTCACCTATAAACCATTTGCAGAGGTAAAGGTGGATATCCAGAAGACGCTTTTACGGCAAAAGGCAAAGGAAAAGACTACTGAACTTACAACGAAGGCAGATGAGGAAATTTACGAAACGATGGATAAGGCAGAAAGGCCGAGTTTTAAAGACATTGCAAATAGATGTAAACTGTTGTATGAGATTCCAAAAGGTAAAAAATCGGGGAGTGAGTTCCTTTCTGAAGATGACCTTTCTGAGATATTTCCTGGATCGGGTCAGCTTGTACAGGTATCGTTTGGCAGAGATAAGTTTGAGCCATCCACACCCCTTGATTTTGTAGAAGGCAAGTTGATATTACAGGTAATTGACAAGAAACCTGCCGCTGCTCCACCATTGGAAGAGATACGAAACGAGGTTATGAATGACCTTAAGGTGGAAAAGGGATTGCTTAAGGCAAAAGAAATTGCGGAGAAGTATGCCGGGGCTACCAGCGTATCTGCTTTCGATGAAGTTATGAAGTCTATTAAGGCTGAATACCCGCAAAAGAATATTTCTGCCTGTGAGACAGGGTATATTAACCGTCCGACAAAAGTATTTAATAAGGACTCGAGATATATTGAAGCGTTGAAAGAAGACCGCCCCAATGTGGCAAAGAAGGCATTTGAGTTAAAAACAGGCCAATGGGGAGTTGCTATGGAGACGGCAGGAGAAAAGGCGTGTTATATAATAAGCCTGGTTGAGAAGAAACAGGCTGATAAAGCGGCATTTGAAAAAGACAAAGAAAATGTGACTAAGCGGTATGCGTATGAAAAACAAGAGGCATTTATGACTGAATGGCAGAATGATTTGGGCAAGCATGTGGAGGTATATACCAGATTTCAGTAAAAAGCTTTTTGAGTAAATACTTTGGAAACAATTTATGGCATAAAGAAATTAATAAGACCTCTTCATTACCCCGTTGCAACCATTGGCATGTTTGATGGTGTACACCAGGGCCATCAAAAGATAATTGAGTGTGTCAGACATCATGCCATGAAAGAAAATGGGGTGTCGGTCATAATTACCTTTGACCGGCATCCCAAAAATCTCCTTGAAAATAGACCGCCTTCCTTTATTACTTCCTTAGAACATCGATTGTCGTTGTTTGAACGCCTGGGAGTAAACATTTCTGTTGTCCTCAATTTCAACCAGGAGCTTGCTCAGATGGGTGCCGGGGATTTTATACGTCAGGTATTAGTTTCCTGGCTGGGTGTTAAATGTGTTATCCTCGGATTTAATTGCCATTTTGGGAAAAATCGGGAAGGAAACATAACGCTCGTCCGGACCCTGTCAGACACGTACGGTTATACGGTGTATGAATGCCCGCCTGTGATATATCGTGGTCAGGTAATCAGCAGTACGGCTATTCGAAAGGCCATTTTGGGCGGCAATCTGGAAAAGGCAGTGGGAATGCTTGGTCGGCCTGTTTCTATCCTTGGGACGGTGGTGAAAAGGGTTGGAAGAGGGACAATGTTAGGTTACCCTACGGCAAATTTGAATTTACATCATGAGGTAAGACCGCCCCGGGGTGTTTACGGAACAAAGGTTCGATTAGCCGGGCGAGACTACCTGGCATTGACCAATATTGGGTTACGGCCTACATTTGAAAAAGAACCGCTGAGCAGTGAGGACGAAACGCTGGAAATCGAAGTGCATATCCTTAATTTTCATGGTAACCTCTATGGATATGATCTCGAAGTGCAATTCCTTTTTAAGATTCGGGATGAAATTCCATTTAAGTCAGCAGACGACCTCAAGTCGCAAATTGAAAAAGATAAAGAAGCGCTTAGCATGAAATATCGATAACCGGTTTATTACAATTAAAACACGACTACATTTTAGATCGTTCCTAAACTCTTTCAAAAAAGATTGAATTTCAGATTACCAGGGACGTAGATGCGGAAATCAATGCCTTGTGTTATATAAGGACAATTCTATTGACCTTTGCGGTAGCTTTTTATGTTTCTTTCCAGTTGATAACTTTCTGAATGTGCCCGGCCGGTTTGTGGCGAATGAGCAATGAGAGGAGTTCATTGGGGTCTTGCGATGTGATCATGAGCTGCTGGTGTTTTGGTTTTATAAAACCTTCCCGTAGTATATGCTCTATAAATTTAAAAAACAAATCAAAATAACCATCCACATTCAGAATGCCAATTGGCTTTGTATGGAGTCCCAGTTGTGCCCAGGTGACAACCTCAAAAAACTCTTCAAAGGTGCCAAAACCTCCGGGCATTGCAATGAAGCCGTCTGATAGTTCAGCCATGAGCGCTTTTCGTTCGTGCATACTCGATACTATGCGAAGATCTGTCAACCCAGAGTGGGCTAACTCTTTATTAAAAAGGGTCTGCGGAAGCACGCCAATAACTTCTCCCTGTTCCTCCAAAACGGCATCAGCAATAATACCCATTAAACCGACGCTCCCCCCGCCGTAGACAAGCCCTATACCATGAGACGTAATTGCCTTGCCGAGTTGTTGTGCAGCATTTCTATAAGATGAACGCGCGCCATGACTGGAGCCGCAAAATACACAGATACGTTTTTTTTGATTAACAGGAAGGGCATTGGTCATGTAAAATCGTATTGAAGTATACGCTCACAGAGGGTTTAACTCAGGTTTTCAGCTACTTTTTTATATAGTGCGAAGTGGCGCTTCGCACTATATAAAATTTCTGAAACATACAAATTAGGCATTCGGTAATTTTCACGGCTATACGTGGAGATTGTATTGTAATACGTTCCTCTACTGTTTACATCTTTATACCGGTCTTATACAGGGTATTCAAAATGTCCATGGCAAGTTGCATGGACTGTTTTTTTGATAGTAAAAGTTCATAATCATCGGTATCTTCTTCGCCCTCCACAACAATTTCAATACCTTCAGAGCGTGCAACGACAACAACCTTTTTTTCTTCTTTCATACATTATCCTTTCTTTGAAATAGTGTTTTTAATAATTTCCCTTTTCAAATGAGCGATTGAGCCGCTCGGATTCAAATCCTTAGGACATACTTCCTGACAATTAAAAACCGTATGGCATCGCCATACGCCATGTTCGTTATTCACCAGAGCCAGACGTTCCTCCCGCGCATTATCACGCGTATCGGATACAAAACGGTCCAGATTGAGAAAGGACATTGGTCCCAGATACTTTTCGTGTGAGGCTGTAACTGGACATGATGAATGGCAACAGGCGCATAAAATACAATCAACCAGTATGTCGATCTTTGACCTTTCTTCAGGGCTTTGGATTTGCTCCCCCTTTTCCGGGAAGGGTTTTCCTGGTATCAAATAGGGTTTCATGTATTCATATTTTTCCCAGAATGGGCTCATATCGACAAAGAGATCCTTGAGAATAGCCATATGGGAAAGGGGGCGAATCGTTATGATGTCCGAATTGAGTTTTGAAACCAGAGTTTTACAGGACAAGCGATATTTACCATTAATATGCACTGCGCAAGAACCACAAACAGCCTCTCTGCATGAGGACCGAAAGGCAAGCGAATCATCGAACTGCTGCTGGATATAATATAGCCCTTCGAGTATGGTCAAATCCTTTCGGATACAGGGAACTTCAAACTTCTGAAAATACGGTTCTTTATCTTTTTCTGGATCAAACCGAAAGACTTGAAAAAAAACCATATTGGGCGTCATTATAAGGCCCTTTCCTGGTCAAATAATGCGTTTACAAATGCATCGGGATTAAATTGTTCTATATCCTCCGGCTTTTCGCCCAATCCGACAAATTTCACCGGAATGTTTATTTCATTGCGCATACCTAACACAATTCCGCCTTTCGCCGTGCCATCCAATTTTGCAAGAAATATCCCTGTTACATCAACGGCCTGTTTGAACATTTTTGCCTGTGAAATGGCATTCTGTCCGGTCGTGGCGTCGAGTACCATCAATACTTCGTGAGGAGCATCGGGAATTTTTTTGGCAATAACCCTCTTAATCTTGATTAATTCGTTCATAAGATTCTCATGAGTATGGAGGCGGCCTGCAGTATCGATGATTAACACGTCAATACCTCTTGCAATGCTGGCTTCTATGGCATCAAACGCAACCGCTGCGGGGTCTGAACCCGTTTTATGTTTTACAATATCAGCGCCAACCCGTTTGCTCCACACCTCCAATTGGTCAACAGCCGCCGCCCTGAACGTGTCCCCGGCGGCAACCAGAACTGATTTTCCGTCCTGAATGAGGTGACATGCAAGCTTTGCAATGGATGTGGTTTTACCAACTCCGTTTACTCCAACAACCATGATAACCGTAGGTGAAGCAGGTGCATAATGGAGGTCTCTGTCCCACAATCTTAAATCTTCTTTCAATCTGTCTTTTATAAAATCATATATCTGTGGGGTCTCCGTTATTGCCTTGGATTGCCATGCTTCACGAAGTTCCTGAATTAATTTGTGCACAGGTTTTACGCCAATATCAGCGGCGATCAGGATGTCTTCCAATTCCTCCAGTACCGATTCGTCAATCTTCCTTTTAAAAGAAAAGAAGCCTTTTAAACGGGACCAGAAACGGCCGCGTGTCTTCTCCAGTCCCTTTTTAAGTTTTTCATCAGGTAAAACCGGAATCGGCTTTTCGGCCTCTTTTTCTCTTACAGGGACTTCTATTACAGCCGCAACGGGTTTTTCTTCAGCCTTTTCAACGATAACCGGTTCTTCAACGACAATCGTTTCTTGCGGGACTGCAATCGGTTCCTCGATTTTAACTTCGATTTCAACGGGGACTTCTGGCAATAACGCAACAGGCGTTTCTGCAACGGGCGGTTCCGCAATAGGCGTAATTTCTTTGACAACGGGCAGTTCATGCGTAACAGGGACAAGCTTTACCGTATCGCCATCCATTACAACCTTTTTAGGCGATTCAAAGGTAAAATTTTTCAGCCTGTGCCAAAAACTACGGCGTGAATGTTTCTTTTTACTATTTTGTTTTTTTGAAATATCTGATGATTGTTTTCCGGTATCGTTTTTATCAATTTTTGAAGAACTTCCCACTGGTTGTTATCTTCTCCTTAATTTTTAATGTATAGGAATTTTAATATTGGAGAGACGCAAGATTTACGTCTCTGCATGCGCATTTTTTAAGTCGCCGAATGGCCAATTTAAAATTACAATTTGGAAAAGTCCTTTTGATTCAATGGACATTTTTGTCTAAGTTCCCTTACCAGACTATCCGGTACCGTCATTTTAGCAATAGGGGTATCGTTTTTTCTTTCTCCGTGAAAATCCGAACCGCCCGTAACCGTCAAATTGTATTTCTTTGCTATTTTGATGTACTTCTCTATCGCGGACGGTGTGTGCGTGGGATAATGTATCTCTATCCCCGCAAGACCGTATCTCACCAATTCTTCAATTACATGGTCTCTCTGCGTTAATCCAGGATGGGCAAGCACTGCGGCGCCCTGTGCATCCCGAATTAACTCAATCGCCTGCCGGGGGCTAAAGGTTTTTTTCGGTACGTAGGCAGGGCTATTATCGCCTATGTACCGGGTAAATGCATCAATAATGGTATTACAATACCTATGTTTATAAATTATCTCAGCAACGTGCATTCGGCCCGGCGAACCCTTCCCGGCAAGGTCAAAGATCTCCTGTGGGTCTATGGTGACATTAAGTCCTTTCAATTTTATCACCATCGCGTGAATCCGCTCGATCCGGTCTTCATGAGCCTGCTTTAATAGTTTTTGTAAAGATTCATTATGAATATCAATAAAATATCCGAGGATATGAATTTCTGATGGTTCAAGATACGCTGAAAGCTCGATGCCAGGTATGATATTAATATTCTTGCCGCGTGCATAATGACACGCAATTGAGATACCATCAACCGTATCGTGGTCGGTGATGGAAATAGTTGAAACCCCAAGCCGTATGGCTTCATCGACAACCTGCTCGGGAGTCATCGTACCATCGGAATAGTTTGTGTGTACGTGGAGGTCTGAATTCCCATAATCAATTTCGCATACATTCTGTGTGAGAGACGGATATTCACAACTCCTGAATTTCCCGTTGCCAAACTGGGTATAAATTTTGTCTAAAATTCCATTCACAAATGTGCCTGAATTTTTCGTGCTGAACTTTTTGGCAAGCTCAATAGCCTCGTTAATGGAAACCTTCGGGGGAATGTCATCCCTAAAAAGTAATTCGTAGACACCCAGACGGAGAATGTTTTTATCAATAATAGCCATTCGGCGTAATTCCCAGTGTTCTGTAACAACAGAAATCTTTTCGTCTATTTCCTTTACGCGCGACCGGCAACCATGAACAAGGGATATGGTGAATTCATAGATATCCTGCTTGTCAGTGCTTTTTTTACAGAAGGCGTCGATTTCTTCAGCAATGCCGTCGCTTCTGAGGTCGAGTTGGTAGAGGGCTTGAAGGGCAAGTTCGCGGGCAATCGTTCTATTACGCATGAAATATATAGTTTTTATTAAGAGCAGTTAAAAATAAAAGAATGAAACAACTTTCCGAATCTCAAAATTTCTTTTTTGGAAACAGGGAGAATGAGAATTTGGGGAATAGAGTGGTTAACGTCCTGTATCTGTTTTTGCGCCTGATGGTATCTGATCAAAAAGATTTGTCATCTCTAAAGCTGATAAAGCAGCCTCCGCTCCTTTGTTTCCGGTCTTTGCGCCAGCCCTGTTAATAGCTTGTTCCAGGGTTTCCGTAGTAATTACTCCATAAATAGTCGGAACACCGGTAGATAACCCAACCTGTGCAATACCCTTGGCCGATTCGCTTGCAATATAATCGAAATGGGGAGTTTCGCCACGTATGACGGTGCCCAGACAAATGACCGCATTATATTTGCCGCGCTGGGCAACCTTCAGTGTTGCAGCGGGTATCTCATAGGATCCTGGCACCCAGAATATGTCAATATCTTCTTCTTTTACTCCATGCCTTACAAGAGCGTCAATGGCCCCGTCCAGCAGTCGTTTTGTGATAAAATTATTGAACCGGCTTACGACGATACCAAAGGTCTTTCCCGTACCGATTAAATTTCCCTGAAATTCATTACCCATAAAAAGGATTTCTCTCCTGGCTGTGCAGGCAAGTCTCAAAAAAAGCACAATCTTGTAATATCATAATTTTGTTATGAACATTTATGTATGAAAAATAGTAGCATATACCCCTACATCTTTCAAGGCTTTTCTCTTGAGTATATGTGTTTTTAAGGTTTTATTATATTCTTTTATTTTGCCGGCATTTTCAAGACTCTCAAGATAGCTATTATGAATTATTGTCTCAGGAACAATCAGAATCATTATAACGAATTTTTTTAAAAAATTGCTCTCAATATAAAAAGACTGGTTCTTCACATTGGAAAAATAAAATATTGTATGTATCCAGTATGCTAATGGCAACGGAATGGAATAGCAGGGAAACTCTGTTACACACTTTATTTCCCTGCTATTAAAGTTGGGATGGACAATTAATATCAAGACAACTATCGGATTTTATCTTGTTTGATTAAATAAATTATTCTGAAAATGAGGTACATTCATCTATATCATTAAACAAAAATATAGATGTATCAGTTATTGTTGGTTATCGTCATCATTATCATCGTTATTATTATCGTCGTTATTATCATCAGAATTATTTATACCATCGTGATCTGAATCTTCATCGCCATCCTGTATACCATCATCATCTGTATCAGAATCTAATGGATTAAGCCCTAATTTAAGTTCTTTTCCATCTGTTAAATTATCATCATCTGTATCAGAATCTAACGGATCTGTTCCTTTAACAACTTCGTCGCCATCATTTAGATCGTCGTTATCTGAATCGACATCTTTTGGGTCTGTTTTAAGGGTTTTTACTTCTAACCCGTCACTGAGACCGTCATGGTCGGTGTCTGCGCTTCTTGGATCAGTCCCCAATTTACGTTCCTCCTTGTCTGTAAGACCGTCATGGTCGGTATCCTTATTTGATGGTTTCAGGGTATGCAATTTATGCACATTATTATCGGCGTATACATAACCACCAAAAGTCACCATAGAAACAAACCCCAATATTCCCATGAATCCAAAGAAAATACTCTTGTTCACCATTGCCATAATTAACCTCCTTGATTATTATCAAATTTTGTAAATAACTCATTAAATTTTGCACTGCCCTCATAATATCCTCCTCAATACAGAGGGAGAAAAATTTTCATAAAATTAATGAAAATAACGCAAGTCTTTGTTGAAAAAGATGAATGCTGAATACTAAGGTTTCTGTGTGTAAGAGAAGGCGCTTAGCGTGGTGCACTTTTTACAAATTTGCTTACATGCACAAGAAGTAAAATAGTGATGTAAGTTTTTGAATGAGGAAGCCGATATGCCGATAGAAGTATCTTTGATTTTATAATCGAAATATCAATTATTACCTGCATAAGGCAGATAACAAATGTGGCAACCATGCTTTCTTCAATAATGAAGACCAACGGCTTTGTGCCCTAACCTCACGGTTAGTTTACCTTTTCACATTGTTTTCCTTTTAAATCAAAGAACACTATCATTATATAATGCTTTTCTTTTTTTTCCAACATGCAAACACCTTTTTTCAAAATCAGATTAACAACTTTTACGTATATTTTATATCAATAGGAGTGCCAAATATCTCAGAAATATAGAATTATGTTTAAGTGTTGATATGCATTGTATTTATAAATGTTTTTTGCCTTGTGTTAAAGGCGTTTTAAAATTGAAAATTTGTAATACTTACATTTTTCCGTGTTAATATTACACGAACAAGGAAGGTCAAGTTTCTTCTGCTTTTTCGTTGACATTTATGATTTTGCTCTGTTATAAGACAGAAACTGTATAATAACTTGTTA
>JAHFOW010000052.1 GCA_023261465.1 Planctomycetota bacterium
CAGCTTCTCTTGCTTCACCTTGTTGCAACTAAGACAAAAAACACGTCGAATCTCAAGTTTGATGTACACGCGCCTGTTGCCGCAGGAAAGATCACGAACTTGCCTATCCTTGCAGTCATAGAAAGTTCGGTGAACCCTGTTGCAGGCACCGCATACTGTTTTTTCCCCTGCCGGACCAGCTTAATTACTAAGGCGTTAGAATCCCCAAAGATACCTGATCCCTTGCGCTGTGGCTTAAAATTACAGAACTTATATGCATCATACAGTGATTGTTTTTTCCTTATACAGTTTTATATCACATTTTTAGATGCTGGAACAAGCTAAAAATCCTCTCAAATCATGGGTTCTAAGACTTTTTACCCTCATTTTTACCCACTCGATAAGGAGAAGACCCATATTTTTGAATACTTGCTATTCAGGAAAATTCAATGTTCGACTGGGGAGTGAAGTGGGTGGATTTTGGCAGGCATTTTTGAGTGCAGGCGCTACATCAATCATTGCTACGTTGAATAAAGTAGACCCTTACTATGCACAAGCACTGGCGCTTAAATTTTATGATGTGTGGCTAAAAGGAGATAAAACAAAAGCAGAGGCATTACGTCAGGCACAACTCTATATCAGAGGACAAAATAAAGATACACAACATTGGGCATCCCATATTCTCATTGGTTATCATCGTTGAGGAAACCTTCATTGTAACTGGTACAGAAGGTAATGACCGTGAAGGTAAAGGAGTAGGAGTTAGAGAGAAACCACAGATTTTACAGATGACATAGATAAGTAAACCGCGGACGCCGAAGGCGCAGTGAAAAACAGGAAAATGAGCGGAGAACTGTAGTACACGGGAAACGATACATTGACAGTTTCACAATCAGAGATTGAATCCACTATTTGCTTGACAAAATTCATGTTTGCAGCTTAGCAATTTGATTGTATAGTATAAAAAATACGTTTTTAGAAAAATAAGGCATTTTTATTAAAAGTTAAGGAGAGAAAATTATGATAGAGCGGATAGTAATTGACCCAAAGATTTGTCATGGTCAGGCGTGCATAAAAGGGACGCGCATCCCTGTGCATCAAATTCTTTCTATGTTAGCAAATGGTGACACTATTGAAGAACTTCTCGAAGAGTATCCTTCCCTTGAACGTACTGATATTCTTGCATGCATTCAATATGCTGCTTCCCTCGCAGAAGAGCAAATTACTCCTGATGAAGTGATTGTATGAAAATATTTGTAGACGAAAATATTCCTGCAAAGACCGTCAAAGAGCTACGTATGCTCAATCACGATGTTATGGATATTCGCGGCACTCACAATGAAGGTATGAGTGATGAAGATATATGGCAAATGGTACAGAGGGATGGAGACTTTTCATTACAACAGATAAAGGTTTTGCCCAGAAACGGCGCGAGAAACATCATGGTATCTTGATTATACGGCTCAAGCAGCCAAACCGACTGAAAATCCACCAGAGGGTCATGAAAGCAATGGGTATTTTTAAAGAGGG
This sequence comes from Planctomycetota bacterium, assembly GCA_023261465.1. Taxonomy (GTDB): domain Bacteria; phylum Planctomycetota; class Brocadiia; order Brocadiales; family Brocadiaceae; genus JAHFOW01. Next base: position 1,510 of record JAHFOW010000052.1, read on the forward strand.
ATGGTCTGGTTTGACAGTAATAATGCAAGATAACTTTCACGGCGTATTGAAGGTTAGAAAATAAGGATAGCTAGAAAAATTTAAGGATAATTTAAAGTACAAATAAATCCACCTTATTTAGAGGAGGTAGTAGCAAATGAAGAAGTGTATTACTTTGATAATAGCTATTGTTATGATTTTTATAAGTTTAAATACTGCATACGCATCATTAAATGATGGATTGGTAGCACACTATCCGTTCAACGGCAACGCCAATTAGGAGCGGTATAAATGAATGTTGAAAATTTCGAGCTAAGTAGTCGCAGGCTTTAGCCTGCGCAGACAGAAGTCTGCGGCTACCAGGTATCATAAAAAACCGCACGAATAAAATGAATATTCCTACTATTTAAGCGAATTGAATCTACCATTTGTAAAATGTTGTTTGTAGATTCGATGTAAGAACCAATATCTTAATCCATCCTCCACCATCCTCCCAAAATATATGGTTTAGTATAAATTAATAAGTATTCCAGTGATTTTGAGGAACAAATGTGTTGTGTTTCCTGCCATAATTTTATATCATTTTCTCATTGGAAACGATGTTTTATGTAACTCAAACCTCCGGGTTTGATATCCATTTGTTTGTATTGGCGGCTTTAGTCATTACCGAGATGTTGAGGAATTTCAAAGTATCTGGTAGGAGTCAACTCCTGTTGGCGACAGGGTACATGCACGCCGTTTTAAGTTGCCAGTCGCCGTCAGGAGATGGCACCTACCATAAGACAACTAAAACTTCAAGGCATCGTAGGCCTAATTTTATGCAAATGAGAATATGAATTTTAAACCCTACGCAATTTCATGGAATACAACCTACCGGTGCAACCTGCGATGCAGTCATTGCTACCTCGATACCAATGCATTGACGAAACAGTCTGCCACGGAACTCACCACACAACAGGGATTCCGGCTTATAGACCAGATGGCCGAATTGAATCCTAACTTACTTCTGATCCTTACCGGCGGAGAACCCCTGTTGAGAAAAGACATCTACGACCTTGCCTCGTATGCCTCAAAAAAAGGGATGATGGTGGTGGTGGGCACCAATGGAAATATGATTGATGACGATATCGCAAAGAGACTGAAAGAAAGTGGCGTAACGGGTATTGGTATAAGCCTCGACTCTGTCAAGCCTGAATTACATGATAAGTTCAGGGGTCTTCGTGGCGCCTGGGATGATACCCTTAATGGTATTGAGGCATGCCGCCGGCAGGGCATCGAGTTTCAGATACAGACGACCGTAACCAGGGAAAATTTTCACGAAATTTCTGACATTATTGAGTTTTCGTATAATCTCGGCGCAAGGGTATTCAATCTCTTCTTTCTCGTGTGTACCGGGAAAGGTCAGGAATTAACGGATATTACGCCACAGCAATATGATCAGGCATTGCATCAGCTCTATGAAATACAAAATAAATATTATGGGAAAATGATGGTAGGCGCTAAATGTGCGCCGCATTACCGAAGGATTGTGTATGAACATGATGCTGCTTCTCCCCTCGTTCGTGCGTATGCTGGCGGCTGTCCTGCCGCTACCCACTATTGCAGGATTACTCCTGAGGGAGATGTGACCCCGTGCCCATACATGCCGAATGTTTCCGGTAATGTGAGGGAAAAAAGTTTTGTGGAAATCTGGAATAATACTGCAGATTTTCAAACCTTACGGCACGAAAAACTGAATGGCAGATGTGGCATTTGTGAATTCAGGTACATTTGTAAGGGCTGCCGCGCACGTGCGCTGGCAAATACAGGAAATCAAATGGATGAGGATGCGTGGTGTGATTATGTGCCGGGGAAATATGGCAGTACGGCTATCCAATTGGCCCCCGCTGAAACCTTTGGCGTTGATGAGGATTTTACCATGTCCTGGAGTCCCGATGCAAAAAGTATTATAAAGCAAATTCCTTCATTCAGCAGGGGTATGGTCATTAAGAACGTGGAGCGCTATGCGTCAAATAAAAATTATCGTGAAATAACAGGGGACATCATGAAAGCTGTGCGTGAAGAAATGATGTCAAACAGGAGAACGGCATTTCCTATGAAGAATGAAAACGATGTTATGACAAATAAAACAGTAAACCAGTCAGCACCAGCACAGACCGAAAATAATGATGAGATTCCCTGGACAGAAGAGGCGCGGAAGCGGGTTGAACATGCGCCGGACTTTGTACGCCCCGGCATCCTCAAACTCATGCAAAAGAAGGCGCGACAGCATAGGTATAAAGAAATTACCTCAAAATTCCTATCCGAAATAAGGGATGAATCCATGCAGCTTGCATCAAGGCGTATTAAGAATATTGGTTTTGATGAGCTCAGGATGGATGCGTGGGATAAGGCAAAGGAAAAGTTAAAGAACGCAAGAAAAAAAGAAGTTATCGATAACATTAAGGCGTTTTTAGATGAACGCACGGTCAAGAATGATGGTATCATTACTAAATTTCAGGCATATTTGAACGCGGTGGATAAGACGTCAGGGAAAGAAGAATCCTCATCTCCTGTGTGGACAGTGGAAGCCGAACAAAGGTTGGCTAAAGCGCCCATTTTTGTCAGGGGGAGGGCAAAGAAGTCCATTGAAGAATTTGCCTCTAAACAGGGGATGCCGGAAATTACCGTTGAATTGATTGACCAATATATGAAAAACATCCCATCGTTTGTGAAAGACAAATTCCGGTAGATGAACGATGATGATTGAAACCGCAGATTACGCCGATTGCACAGATAAATATAAAACTTTAATATGCTAAATATCAATTGTTTACCCTAAATGTTTAGGAAATTCAATGTCGGTATAAAAACGCAAGATTTTGCGTCTCTACCACTGTTTTTATAGCCTTACGGTCGCCGAATGCCTGATTTATGGAATTTGTTCGCCTTGCATGATTACCAGATTCTATCATTTGCTTCAGAAGTATTTAGGTAAAGAAAGTATTTTTCTTAAAATATTTCGTAAGTTTCATACCCATTCTTACAAATCCATACGGACAAAGATTATCATTTCCTCCATCCTGCTTTCCATCTTTCCTATTTTAATTATGAGGGTATTCGTTTATCCCACGGAGAACAAGGCGTTGCAGGATGCGCTGATACAAAATCTTAAAGGCGTTGGGCATAAGCAATCGGAACTTATTATTCGGTGGATTGAAGAGAGAAAAGCCGATGCGAAGATAATTGGTGAAAATCCTAACGTGCCCGGCGTTATTTATAAGTCCGAAGGGAGTGAGAATTTCTATCGGTTACTCCATAATCTGAATACTATGCGGGAGGTTTATGGCTATAAAGAAATCTTCATCTGTGATCGTCAGGGTGATTTAAAAATCACGACATCGACAGGGACGGTGATTACAAATGTAGGGGGGTACGAATTCTTCAAGCAGGCAGTGGGAGGAGTCACATTTGTTTCACCAATTACACCGTCTGTGATTCCCCTGGAAAACGAATATGGAAAACTGGAGCTGGGATTGCCTACCCTTTATATTTCAACCCCGGTTATTTACGAACACAAGATCATTGGGATTGTCTGTTTGCGGTTAGATGTGATGGAGATCAGTAAACTTATGAGAAGTGTTCATTTGGGAGAAACAGGTGAGACATATTTGATTAATAAAGACGGGTATATGATTTCAGAATCAAAATTTTTGAGTTACTTGAAAGACTTTGGGATTGTAGAGCAAAGGACAACCCTCGAACTCAAAGTAGTTAATCCCAAAACAGGGAAATATACCAGGAGTGTTGATGAGTGTCTAAAAGGAACCACCGGATATGATAAGGAGGGGTATGCGGATTACCGTGGTGCACAGGTGCTTGGCTTCTGGCGGTGGATTCCCGAACTTAACTGGGGTGTTGTTGCCGAGATAGATGTAAATGAAGGTTATGGCCCTGTTAGAAAACTTCACGCAATTGTGGCGCCGATCCTGTTTGTTGTAACAATTACGGTCATCTCTATTGCATTTTTTTTTGGAAAGAAAATATCTGAGCCTATTTTATATCTCACCGAGGTGACAAAAAGTATTTCAGAGGGAGATTACAGCAAAAGGGTAAAAATTATTTCCCGTGACGAAATAGGGGAGTTATCGAATTCTTTCAATAAAATGGCCGCTTTCCTGGAAGAAAAAACACAAAAACTCAGGGAATATACCTCCAATCTTGAAAAAACGGTTGAAGAAAGGACAAAAGACCTGGTACTCATCAATCAGGAACTCGAAAGGCAGAGTAAGAATCTGGAAAAGGCATATAAAGAATTACTGACCCTTGACCATATGAAAGATAAAATGATTCGCGATGTTTCGCATGAACTCAAATCGCCGGTGGCGCAGGTACAGATGGCATTCGATCTCTGGTCGAAAGAAGTAAAAAAAGAACACATAGACCGGTCGAAAGAAGAAAAATTTGGCAATATTATCAATGATAGCTTACAAAGATTGCGAAAGACTATCGGGAGTATCCTTGAACTGTCTGTCCTGGAATCAGGCCGTCTGGTGTTCAAAAAAGAGGGGCTCCGGATGAATGAACTTATTACACAAACGGTTACGGGGATGCGGCTCATTGCAGAAAAGAAAGGGTTATCTCTGATAAGTCATATTCCCGACGGATTACCCGTTCTTGTTGGAGATAAGGATGAAATTGTGCGTGTGATTACGAATTTGATAGACAATGCTATAAAGTACACGGAAAAAGGCGAAATTTATATTTACGCCGAACAAAAAGATAAATATTTTGAATTTGCCGTGAGGGATACCGGTGTTGGTATTGGTTTGCCCAAAGAACAGTATGGGAAATTATTTGAAAGATTCTTCCAGGAACGGCCGAGGGCGGATGGCGCGGGCGTTGGACTTGCAATCTGTAAGAATATCATCGAAGCGCACAAAGGTAATCTCTGGGTTGAGAGTGATGGTCGTGGAAAGGGTTCTACGTTTAAGTTTACCTTGCCGGTGGTGTAAATTGTAATAGTTCACCGCCGAGGACGCCGATAAATGCGTGAGAAGAGGAGATTGCTTCAGTCGTTCCTCCTTCGCAATGACATGGCAGTGGGCTTTTTGTATAGGTTCAAGTGTAGGAATTTCAAACCGGGTAGTCGCAGATTTCAGTCTGCGCAGGCTAAAGCCATGCGGCTACATGAGTAGTTGCCTTATGCAATCTAATTTAATGTTAAGGAATTTCCAAGTGTTTGGTAGGAGACAACTCCTGTTGGCGACCGGAGCTTGCTCGCCGGTGGGCATGTCCATCGCCGTCAGGAGACAACTCCTACCAGTTGCCGAATGCCAAATTTATTACAGAGGCAACTCAAACCTTCAGGTTTGAGTCCCGGGGCGGGCTTTCAAGGCTAAGCTTAGGGTATGCGGAATTAAATAGAGAAGGGGTCTGCGTTGAGCAAAAAGATACTCATCGTTGAGGATGAAGAAGATTTTTTCTTTTTCTACATGACGATGCTTGAAGGAACCGGATATAGTATTATCCGTGCTATTGACGGTGAAGAGGCATTTGAAAAGGTAAAAGGTGAGAAACCAGATCTTATAATCCTTGACTTGTTACTCGATCAGATGAAAGGCGAAGACTTCCTGAAACAATTGAAATCAGACGCTCTGTATGCTCATACACCTATTATTATTGCCAGCAGTTTTTCTCCCCGTGCGTATAAATCGATATTTGAGATAGATCCCACATTGGCCTTTCTTGAAAAACCATTTTCCCAGGGAAAACTCCTGGAAGAGATTAAGTCTAAAATAGGATAGGTCATGAAATACTTTACACTACCGGTAAGATATCTTGTTCTGTTCATAATTCTCTTTGCGGGTTGTTCCTCAGCACAACACGCCGAATTCGATAGCGGAAGATATGCCGGCTACCTTGAAATGTCTTTAATACAAGATGTAGAAGATGGACGGCTCGATATGCCATTAGAGCAGGCAAGTCTTATTGCTTCTGGCGTTGATACGGAAAAAAGGATGCAATCATACCTTGTAAAAGTGGACCAACTCATTTCCCATATAGATGGTGAAACAGAAGTCAACAGGACGAATGACCCAATAAGCAAGGCACTGATTATATTTGGCTGGTTACAAAAAAATGCTTATGATGGCGCATACCGCGACTGCTACGATTTTAAAGACACGCTTAATCTCAAGGTGGGAAACTGCCTTTCTTATGCAATACGTTTTACTGTAATATGCAGACATTATGGGATTGATGTAAAAAACATTTTCATACCGGGGCATATTTACAATAGGGTGGAATCAAATGGCCAAACGCATGAATTCGAACACACCCATAGTGACGGTATTGTAAAGAAAGGAGATAAGTCTAATCCACACAAAAAAGTGCTGGAAGATAGAGAACTTATCGCAGAGATTTATTTATATAAAGCCCGCAATGCAAATAATGATATGAAATATCAGGAGTCACTGAAATATTGCCGGCGAACGTTAACGTGCAATCCTCATGATAGTCGGCCCGTTATTCTGCTCCTGGACAATTATCTGGCCATGAAGCGCTGCGATGAGGCTTTACAGTTTTTGAACGGTTATCTTTCCCAACATCCTGAAGAAAATAAATCCTTTCAGAAAACGTATAATCTCTTGAATAATTTGTGTAAAAAAGAAGATAATAGAACATAAGTAATTTCGAACACTCAGTGTAGTATTAAGGTTGCAATAAGAAATAATTTACCCCCTGAACGAACGATATTGAGAGGAGAAAAACGTGGCCACGTATAATTTTGTAGCAAGGGATCTCATGGCGGAAAAGGTGTTTTGTGTGCAGCCGGAGACGTCCATCCGCGAATTTATAAAAGTGCTCGTCAAAAATAAGATTAATGGCGCTCCTGTTATTGATAAAGCAGGGAAACTTGTGGGCGTAGTTTCAAAAACCGATATTATTGAACATGGAGAAAAAGCAGGCAAAAAGCGAAGCGCTCAGGGTAAAAAATCGTATTACGATGACACGAATGGAAAGCTTAAGAAATATTTTGATAAAGTAGTAAAGTCAAAGGATTTTGGGGAGACCCTGGTAAAGGACATTATGACAACCAATGTCATTACTGCACGTGCGGACGACACCATCGACCGTCTTGCGAAAATCATGTATGATAAAAAGATTCACAGGATTATTATTCAGGATAAGGGCAAGGTATTGGGGGTGGTAAGCACTATGGATATCCTCAATGCTGTCAGTACGATGGGGTATGGCAGCAGCGCCTTTGTTACTGAAGAGGCTGTCATAGATTTGCAGGATAGGCTGGACGATGCGGCAAAATCTATTCAATCGCTCCGCGATATTATCAGTAAAATTCGTGGCGAACAATGATACATTTTCTTTTAGTGCATTGATGGACAGAAAAGCTATTTTTTTAACTATCCTTGCGGGTCTCGCGGTTACTGTAATGGGCTATTTGGCAGCAGAATCCTTCCAGGCAAGGAATATACAGAAAAGTAACGAAAAAAACCTTCAGCAATTAGTGCATGGTTTAGGGCTGGGAGCTACCACAAAACCCACGTGGTGTTATATCAACTTCGACCCGCGGATTGATCCGCGATGCCCATGTATTGAATGGCCTGTTCCCGGTGGTTATTGTTACTGTCCCGACCACACAGGAACAATTTCCTATATTGCGGGTAATGTGGAAATGGGGGTTGCTATTGATATTATAAAAAATCAATAAAGACAGACAATGAAGGCGTAATTTACTCTATCCTGAGTTATAAGAGAAAATATTTGTCATTACGAACATTCGGGTTGATTTCAAACTTTATCATGAATAAACACATAAATTTACTTCTCCTGGCAACGGAAAATCTGTTGCGACACAGGGCAAAGACGATTGTCGTGTGCCTTTGTATTATTGCCATCCTTGCCCCTTTTATTACTGCCATTGCTATTTCAGAAGGTATCAGGTCTCAATCGCAAATATCTGTCGAAGAAGGCGCAGACCTCTATCTGACCTTTGATGAATTTGGCAGAAATGCGGCTATTCCACTCAAATATCTGGATGAGATAAAAAAGACCTTTGGTGTAACGAAAGTTGTGCCCCGTGTTATTGGTCGGGGATTTTTGCAAAACAAAATAACGGTTATTGTGGGTATTAAAAAAGATGATATTCCGGAGTCCATTTCCTGTGTCTCTGGTCGCATTTTTGAAAATCCCAATGAAGTGGTTGTGGGATATGAATTGGCGAACCATTTTCATTTACATGCCGGCGACCAGTTCAGTATGCGGGGACAGCAGCGAAAGACTTTTACCGTTGTCGGCATTTTTACTTCAGACTCCAGCATCTGGGGGGCTTCCATGATCTTTATGTCCTTTAAAGATGCAGGGGAACTTTTTGGCAAACAGGATGTTGCTACTGATATGCAGATTTATACTCTTCCCGGTCATAATTCTGAAATTGCAACAGACCTTTATGATATACTTCAAAACGAGCCATACAGAATACAGGATAAACACATGGTAGAGGTGTATTTTAAAAAAGGATTTATGCTCAAGGAGGGCGTCTTTAGCGCCTTGTATATTGTGGCATTTGCCCTTGGTATACCTGCTATTCTGGTTGCATCAGGGTTTGGTTTATCAGAGCGGAAAAAGGAAATTGGTATTATGAAGGCAACGGGGTGGAATACCCTGGAAGTCCTGGAATTGATTTCCTTTGAACAGGTATTGATCAGCTTATTGGGCGCTACCATTGCCATCATAGTATCAATTCTCTGGGTCAGGGTTTTTAATGGCATATTTCTTGCGCAATTCTTCATTGCAGAAATATCACTCCTTCCCCAGTTTACCTTACCTGCCCGGTTTCTGCCCTTACCTTGTTTTCTTAGTTTCTTTTTTGCCTTTATTTTGACCATGGTGGGTAGTGTTTATTCTTCCTGGAAGGCATCAACCATACCACCGGTTATATCAATGAAATAGATGTTTTTTAGTGTAGGGGAGAAGCATTTGCGATAAATTGGTATAAATGCGTTCATACCCAAACTGGCAAATGCTTCGCCCCTACTTGTGTTAAAAGCAGAATATGATAAGAACTGAAAACCTTTATAAATATTACAGCAGTCATGTACGCCATGAAGTGCGCGCAATACAGAATATTAATCTCAATATTCCCCGGAGTAGCTTTGTGGTGTTCAACGGTCCATCAGGTTCAGGAAAAACGACCCTTCTCAACGTCGTTGGCACTCTGGACAGGCCAACAGAGGGCAGGGTATTTATGTACGATGAGGATATTACCGCATTTTCGGATATAGCCCTTTCACGATTGAGGCGCGGGAAGATTGGTTTTATCTTTCAGGACTTTCATCTTATTCCCAGACTCTCCGGTTGGGAAAATGTCTCCTATCCGCTTATTCCATTAGGCATTGATTCCAAAAGGAGGTATGAAAGGGCACGGGAACTTTTAGAAAAGGTAGGACTTGGCGACCGGTTGGATCACACCCCTGAAGAACTCAGCGGCGGACAGCAGCAGCGTGTAGCCATCGCGCGGGCGCTGATAAATAATCCTGAAATCATCATTGCAGATGAACCCACATCGAATATTGACGAAGAAACGAGCGGGCTTATCCTGGAAATTTTAAGAGAACTCAAAACACGGGGTGTAACGATATTGGTTGCAACCCATGATGCAAGTTTTGAAAAGGTAGCCGATGTAATTTATACATTGAAAAACGGTAAATTACTATGATTGTAAATATTTACACCCTTATAATGTTATTTGTCTCCTTTGTATCTCTTTCTCTGGGAGTCTATTTGTTTTATTCGACCCTTAAGATGATTTATGGGTTTCAAAAATACATATCTACAGAGACAAAAAGCAAGTTTGAACAAAAGGGGTATCTCATATTTCTTGTGGCATGTGTGGCGCTTTCGATTCGTATGCTCGCCTGGCCGTGGTTCTATTTCATGCTCCAGAGTTTTGTGTCCGAAGTGCCAGGTGCGATGTGCATGTTCGGCGTTACCCAGATACTGCCTTCAACCGTCACCTTTTTACAAATCATAAAACCCATTGCTTTTTTTATTATGGGTGGATGGTTCTTGTGTTATTACGTGGACAAATCTATTCCTGCCGCGCCCTTTGCAAAACGGATTTTATACCTCCTGCTCGTTGTCTGCGGTGTACTTCTTACCGATAGCATTACGGATATTGTGTATGTGTTCCGCATGAAACCGCTCATGTCCGTCTCCTGTTGCGCTACATTCTTTGATGTGCCATTACGACCTTCAGCCATGATACCACAGGCTATCCTGGGAAGCCATTTTGAAAAGATTTTATTTGTGCTCTACTATGTGACAAACATAATTCTTATTGTCTTATTGTTTATGACTCTTTCAAAAAAGTGGCAGTCATTGTCCCCATTCTTGAAAAAGATCATCCTTTATAGTCGGGCGGCAATTGGGGTTGTTAATATCCCTGTGGTAATCTTCTCATTTTTCGAAATATTCGCCCCGAAAATTATGAAGCTTCCCTATCACCATTGTATCTATTGCTTTATGGGGAATGGCGCCGTACCCGACGCGCCGATTATACTTGGCTTATTCGTTATGGGTACCTTTGCAATTGGCTGGATGGGTATCCTGCGACTTATTTGTAAGCATGATGAGGCGCAAACAGTAACGGAGAGACTTATTTTAAAGGTCAATAACTTCTCCGCCTTTTGTATGTTGGCCTCTCTGATTATGGTAACTGTTCACTTGATCTTTAGTTAGACATGACAAAAAAATTCTGGATAGGTCTTATAATTATTTTAATCGTTGCATTCATGGGTGTAATGTACCAAAAATATGTGAAAAGCCCCCGATGTGCCTTCGAGGGTTCTGCAATCACGCCTATTTTTGAAGTTGACATGGTACTTAAAGATAAATCTACCCAAAAATTTTGTTCCATCTACTGCGCAACACAATGGTTTAAAAAAAATGCCAAATCAGTTGACCATGTATTAGTAACTGATGAAATAAGAGGCAATAAGATAGATTCCTACATGGCCTATTTTGTTGAAAGCGAACTCATCACCAATGAAACCAACGACAACCGCATTCATGTTTTTCAGCAACGACAGGATGCCCTTACCCATGCTGAAAAATTTCATGGAACTATGACAGATGATCCATTTGCAGTTGATGAATAAAATTTGTTACAGAGACCCGGAGGCACAGAAGAAATACAGAAGATGAAGAGTTTGCCTTAGAAAAGGAGGTTTAGCTGAGACGTTGCTGCGTTATAGGAATATTCTATAAAAACTTCTTTTTTTGTAAGTTTTTCACAACCCCCTAAGTCCCCCTTTTCTAAGGGGGATTTTAGAGTGTCCCCCTTAAAAAAGGGGGTGAAGGGGGTTGTTTCCCTTTGATCCGTGAAATTGGTTGCGGCTATGCTGCGCTATGACATGTTCGCTTTAATTTCTATTTTTTCAACAGCTTCGAGGCGTTGCAGATAGAGAGGAAGGAGTTTGTTTAAATCGCATCGCTGTCCGGATTCGTACCGCCTTTCGCCTAACATGGCAACGTATTTCGCCTTCGGTATCGCCTTTTCTTCTGCATCGATAAAGATGTCCTTTTGCTGGAATATATTAATATACGGTGAAATGCCGTCTCCAAAAATAATGACGGGTCGTGGGAGGATGGTCAGAAGTTTTTCGGGTTGAATCACCATAAACTCAGACAATCTTTTTCTCTGTGTATTTTCCTGTGTGTAAATACAAGCATAGACACTGTTCCGCCTCGCATTAAGGACAGGACAGATAGGGGTAGTGTCAAGGGGATAACTTTCAGCAAGGATGTCAAAAAGAGGAACGTCAATAACCGGCTTGTTTAATGCATAAGCGAGCGTCTTTGCGCATACCACCCCTATGCGCAGACCCGTGTATGATCCGGGTCCAACATCAACAGCGACAAGGTCTATATCCCCAAAAGCCCAGTCAGCCTGTTTAAAAATATCCTTTATAGCCGGAATCAAGTCCTTACTATGTTGCATGCCAGCGCCAAAATCCTTGGCAATGACAACATGTTTATCCTCACAGATGGCAACCTCACCAATATTTCCCGACGTTTCAATTCCGAGTACTTTCATAAGTAATGAGAATATCAAAAAAAACGGGAAAATAAAGCAATTAAAGTAAAACGGATATAAGCTTTTTTGCTTCTTGACAAGGATAACTCTTAATTGTAGATTAAGGCCAGTCGTGGAATTAAATCAGGCTGCATTATAAATTAGGCCTTACGGTAACTTTTTATATAATAAGATTAATACCCTTCCATAACTCCATTCCCAGGAGAAGACTTCTTTAATCCCCTCTTGAGAGGGGGTTGGGGGTGTGTAAGGTAACAAAAGAAGGTTTGATATTCCTATACATAATTAAAAATTACATAATAATAGAGTACTATGAGTAATAAAAAAGATTTATCAGAACGAGATATATGCACGCAGTTCATCTTGCCTGCGCTGGTTAAGTCCGGATGGGATGTTGAAAAGCAAATCAGGGAAGAAGTCTTTTTTACTGACGGTCGTATTTTTGTCAAAGGCAACAAGACCGCGCGGGGCGAAAGAAAGCGCGCCGATTTTGTTCTCTACCTTAAGCCGAATATTCCCATAGCTGTTATTGAAGCAAAGGACAACAATCATTCCGTCGGAGCCGGGTTACAGCAGGCGTTAGGCTATGCAGAGATACTTGATGTTCCGGTTGCGTTCAGTTCAAACGGTGATGGCTTTATTCTGCACGATCGCTCTGGTTTCTCTAATCAAATCGAGAAGGAATTGTCTTTAGACACCTTCCCTTCTTCTGCTGAGCTTTGGAAGATGTATAAAAGGTATAAGAAGATTGAAACGCCCGAACAGGAAGAGATCGCCTCTTTTGATTACTTTTTTGACGGATCGGGACGGGCGCCTCGTTATTATCAGCAGATAGCCATTAACCGAACCGTGGAAGCCATCGCCCGCGGGCATGATAGAATTCTTCTCGTGATGGCTACAGGAACGGGAAAGACATATACCGCTTTCCAAATTATTTATCGCCTCTGGAAGAATGGACGCAAAAAACGAATTCTCTTTTTAGCTGATCGCAATGTGCTTATTGATCAGACCAGGCGCAATGATTTTAAGCACTTCAAAGACCGCATAACGGTCATAAAAAAGAAGAAGATCGATAAGGCATTTGAGATATACCTTGCTCTTTATCAGGGGTTAACAAACTACAATGAAGACAAGGATGCTTACAAAGAGTTCAGCAGAGATTTCTTTGATCTTGTGATCGTTGATGAGTGCCATCGGGGGAGCGCAGATGCCGACAGCGCATGGCGGAAAATCCTTGAGTATTTCAGCTCTGCGACTCAGATCGGCCTTACCGCTACGCCGCGAGAAACAAAAGAAATATCCAATATAGAATACTTCGGTGATCCGATCTATACTTACACGCTCAAGCAAGGTATCGAGGATGGATTTCTGGCGCCCTACAAAGTCATTCGGGTTGGATTCAATACCGATCTTGAAGGCTGGCGTCCGGAAGCTGGGAAGAAAGATAAAGACGGCAATGAAGTTGACGACCGTATTTATAACATCAGGGATTTTGATAAAAACCTTGTGATTGATGAGCGGACAAAACTTGTAGCCAAAAAGGTGTCTGAATACTTACGAAAAACAAACCGATTCGATAAAACGATAGTTTTTTGTGTGGATATAGAGCATGCCGAACGGATGAGGCAGGCTATCGCTAACGAAAACGCCGACTTGGTTCGGGAAAACTATAAATATGTCATGCGCATTACCGGCGATGATGAGCAAGGCAAGCGCGAAGTGGATAATTTTATAAATCCTGAAGAGCGTTATCCGGTTATTGTTACCACTTCGAAATTGATGACCACCGGCGTTGACGCGCAGACTTGTAAATTGATTGTGCTTGATTCAAACATCAAGTCAATGACTGAGTTCAAGCAGATCATAGGACGCGGGACTCGTATTAACGAAGATTATGACAAGACGTTCTTTGCCATTATGGACTTCCGCAATGTGACGGATCTTTTCGCTGATCCGGCCTTTGACGGCTATCCGGTCATGATCAAGGAAGTTAAGGGCGAAGAGGAATTAACAGATCATGATATCTATCCTGAAGAAAAGGTGGAGATCATTGATCCGGAAACCGGTCAGCCTGTGGATTTTGAGAAAAAAGAATCGGCTGAATACCCCACACAACCAGAAATTATTCAAGGCGGTTCCATTGAGTCTGAACCCCGGCAGAAGGTATATGTGGCCGGCGTGGATGTTTCGGTGTTAAGCGAACGGGTT
>JAHFOW010000053.1 GCA_023261465.1 Planctomycetota bacterium
TTTGTTATAATTCTTGTCAAAACAAATAAGGCGATGGAGTTCGCCATAACTGCTATTATTAGCTGATAACTCCTATCGAACGTATGCTTCGATAGGAGTTTTTTATTAAATAAACCCCTGTCGAAGCCACAGTTTAGACAGGGGTTTTTTTGTTTCACGTATATCTATCAGGAAGGGGGGAGTGTTATTCCATGTTAGAGGAGTTTATAAAACACAAGACAGAAATTCTTGCATCGATTGAAGATATTGAGACACTGATAAATGAAGACACAGGAGCCGCGGACAATCGGTTACCTATGGTCAGGGAACAGTTATTATCTAATTGTTTTAACCTTGTAATCTTAGGACAGTTTAAAAGGGGAAAGACGACACTTATCAATAGCCTCATTGGGAAGGAAATACTGCCATCCTCTGTGGTACCGTTAACATCCATCGTAACAATCCTGAAATTTGGCAATGATATCAGGTGTAATATCTTTATGGAAGACGGGAGTGAAAAAATCGTTCCGCCAGAAGAGCTTTCGGATTATATAACAGAGAAAGGAAACCCAAAAAACGTTCGTGGCGTCAGGTGTGCATGTATTGAATATCCATCCCCTTTCCTGGAAAAAGGAGTGCTCCTGGTAGATACGCCCGGGGTAGGCTCTACCTTTCTTCATAATACAGAAACAACCTATAATTTCCTGGACCATCTGGACGCCGCATTGTTCCTGATGAGCGCTGATGTCCCGATTTCACAGGTAGAAAAAGAACTCCTTGATACCATCAAGGGTGCTACGCAAAAAATATTCTTTGTTTTAAACAAGATTGATAATCTTACATCCAGGGAAATTGATGAAATTTCGGCATTCAACAAGCATGTATTGGAGGAAATGGGGTTTATCGTACAGGAAATCTGGCCTATTTCTGCACGAGAAGCGATAAAGGCGAAGACGTCAAACAATGCAACCCTCCTTTCAAAGAGTGGCCTTCTCAATTTGGAAGATGCATTAAGCAGTTTTCTTTCTGTGGAAAAAGGGAATATTGTTTTAAACACCGTTATAGCCAAAACAAAGCGGATTATTTCACAGAAACTATCTCAGATGGCTTTGGAGAAAAAGACCTTAGAAGCTTCTGAAGAAGAGTTGGAAAATAAAATCAACACCTTTCAAAAGCTTGTCGCAAATCTGAAACAGGATAGAGAGGATATGGCGCATCTGCTCGGTGGTGAATCTGACAAACTGTGTTTAAAGGTAGAAGAGATGCTGAGGGTTCTTGAAGAAAAAGAGATTCCCAGGATAAAGAAATGCATACAATCTTTTTGCGACAATCATCCGGATATGCATCCAACGACTTTAAGAGATGAAATACAAAAGATAATTAAAGAAGAAATCACCCGGGGATTTGATACATTTAGAAGGGATACCGAGGGCGAAATTTCAAATAAGATACAGGAGACCATGAACCGATTTACCAACCGTTCCAATACGATCATCAACGAGTTTAAGACTGCCTCTGAAATACTCTTTGAGGTGCCGATAGAACACATTGAATTTTCGGTTGAATTAACAAAAGATAATAGTTTTTATTACATGATACAGGAATATACAGCCCCTACCGATGAGGAGGTTAAGTCTATTCTCCGAGCTATTCTGCCCAGGTCCATAAGCAGGAAGATGGTTATACATGAAATGCTGGAACGGGTTGTTTCTGATATAAACAGAAACTGTGGCAGGGTACGTTACGATATTACTTCAAGACTCCGCAAGACCATCGCTCACTACTCAAAACAACTCAAAAACCTTGGCTATGATCTTACTCATCAAATTGAACAAACCATACAAAAGGGACAGCTACAAAGACAGGCAGGCAGTGAATCTACGAGGGCAGAGCTTGCATTATTAGCAAATAAGGCAAGCGCCCTTAAAGGGCAAAGGGAAATGCTGGATCAGATGTCGGGTACAATAAATTTAATGGATAAAAATCTGCCTGCTTCAAAAAAAGATGACAAAAATAAAAGGCATGTTTAACTGAATAAACATGCCTTTTATATATCTAACAATAAACTTTTCTATAAAAGATAAAGTTATTTTGGCGCTGCTTCGTGTACGTGACCTTTGGGCACTTCCTTTTCGCAATCAAAGCAGAAAAATGTCTTTCCGCATTCATGGCCTTCTCCAACCTCTGCCTTGCATGCAAGGCAAAAATGGGTAACGCCGCAGATGTGCTCATCCCCGACTTCCTTTTCGCATTCATAACAGAAATAGGTGACATCGCAGATGTGTCCATCGCCAACCTCTTCTTCACACTTCGGACAAAATGTCGTTACTCCACAAATATGGCCATCGCCAACTTCTTTTTTGCAATCATGGCAGAAGAAGGTTAAATCACAGACGTGACCAGGACCAACCTCTTCCTTACATTGCTGGCAATAGGTTGTAAGGCCGCAGATATGACCTTCTCCAACATCCTTATTGCATGTAGCACACTTGTGTAAACTACCCCCCTTTGCTTCCTTTCCTTCCGGGGGTTGAGCAGGAGTAACCGCCTCTTCTGGTTTTTGCTTTTCTGCTGCTGGCGGTACAACTGCCTCTGGAGCTGCTGGAGCGGCAGCCTCGGGAGCGATAGGAGGTACTGCTTCCGGAGTTGGCACAGATACCGGTGGTACTGTTGTTGCCTCAGGAGTTACCGCAGCTTCTGGTTTTGGCTCTTCTACTGCCGGTGGTGTGACTGCCTCCGGAACTGCAGGCGGAAGTACTTCCGGAGTTGGTACAGATACCGGAGGTACTGTTGTTGCCTCTGGAACTGATTCTGTAGCCTCTTCCCCTGGCGGTTGTTCAGCTTCTGTAGATGGAGTCTCCTCAGGTGTGGCCTCTTCTGCCCCTTCATGTTCTGCGGATGGGGCCTCCTCCGGGACTGCTTCCTCCGTTGGTGGTTCGACAGTTTCCGGGGCTGCTGTTTCTGGTGTTGCCTCTCCCGGAGCTACAGGCGGAACTACCTCTGGTTGTGGCTGTACTTCTTCAGTTACCGGTGGAGCAACCGTTTCCGGAACAGGCGTTACTTCAGGCGGTTGTGGTTGAGCTGGCTCCACTACCGGAGGCTGCACCACTTCTACTTTTGTTTCAGGTTGCCTCGTTTCCTTTACTTGTGTCTGAGTGGAAACACAAGAACTCAAAAAAATTGTAAGACTTATTAAACCTACACCATAAAAACCTTTTCCCATAATCTCTCTCCTTGTTTATGAAACTATATGTTACAAGCGTTTTCAATATACTATTTATTCGTCAATAATTCTAGCTCCTTATGCATTTCGTGTTCTTCCATGTCTAAACCCGCAGCGGTAAAAAACTTTTTGCGTACAAGATTAGAGGCGCTCTTTAACAACGATTTTTTATCGTTCGTATTTCCCAAAACGCCAAGGCTAATGCTTCCGGCGGCCATCATTGCATGCCCGCCTGCATTCATAAATCCAAATGCCTTTTCTAAAAGTAATGCAAGGTTAATGCTGGAATCGGTACTTCGGGCAGACAAATGGACCTTGTCTTTATCAATCCCAAAAACCAGTACGGTAGAAATACCTTCTGTATGAAGTGCCAATTCTGCCGCCTGTGGTAACGCATCCCTGTCATTTATAAATTCAACGAATGATACCAGGTACGAACCTTTTACCTCCCGGTTACAGATAGCCCTTCCGATAATATCCAGCGTTTCCATACTCATGGGCGGGTTTTCAATCTGATTTAAAAGTTGCGCATCAACCAGGGGCGAGAGGTATGCCGCCGCGTCAATATCTTCGGGGGTAGTGTTTCTGGTAAATCCACCCGTATCAACCCTGATTCCGTATCGAAGCGCGGTGGCAAGCGGCGGGCTGGGTATGATATTTAAATATCTTAAATACCTTGTCATGATCGTAGACGCAGCGCCTATTTTGGGCATTATTTCTATAAACTCGCCTTTAACCAGATTGAAATCAGTTTGATGATGATCAATGATAATATTGGGAATTACACTCGGGTGGAGTATGTTATTTTTTGAAGGGATTGATGCTTCTATTAACGCCACTTTATCAACAGTGGCAAGTACCTTCCGGGATTCTTCGGTGTTTTTCAGCTGAACAAGCTCTATTTTTAACAAATCGACCAACCTTTTATTCTGTTGATGGCCAATGTGTCCTCCATAATATATTCTGGATTTAATACCACAATCGTCTGCAATACGTTTTAGCGCAAGACCGGATGCAAGGGCATCCGGATCGGGATTGTCCTGTAAAAATATTGCTAATCCTTTATGATATGCCGCCTTAATAACATTCACCAGATGAAAAGCGGACCGTTTTAATTTTGCCGTTTCCAGATCAGTCAGAATGGCATTCGTAATAATCTTATTTGTTTGGACCGTACAATCTACCCCATTTTTTTGTAATACCAAAGCCTCACGCTCGCTGACTACCCTTGATAATATAAAGGTATTGGGAATTATTTTTTTTATACGTTGTACCAGCGCCATGATTTCCTGCGAGTTTTTCTTTAAAATAATGAATGCGATAATATCTTTTACCGGTAATAAGCTAAAATCGAATGTATTAATATCGGCAAGGATAGTATGAAGATTCAATTCCTTCAAACCAGCCATAACAGCTTCATCGTTATCGACGACGACAACATCCTCGCCTGTCTTATTGAGATTGCGAGCTAAGGCGCATCCAATATCATCGCAACCCAGTATTATATACATCCATTATTTCCTTTAAATAAGGGATTTTATCTAAGAATAAACAAAATGGGAATTTATTATAAAATTATGTCATTTTGAAGTCAACATGAAAAACAAAATGCGCTGAAATTTAACTTCGTGTAAATATAGGAGTTATACACGGAAGTATGGTTTAAGAAGCGATAGGGATAAGCAGCGGTTTTTCTGTTTTTATCTTGAAACCAGGGAGTAGCATTAGGTAACATCACCCTTAAAATCAAGAATATCGCTGTATTTTTCAAGGTACTTTAGAGAAAAGGTCGATACATAATGCAGATTTACGATATTGTCAGGCATGTGGGGATTTCTGAGGTTCAGTGGCAGGAATTGATTGAAAGGCATGACGTCGTTCAGGAGGAATTTGAAGGAGTCTGTTTTTACCGGGTAACAAAAAAAATAGGTGCCCTTGATAAAGGGGCTATCGTTACCGGTGACGGCATTCTTTTTGATTTTCCACGAATTGCCCGGATAATGCATCTGGAAAACGGCATCCGCAATGCGTATGCACAACCGTTCTATGTCGAAGAAAAGGTGGATGGTTATAACGTCAGGATTGCTTGTATACAGGGACGTGTGCTTGTATTCTCGCGCGGCGCTTATGTCTGCCCGTTTTCAACCGACCGTATTGCAGATTTCCTGGACGTAAAAAAGATCTTTCGCGAAAATCTAAACCTGATCGTCTGCGGTGAATTTGCAGGCCCTGATAATCCTTACAATATTGAACATCCGCCGTACGTTAAAGAAGATGTCCGTTTTTTTGCATTCGATTTGATGACGATGAACAAACCTCACAGCATTCCCATCGAAGAACGGTATAAAATTTTTGATAAATATGGCATGCCAACGGTAAGAAGATTCGGAAGGTTTTCCGTTACCGATAGTGCGCCTTTACAAAAGATTGTAAAAGAGCTGGATGAGACGGGATGTGAAGGCATGGTAATTAAGCCTGTGAATCCTGTTGAAAAAACCTTGAAATACGTAACACTCGGCTCATGTTTACGTGATATCCATGTTACTGCATCCTTGATGGCAGAGATGTCGTCCGAATTTTTTACTCACCGGATTATCCGCGCTGCAATGTTTATTTACGAACAGACGCATTCATTAGAGCCTGAAGTCTTCGCAAAGCTCGGTGAGGCATTATTAAAACCAATCTATGAAAGCGTTACCAAAGCAGCGCGAAAGGAAGTAATTGATGAAAGGTTTCTCCTCCGCTTCCGGGAAGAGAAAAACATCCAGCACATGACCGATCACCTGTACCGGTGCAAGGTGAAGTTTGAGATATTATCGAAAAAAAAGGAGGGCGGCTACTGGTATGTCAGTTTTGCACGCAAGTGTTATGCCTCGTATGAAATCATCCAGAAACATCTCGAAGGCGCAACCCATGTGGATTAAAGAAACAGTTATCGCCTTGTTATTAATGTGCAGTGCGGTATGTTATAGGAGTAAATTAAGTGAACTTCAGGCGCATTCCTTACATACGCCCTGGAAGGATATCTGGAAGCCCGTTACCGTATAATCACTTTTGAGGGAATCGGGCAGTTTTACATGCGGTGAAAAATCTTCAAAAATATCAAGTATTTTTTTACAATGACTACAAATATAATGATGATGGATATCGATGTTGGGGTCGTAGTGTTTACGGTCCTCATCAATGATAAGTTCTTTAATCTCTCCAATATCCCGTAAAGTTTCCAGTGTCTTATAAATAGTGGTGAAGGATACGGCAGGATAAATCTTTTTTACCTTATTGTAGACTTCTTCTGCCGATGGATGAGAAGTATTTTTTTCCAGTACTTTAAAGATCATCAACCGCTGCGGGGTAATCTTCATCCCGTGATTTCTTAAAACGGTTGTTAGTTTTTCTACAGTTTCCATAGTAGTCCTTTAAATATTAAACAGAAATGATTGTTAAGGTACAATATTATTTAAACAATCTCCTTGTGTCAATAAAAAAAATAGCAATTACGAAAAATAGGTGTTATAGTATTTTATAATAAGAATTTTTTTCAGGTTTGCTGCTTAAATATTTTTCCGGAAGGATTCCATTCCTCAAAAGAAATAATGCGCGATGAATAAGTATAAAAAATATATTCCTTCTTCTCTTGTTTTTTTGTATATAATGATATATGTTTTTTCGGGATACGATATGCCAACAATACGTGCAGGTGAACAGGATAGGATAACGTGGAACAAGAAGTATGAAACTGAAGCTTGCCTTCTCGGTAAAGACCCTGTTGATTTTTTAAGGGAGCACATAGATATCCTGCCAAAGGGGAAGGTATTTGATGTTGCCATGGGAGAGGGACGCAATGCTCTATTCCTGGCAAAAAACGGCTTCGAGGTTGATGGGTGTGACATCTCCGAAGTAGCGATCAAAAAAGCCCTGGAGTTGGCAAAGGAAAATAACGTCAGGATTAATGCCTTTGTGGCCGACTTAGAGACATATACATTACCAAAAGATACCTACGATGTAATCGCATGTTTTTATTATTTACAACGTAGTCTCATCCCCAGGATGAAAGAAGCGCTCAAAGCCGGTGGAGTGATTATCTGCGAGACATACACCGTTGAACATGGGGATCGCGGGTTTGAAGGACCAAAGAATAAGGCTTATTTACTCAACCCAAACGAACTTTTAAACCTTTTTCGGGATTTTAAGATTATTTTTTATCGTGAACTAGTTTTGAACAACAAAAAGGCTATTGCAAGTTTGATTGCCAGAAAAGAAGGAAATTAAGCATAGCCAGTGTATATTCAAACCTTCAGGTTTTCAACCTGAACCCATAATTTTAAACCTTGTTATTTGCAGAAA
Organism: Planctomycetota bacterium; assembly: GCA_023261465.1. Classification (GTDB taxonomy): domain Bacteria; phylum Planctomycetota; class Brocadiia; order Brocadiales; family Brocadiaceae; genus JAHFOW01. The sequence goes on from JAHFOW010000053.1 coordinate 7,547, forward strand.
GATTTTGAATGAATATTTCATCTTTACTCCATGACGTTACAGACAGACAACGTGAGGCAATTACCCATGTCGGGGGACCGCTCCTTATCGTAGCGGGGGCAGGGAGTGGGAAAACCCGCGTTATTACCCGCCGTATCGGTTATCTGATGTCCCAGGGCGTAAATCCGTACAATATCCTGGCCATTACCTTTACCAATAAGGCGGCCGATGAGATGCATGAACGCATCCAGGAATTTGCACCCTATAAAGGACTTTGGGTTTCAACCTTTCATAAGATGTGCTCACGCATCCTCAGAAGCACAATAGATAGAATAGGATATACCAGGGATTTTACTATTTACGATACGGCCGACCAGCAGAATAGAATTAAATCTATTATGGCGGAACTTCAGTTGGATACGACACAGTGGAAACCCCGCTCAATTGCAGGAAGCATCAGCAATGCAAAAAATAAACTCATCAACCCGGAGAGCTTTGCCTCAACAGCATCGGGGTATTTCGATCTCATGGTTGCTAAGGTTTATTCGAAATATCAGACGCTTCTGAAAAATGAAAACGCCCTGGATTTTGACGATCTTTTAATCAAGACGATTGACCTGTTTAAGAACCATGCCGATATATTGGAAATGTATCAGGACAAGTTCAGGTTTATTCTCATCGATGAATACCAGGATACAAACTACGCACAGTACACGCTTACCCGTCTTCTGGCGAATAAATACAGAAATATTTGTGTAACGGGCGATCCTGACCAGTCTATTTACGGCTGGCGGGGTGCCGATATTCGCAATATTATGGATTTTGAGAAGGACTACTCAGATGCGAGGGTTGTACTCCTGGAGCAGAACTATCGCTCAACAAAACACATCCTCCATGCGGCCTCCAGTGTGATTCAGCAAAATAAATATCGCAAACAAAAGGGATTGTGGACAGAAAACACGCTGGGCGAAAAGATAAAGGTCGTTGCCTGTGAAGATGAGCGCGCAGAAGCAGATGAAATTACAAAGATCATACGGGGACTCATTCAGAAAGGTTTTAAATATTCTGATATCGCGATATTTTACCGTACAAATGCCCAGTCACGCGTCCTGGAAATTTCGCTGGGGAATCAGGGAATTCCCTACACAATTATTGGGGGTGTGGAGTTCTACCAGAGAAAAGAAATAAAAGATATCCTGGCGTATCTGAGATTATCTATCAATCCTCACGACACCGTTGCCCTGGAACGTACCATTAATACACCCACGCGCGGCATAGGCAATACGACCTTGAAGAAGTTAGAGGATTGGGCTGTTGCGCAGAATATCAGCCTCTTTCAGACAATACAGCAGGTGGATAAAATTCCTGAGATTCAAGGCAAGACTGCCCAGGCAATCAGGAAATACGCAGACCTTATTGTCCATTTACAGCAATTGCCAAAATCGCCGGTAGAGCATATTATCCGGCAGGTCATTGACAAAACGAATTACCTTGCGTTTCTCCGCGAATCCGGCGATAAGGAATCAAAAGACCGCATAGCCAATGTGGAGGAGATGGTCAATGCCGCTCACGAATACGATACAAATGGATTCGAAGGCGCCTTGCAGGGATTTTTGGAAGAAGTCGCCCTGGTTTCCGATGCGGACGATATAAAAGACAACGTTGAAGTGGTGACCCTCATGACCTTGCATACGGCAAAGGGGTTGGAATTTCCCGCGGTCTTTATCACAGGAATGGAGGATGGGTTATTGCCCCATACAGAATCCCGCGACTCAGACGATGAACTTGAGGAAGAAAGAAGACTATGCTATGTAGGGATCACGCGGGCAATGAAGGAACTTATTCTCTCTCATGCAACACGGCGCATGCGATATGGCCAGACGCTCCCATCCAGGGCGTCCAGGTTTCTGGATGAAATTCCTCATAAAATCATTGAAAAAATAGACCGGACAAACCGTAGCTATTCTTTTAATACCTATACGAAGAAAAAAGTGGTTGATAGCGAAACGATGTTCAAACCTGACTATGATACCCGATCGTACAGGTCAACAACGGTTGTGTCCGATTCCCACGACGTCTGCGGAGAAAACAATCTTTTGTCCCTTGCGGGTGGAGACATCGTCAGGCATCCCATTTTTGGCGTCGGCAGGATACTGGAGGTGTCGGGGAGTAATGAAAAGGCAAGCGCAAAAGTAAGCTTTAATGTTGGCGGTACAAAGAATCTTATGTTAGCATATGCAAAATTGGAAAAAATAAGATAAATTATTTAAGAGAGGAATTTTTCGTGGAAAAAATATATATGGATAACGCCTCCGGCACGCCCCTGCATCCAAAAGTAACGGAGGCTATAATACCCTTGTTAAAGGAGGGTTTTGGCAACCCCTCCAATTTACATCACTTCGGACGGATGACGAGCGATGCTATTCAGACGGCCAGGGGCCAGGTGGCGGGTCTTATCAATGCAAAGCCAAACGAGATTATCTTTACATCGGGCGGCACGGAAGCCAATAATTTCGCCTTGAAGGGCATATTACCCGCACACAAAAAGAAGGGAAACCATATTGTCACTTCTCAGATTGAACATTTTTCCGTGCTCAACCCTTTAAAATCATTGGAAAAATCTGGATATGAAGTTACGTATCTTCCTGTTGATAAATACGGCATGATTAATCCGGATGACGTTAAAAAGGCCATCAAGCCTACGACAACGATGGTTTCAATAATGTACGCCAATAATGAGATTGGGACGGTTGAACCGGTGAAAGAAATCGGTTCTCTTACCAGAGAAAAAAACATTATTTTCCATACCGATGCAGTTGCAGCAGTGGGGAACATTCCGGTAGATGTGAAGGAGAATAATATTGATGCGCTTAGTTTATCAGCCAATCAATTTGGCGGTCCAGCGGGAGTCGGAGCGCTCTATGTGCGGGAAGGCGTCAGGATACGTCCTTTTATGGAAGGTGGTGTACAGGAGGGTGGGCGCAGGGCTGGAACGGAAAATATTATGGGTATTGTAGGATTAGGAAAGGCCTCAGAACTCGCTCAATCGGAGATGTCTCAACGTGTAAACAAGATGCAGTCCTTGCGGGACCGGCTAAAAGATGGTATTTTGAAAAATATTTCTCATGTATATGTGAATGGCCATCCAACAAACCGCCTGCCGGGAAATCTGAGTTTGTGCATAGAGTTTATTGAGGGAGAATCGATCTTGCTCTTTCTTGATATGCAGGGTATTGCCATCTCCAGTGGTTCTGCATGTACGTCCCGGTCTCTCAAGGCGTCTCACGTTATAACGGCCACGGGCGTTGATGCGGCGCTCGCGCAGGGAACCATACTCTTTAGCCTGGGGATAAACAATTCGGAAAATGACATTAATTACGTCCTGGAAAAACTGCCGCCTATTATTGACCGTCTCAGGCAGATGTCGCCCTTGTACAGCCAGAAGAAGTAAAATGTACACACAAAAAGAAAATTCGTAAAAGTTAGAGGTGCGGTATGCCTTCAGTTATTGTAGAAAAGAAAAAACATACATACGAGGATTATCTGAAAACCCCGGATGATAAGCGCTATGAGCTTATCAATGGAGAGTAATTCCCGAAGAAGCGGAGATTGAAGTGTACATCATCGAAGGTGAAGCATATAAACGGTACAAGACATATTGTAAAGACGAAACACTCGAATCCCCCGCTTTGAAGGGTTTAATGATTGTATTAAAGGAAATATTTTGAAATGAGGAGTTTTTTATGCAGTATAGCGCAAAGGTAATGGACCATTTTGCAAACCCCCGTAATGTAGGTGAACTTCCCGATGCCAGCGGTGTTGGTGAAGTGGGGAACCCGGCATGTGGTGACATTATGAAGATGTCAATCAAGGTTAAGGATAATGTCATTGTCGATGTAAAATTCAAGACATTCGGTTGTGGCGCTGCCATAGCTACCAGTAGTATTTCTACTGAAATGCTCAAGGGAAAGACCCTTGACGAAGCGCTAGGCATTACAAATAAAGCAGTTGCAGAGGCGTTGGATGGTTTACCGCCGGCAAAGATGCATTGCTCCGTGCTTGCGGAAGAGGCCATTGAGGCAGCAATAGACGATTATCTCAAAAAAACAACCGGCAAAGGCCTTGAAAAAAAGAAACAGCACGCGCACGATGACCATCATGAACACTAAGTTTGGGAAATACACAGAGAAGTAGAGACGCAATATCTTGCGTCTCTATATCCAATATAGTATTACTGTATAAAAACTTCTTTATTTTGTAAGTTTTTTTACAACCCCTTTCACGCCCTTTGTTAAGGGAGACACTCTGAAATCCCCCTTAGAAAAGGGGGACTTAGGGGGTTGTTTTCCTTTGATCAGGGGATTTGGTTGCGGCGTAGGTGCGCCAGGAAATCCCTGAACATTCAAATAAAATGAAAATGGATGAAAATTGAGTATGAAGGCAGACGAAACCCTTGATTGTTATGGACTCATGTGCCCTATGCCTATTTTTAAAACTTCCGGCAAGATAAGAGACATTGAAGTAGGTAAGGTACTCGAGGTAATTGCAACGGATGAAGGAATAAAAAAAGACATTGCTTCGTGGTGCGGCACTACCGGAAATGAACTCCTGGGGATTCAGGAAGATGGTGGAGAAATCCACGTCTTTATCAGGAGATTAAAATAAATAGTAGCAATTTAGCTCTTTGAAAAAGGTAGCGCCGATCCCTTGTGGTCGGTATTGTGCGGGGGATAAACCACCCGCGCTACGTATTCTCTTTTGTGTGGATTACATTTATTTAAATGTATGGCTTTTTCAAAGAGCTAAATTGTTACAATAAATAAAGAATGTCTTTTCATTTATAAATCCTCATTGAACGAACCCAAATCTCTATTTTTACCAGAAGATGCGCTTGGCATTGTCACAGACCTCTATCAGCTTACGATGGCTGCCGGATATTTTGAGCAAGAGATGCAGGATACCGCAACCTTCGAATTATTTGTCCGCACTTTACCTAAAAACCGATCCTACTTAATCGTAGCAGGCCTGGAGCAAGTACTACACTATCTTACACACGTACGATTTTCATCAGAATCAATTCACTATTTACGCACCCTACCGATCTTTCACCACGTAAGTAACAATTTCTTTGAATATCTGAAGAATTTTAGCTTCAGTGGTACTCTCTATGCAATGCCAGAAGGGACCGTTGCATTTGCAGGTGAACCGCTCCTCAGAGTCACAGCCCCCATTATAGAGGCACAAATCGTAGAGACATACTTACTCTCAACCATAAACTTCCAGACGTCAATAGCAACCAAGGCGTCAAGGATAGTATATGCTGCCCGGGGACGTGATGTGATTGATTTTGGCACCCGCCGCGCCCATGGCCCGCAGGCCGGTGTCCTTGCAGCACGGGCATGTTTCCTCGGTGGATGCAACGGCACTTCAAATGTATTCGCCGCTTTTAAGCTCGGAATACCCGCCGTTGGAACAATTGCACACTCTTGGGTTATGGCATTTGAAAATGAACTTAACTCTTTCTGCAAATTTCACGAAACATTTCCCGATAACACGCTACTACTCATTGATACCTACAACACCTTGCTTGGAGCAAAACATGCTGCCATGATTGGCAAGAAACTCAAGGGCGTCCGTATTGATAGTGGAGACTTAATAAACCTTAGTAGGGAAGTGAGAAAAATATTAGATGGCGAAGGGTTACACCACGCCAGGATCGTTGGCAGCGGTGATTTAAACGAAGAGCGAATTGATGAGCTGATGAGGAATGGGGCGCCCATAGACTCCTTTGGTGTGGGTACCGAGATGGTTACCTCCAAAGATGCGCCCGCCCTTGGGGGGGTTTACAAACTCGTCGAGCAGGAACATAAGGGAAAATCTATTCCCAGGATGAAATTCAGCGAAGACAAGATTACCTACCCATGCAAGAAACAGGTATATCGGGCCAAGGACGATTATGGTAATATTATAAAAGACGTCATGGGGCTTGAGGGTGAAAAAAATGAAGGAATGCCCCTTTTGGTACTGGGTATAAAAGACGGTAAGATATGTTACCATCTCCCATCAATACATGAAATCCAGTATAATGCCTCGGAGAACCTTAGCCATCTGCCAGCATCTTTTAAACGTCTTAAAGATGCGGAGAGCTACCCGGTAATAAAAAGCCAGCTATTAGAACAAAAAAGACAGGAGACTGAAAAGAAACTAAGAAATCAATTATAGTGATTGATAATGAAGTAAACAAAACCTCTTTAATTTCCCATGCATTATTTTTCCCTTTACGGGTTCAATTGCATAGGAATTTCATTTTAATTAAGCGGGTTTTGAGGAGGTGTTGGTAGGACAAGCGTCTCGCTTGTCCTGTCCTGTATCCGTTTGTGGCTTTTGATTTGGTCAACTGGGACGGTTGACCTGCCAACTTGGTGTGATGTCCCTGGAATCGAACAATGATTTCTCAAGGCGATAATGATTGTGGAGCAGGTGCTGCAGTTAAATTTGATGTGAAAGTAGGGCATAAATAATTTGGTAGCGTAGAAAAGGAGAGACCTGACATAATAGCCTCCTTTGATCACAAAGGGTTATAATTGCGAATTGGCTAAAGGTCTCCATAATTCTACGCTACCAATAATTTAAGTTGTTAGTTTAGCCTTACTCAACCCAACCTACTCAACGGGCAAGTCCAGAGTAAGCGGTTATGATAGGGGTGGCGAAACGCTGGCGCCTGTGGCTCGGATAGTAGCAAGCGGGTTGCCAGGTCGATAAAAATGGGGTTGTATTATATGTCTAATAGCCGTAAAATAAGACGGCTATTAGTACGGCTTAGACGTTATGTGTAAGACAAGAAAGGAAATATAACTGGGAATAGTAAGTGCATTATTATAATGAAAAAAGAATACGATTTCTCCAAAGGTGAAAGAGGTAAGTTTTATCGTCCAGCGGCAGAATTGTATCTGCCTATTTATATCGAGCCGGACATGATGGAAGTGCTAAGAAAATTCTCAAAGAAAAAAGGCGTCGAGGTTGCGACAATCGTGAATGAGTGGATAAAAAAAGACATATCCATAGTAGAAACAATAACAAAATAACACATAACCAATCACTCCACAGGATGCGGCGAAACGACCGCCGTAACCTGTGGGTTCTAGCGTTAATCCTTCCAGAACCCCTTTTGTATTTTCCGTTGCGCCCTTTGCGCCTCTGCATGAACGATTACCTGGCAAAAATCCAGAAATTGTTGGACTTCGCTTTACTCAACACAACTTACAAAACCAGGTATTTCTTCGCGTCCGGTGGCAAAATTTACAAACATTATATAGAAAATATCTTTACGTATTCAATGTAATTATGCCGATTACGGCTTGATACGCGCTACGTCATAAGATATATATTTTATGACGTAGGTAGAATATTAAGTATCTTGCCATGAGGCAGGCCGAAGAAATAAAAGCAGAAATAAATAGTGTCTGTTTCTAATTCTTCCTATACCCTTTCTTTTGGAGTAACAAACAATGCCAACAATCTTACAAATTATGGGATGGAGAGTTTTCTTTTATGCGAATGAAGGAGGCGAGCCAATTCATGTTCACTGTAAGAATGGAGATAAGGAATGTAAATATTGGTTTGATGAAGAAAACTTTGAAATAGACGAGGCGTATAGTTACAATATGAATAACAAAGACAGAAGAACTATTAGGAAAATAATTTTTGAAAATTTCGAGCATATTGTTCGGGAATGGGAAGAATTCCAAAAGAGGAGATTATGATGCAGAAATTTCACATAGTGGAAGATATAAAATTTACAGATGATAAGATAACTATGAAAATTGATAAGAAACAACATACTTTTAAAATATCTGAAATATCAACACGACTGCAAAAGGCATCAAAAAAAGAACGAGAAACATTCGAGATCAGTGCCTCTGGATACGGAATCCACTGGCCGTTAATAGATGAAGATCTGTCTATTGACGGTTTGTTAGGTGTTGCACATAAACCCATTTGGCAGGAAAAAATAAAGACGTTGTCATAAATGAAGAAAACCAGCCAGGGTGTTTTGGCTGAAACCGTAACAGTTCAGCCTCTCGCAAAAGGCGGGAAGGACGCACGGTATCAAACTAAGAAAAAGACATGCTAACGGTATACACTGCTTTATTCGTATCCCCATTTGTATTTTCCTTTGCGCCTCTGCGTGAACGATTACCTGCCAAAATTCCAGAAATTGTTGGGTTTCGCTTTACTCAACCCAACCTAC
>JAHFOW010000054.1 GCA_023261465.1 Planctomycetota bacterium
CGTGAAAAAAATAGGAGAATTAAAATGAAAAGAAAAAAATATGTATATTGGCAGGATGGCGATACGTGGCTGGGTTACCTTGAAGAATATTCAGATTATCAGACTCAAGGAGAATCACTTGAAGAATTGATAGTTGGTTTTACAAATTTTGGTAAACCCATAACAATTAAATCCAGCCAACTGTGAAAGACGCGGCGGCTGATTTTCCTCGTTAGCCCTTACGAGCGAAACCGCCTTCCTTTTCCTTGTTTAGGCATTGAATACCCGAAATAAATACGTATGCTATATGTATAAAGAAAAGACAAAGAGCGGGAAGAAAAAGTACTGGAATGGGCAGAGGCAACTTTTAAGGACATAGCCCACTCGGTTAGCGAACAAAGATTAATAACCTGCTCTGGAGTTGTTTGCCCTGAAGGATAGAGGGGGATCATGCCTGCGGCTACATGAAAATATGGATTTCATAGTTTCTCTGTGCCGCATGAGGGCATGATGATTGTGGTGAATTCTGTGTGATTACTTTAATTGTGCATCTAAAGTTGCTTTCAGGTCTTTCTTCGATTTCGCACCTATCATCTTGTTTACAGCCTGGCCATTTTTGAAGACGATAAGCGTTGGGATTGCAGTAATGCCAAATTTCGCAGGGATTGCGTTGTTTTCCTCCGTATCGAGTTTCCCTACTTTAATTTTTCCTTTATATTCCTTTGCTAATTCTTCAATAATTGGCGCTAATTGTCGGCAGGGTCCACACCAGGTTGCCCAGAAATCTACTAAAACGGGTATATTTGATTTTAACACCTCAGCATCAAAATTCGCATCAGTAATTGTTGCTACATCCTCTGACATAATTATTCTCCTTCTGTATTTTTTGGTTGGTAATTGGCGCTTACAAAAAGGTTACAATGGCATTCACCGTCTCGTTCAATTTCTTCCTCATGGTAGTCGCAGGGACAAATAATCTTTTTGTCTTTCTCGAAATCTCCCATAACCAGGCGACATGGACAGTAAGCATGTCCAAATTTAATCTTCCGCATCACAAGCCCTTTTACAACCCTGTCCACAATTTTTGTGTCCGGGTTTAATTTGTATGAACTACGGGCAACATAGTCATTCAGCATCTTGCGAATTTTTATTTCTTCCTGTTCTTTTTGGTCTTTGGTGTTGTCCATAGATAGTTATTACTTAAATATTTGAGAGTATTATGCTAAGACAGCTTCGTTGTCCATAATAAGAAAAATATTCGATATTCGACATTTGGTTTTTACGGAAATATCAAACACCGGATAATAAATCGTAACAGTTCAGCCAACTCGAAATAAGTGCAGAATTACAACCCCCTTGCCCCCTTTTCTAAGGGGGATTCAGGGGGTTGTCTACGCTATTAAACTGTAAACGTGAACAATTATAGTATATCATTATATTTTATCTATTCAACCTCTTTCAAGGGAAAATCACTATTTCTCCAATCCATAACTCCATGCAGAGATACTGCCATCCATATATTTCACGTTATTAAAACCAGCATTCGTCAGGATGCGATACGCCTGTGCTGCGCGTAGTCCAGCCCTACAGTAGGTAATAATCTCTTTTGTGTTGTCAAGTTCATTAAAACGGGACGCCAATTTATCAAGGGGGATATGCTGACATCCCTTAATATGGCCGCTCTTGTACTCGAAATCGGTCCTTACGTCAAGCAACACGAAAGTCTCGCCCCCTTCACGTTTTTCCATAACCTTCCTGGGGAGGATGCCAATCGTTTTGCCCAGTAATTTATTGTTCAGAACGTTTGCAGCGACAATAATTGCATCCATAGCCATAGAATAAGGCGGGGCGTAAGCCAGGTCAAGCTTTGATATCTGGTCAACGGTTGTGCTAAAGGTCAGCGCCGTTGCAATAACATCAATACGCTTATCAACCACGCCTTCTCCAATGATTTCAGCGCCCAGAAGTTTCTTGCTCGCAACGTCGGCAATAAGTTTTATCAGGATATCCTTTGCTCCCGGATAGTAATGGGACTTATCTGATGCAGGAACAATCGTGGACTCTATAGTAAATCCCTCTCTTATAGCCTCCCGCTCAGACAGTCCCACCTTGCCAATATGCATCTCAAATATCTTTACTATGAGGGTTCCCAGGATGCCTTTAAAGGTGTCGTTTCCGCCAGTAGCGTTAATGGCGGCGACGCGCCCCATTTTTCCGGCGGTAGAACCTAGTGCTATCCATGCAGGTTTACCGGTTACCAGATGGGTACTTTCTGCGCAATCGCCAATGGCATAGACATCAGGGACATTTGTCTCCATCCGCTCATTGACCTTGATAGCGCGCGTGGCGCCAATTCCGATACCTCCGTCCTGTGCCAGTTTGGTATTGGGTCTGATGCCGATAGAGAGAATGACCATATCAGCAGGTAATTGCCGCTTGCCGGTAATTACCTTTGTTACGGTATTACCATCGCCCTCAAATGATTTCACGCCGTCTGAGGTAATAATCTCCACACCTTTCCCGGCCAGATAGTTTTGGACAATCATTGACATGTCTTTGTCCAGGGGCGGCAGGATTTGATCGAGGAGTTCGACAACGGTTACCTTAATATTCCTTATGGTAAGATTTTCGGCCATTTCCAGTCCAATAAGTCCACCGCCTGCAATTACTGCATTTTTGATCTTTCCGGAGTCTACAGCTGTACGTATCTTTAAGGTATCGGTGATAGTTCTCAGCGTAAAGATGTTGCCGAGATTGACGCCGGGTAATGGCGGGACAATAGGTTGTGCGCCCGTGGCGATGATCAGTTTATCGTAAGAAAAAACAATATCATTTCCCCTTTCCAGGTCTTTTACTTTAACCTGTTTCAATCTGGTATCAATTGCAATGGCCTGATGTCGGGTGAGGACGTTTATATTCAGCATAGTTTTAAAATAGACAGGTTCTCTTACGACGAGTTTTTTAGAATCTTTTATGACGTCTCCGATATAATACGGCATACCGCAGCCTGCATAGGAGATATAGTGTTCGTCCGTAACAACCGTGATTTTCATAGTGGATGATTCACGGCGCGCCTTGGCGGCTGCCTTCATTCCTGCCGCCACGCCCCCAATGATTACCAGGTGTTTTTCTTTATTATTTGACATAATTATCCTGCCTTCTATCTTAAAATTATGAAATTTATGTTGGGTGGAGAGGCGCAAGGTTTTGCGTCTCTCCATCTAAATTGATATTTTGGTGTGTCCTTACATGGACAATTCGTACACAGGAATATTCACTTCATTTATACGGGTATGACTATGATGCATCGTCTATCCCCTTATTTGCAAGGGCGTCAGCGCAAGCATTTTCCTCTCTGGGGACATGCTGAATTTTCCATGCTGGAATCTTATTCAAGAGCGTTACAAGTTCAGTATAGAGAGAGACAATACCCGGATTCCTTACCCGGTAAATACCATTCAATTGTCTTACCAGGAGTTCACTATCTGTCTTAAAGGTAACTTTTTTTGCATGATAATCAACGGCCTTTTGCGCCGCAAGTATCATTGCCTGGTATTCTGCGACATTATTGGTAGACTCGCCGATAAACTTGCAGAGTTCGTCAACCGGACGATAATTTTTGTCGTATATGGCGACTCCAATTCCTGCTTTGCCGGGATTTCCCCGTGAGGCGCCATCCGTATGAATAATGAATTCGGTGCATGTTTCTTCTTTGCGCTTGCTAATATGAGTATCCGGTGGATAGGGAGCAACAGGCTTTTCCGGCGTATTGAAATTGACATGGAGAAATGCATCGATCATTTCTCTTGTTACTGATGGGTTTTCCCTCAGTAATCGTTCGATATCAAGGTATTTTATAATGAATGAACCTAATTCCCGATAAAGTATATTTTCCACGAATGTAAGGTCTCCTTTTTTTAATTAAGCCTTCGGCGACTTTAAAATTCATATTTCAGACAGACGGCCACCCCCTTCATCCCCCGCCAGAGGGGGACAGATGGTTGTCCCCCTAAGTGAGGGGGATTAAGGGGGAGTCGCTTTTTTTGAAATTCCTATGCAATTAAATTGTGAGAAGTTGCTCAAACATTTTAAGTATCAACCTCACGAATAGCAAATATTTTTACTTGAAACGTTACACATTTCAACGTAACATAGGCATCAATTCGTAAAATCGTAAATTGACGTAACTATTTAGCCAATTGAAGATTCCGCGCATGGAGAGACAAGGCATTGCCTTGTCTCTCCCACAATTTGGATAAGATCAAATCAATATTATGAATAACCATCTCATTTCAGAAGTATTGCAAATCGAGGCTGAGGCAGATAACCTCGTAAATGAAGCCAGACAAAAGGCCGAACTAATTATTGCCAACATACCGAATGAGATTGATTCCCTAAAAACAACCCTTGAAAATAAGTATCGTCAAGACCTGGAAGAGATGAGGATAAAAAAAGCTCATGCGCGGCAAGGGGAGGTGGAGCGTCTGAAAAACGAGTATGAGGCATTAAAAGAAAAACTGAACACGGTAGATAACAAAACGATTGAGGATGCCGTTCATTGCTTGATAAAACACATGTACGAGTGCTAACATGGCAATCGAAAAACTTAGCAAAGTGACCATCTTCCTTCCTGTACAGGAGTCGCGGTGGTTTCTCAGCCGATTGTATCACTTGAATTGTATACACATCATAGACACGTCTACTCAACCCGATGGTTCCACGATTCTCAATATTCAGAGATTTCCTACCGATAGGGAAGGCATTGAGAAGAATATTCAGAAGCTTAATACGATATTTTCTCTCCTGAAAACATTTGTACAGAGAAAGAAAGGTTTTATAGAAGGCATCTTTTCCATTCCCTTGAGGGTTACCCGTGAAGAAGTGGATCTGGCGCTTTCAACCATTCATATTGACTCGGTATACAAGGAGTGCCAGAGTATACATGAGAAATACACAAACCTCCAAAAAAGACAGAAACAACTGCAAGAGGAAATCAATAAGCTTGCAGATTTTTTGCCGCTTTCGGATGAATTAGTAAGAATTAAAGATGTGCGAAATGTCTCCTTCACGTATTGCCGTGTGTCTTCAGACAAATGGAATAGGCTTCAGAAGGACTTCCCGGTGAACGATGTTCTCGCGTGGCAGGTTGTATTAAGGGCAGAGAATGAGTTGAAAATACTCTTTGCATATTTAAAGAACGATAAGGAAACGGCCTTAAAAATATTTGCAAAATTCAATGTTAAGGAAATACCGTTTCCCATCTTATCGGTCAGTGCAAAAGACCGTGTGCAAGAATTACATGTCGAGTTATCCAGGGTGATTCAGGAACGGGATCAGTATCGACAGTATTTTTATGATCTATCGAAGAAATACCGTTCTCTGGAAACACTTCTGGGATACTGGGAAAATGAGAGAAATAAGATGCAGGCACAGCGCATGTGCGCCATGTCGAAAAGGGTGTTTATCCTGAGTGGATATATAAAGGTTAAGGATAAAGGCAAACTCGATGCATTGCTCCAGACAGAATTTTCCCATGTATCAATTTTTTACGAGGAGCCTTCTCCATCTGATAAGGTGCCCGTTTGTATAACGCTCAACAGGTTTTTTAAACCCGCCCAGTTATTCATTAATATGTTTGGCCTGCCAAATTATTTTACCTTTGACCCCACCCCATTTGTAATGATATCTTTTCTCATATTTTTTGGACTCTGTTTTGGAGACGTTTTTTACGGTCTTTTTTTAACGGTATTTTCGGCATGGATGATAAGAAGGTATAAGGATGCCGGGGCATTAGCGAATTTTTTAAAGATTTTTTTCTACGCTGGCGTAAGTACTATAGTTTTTGGCGCTCTTACGGGGGGTTGGGCCGGGGATTTATATAATCCTGTTTACTTGGGTGAAAGTAATATTTTGTTGAAAATAAAAGAAAGGCTTGCCTTAATAGATCCGCTTGCAAAGCCGGTCATTGCGCTGGCATGTGTGATCGGCTTGGGTGTGTTGAATCAATTTTATGGCATTGTACTCAGGATGTACGGTGAAATAAGGAAGAAGAATATTATAAATGCCATTTGTGACGGGTTCCTATGGCTTATTATATTGCCGGGATTTTTAATCCTGACCTCGACGATATTTTTTAAAATGCCTGGTTATGTTGTAAGTATGGGCAAGTATCTGGCCATTATTGGTGCTGCCGGATTGATTTCTACTCAGGGACGTCATGAGAAGGGAATTTTTGCAAAAATATTTACGGGAATTGTTAGTCTCTATGGTATTGTGGGTACGTATGGGTTTACCAGTTTTATAGGAGACATCCTTTCCTATACCCGTATTCTCGCACTGAGCCTTACAACGACTATTGTTGGCATGTCGTTTAATATCGTTGCGGTATTGTTTAAAACAGGTACAATCATTGGTACTGTTTTTTTTGTTATTGCCTTGGTTACCGGCCACCTGTTTAACTTTGTTATGAGCATCCTGAGCGCCTTTATCCACCCGGCGCGATTGATATTTCTGGAATTTTTTGGAAGGTTTTACGAGGGCGGCGCTCCAAAATTTCAACCTTACGGTTTTGGTAATCAGAGAATAACTGTTGTCGAAGAAGATACAAAATGAATTATTTAAAAATGTGGGCAAGATTGCTTCGCTTCGCTCGCAATGACAGATGGAACAAACATGGTTATTTTAGTAGAGTATTTGTATTCAATTTAGTGATGGGAGTAAGAAATCATGATAGAATTACTAAAACTGTATTTTGTCCAAACAGGGTTAGGGTGGATCATTCTCGGCGCTATTGTCGTTGTTACGGTGAGTTGCCTGGGTTCCGCAAAGGGTATCTGGATTGCCTCGTCTCAGGCGGCAGGCATTCTCTCTGAAAAGCCAGAACTCTTCGGCAAGATGCTTGTACTCATGGCGTTGCCTGGCACACAGGGGTTTTATGGTTTTATCTGTGCCATTATGATTGCGCTGCGTACAGGACTTATCGGTGGCAAGATAAATATTTCTCCAGCCGTGGGCGGCGCTATCCTTCTCGTCGCAATATGTATGGGTATCGTTGAGTATATAACCGCAGTTACGCAGGCAAAAGCCGCCGTCTCTGCAATCAACCTGACGGGAAAGCAGCCCGAAGAAGGCGGACGGGCCATCCTCATTCCCGCCCTTGTTGAGACATACGCCGTTATAGCCCTGTTAATTTCCATTTTGTTAATCACGTGGCTAACCAGAGAAGGTGGATTGTCTTATACTTCAGCAATTACTGAAAACGTTAATTGGCCTTTGAAATAAAATTAAGAATTCAAACAGTAGGGCCAAGATACCGCGCCCCCCACAGTAAATATATGTCAATTGAACGTATCAGAAACTATATATTGGAAAATGCCCAAAAAGAGGCCGATCTGATTATTAAAAAGGCCGAGGAGCAATTTCTTGCAGAGGTGCATAAAGCAAGGCTTTCCCTTGAAAAACAATATCAGGAAAAGTTGCAGGGTGACGAGAAACGCCTTGAGGATGAAATGAAGCTGGCGATAAACACGCTAAAAAATGATTATCGAATGAAAATACTTGAGATGAAAAATGGTCTCATTGACGATATCCTTGCGCGCGCAATCCATCACATACAATCGCTGTCTGATAGTGATTATTTATCATTGTTAAAAAGATGGATGGGAAACATACCTTCACATTTAGAGGGACAGATATTTGTCAACGAGAGGGATTTAAACAGGGTAGCAGGTGATTTTGTTCATGATATAAATAAAGATAGAAAGATAAGAATTATCGTAAGCACGAAAACAATCGGTATCAAAGGCGGGTTCATTCTAAAGACAAGAAACTATGAAATTGATTATAGCCTGGAAACTATGGTAAAAAACCTTCGGCCAAAACTCATTCCAGAGTTAAGTGACATATTATGTTTATAAGGAGAAATCACAGATTCCGCAGATTGCACAGAAGAGATTGAGAAATGGATAAGAGCATATATCAAAATAACTGGTATTATATATCAGGGCGGGTTAACATCCTGGAAGGTCATCTCCTGAACGGAGTATTCTTTGATAAATTACTATCCTGTAATAGTCTTCATGATATTCTTGTGGCATTAAACACCTCCCCCCTGAAGGCATATTTTACTCAGGTGAAACACTTATATGAATTCGAAAAACTGCTCAACGATTATTATTTTCACCATATACGTGAAATACAGTCTTATTCACCCGATACGATCATCTATGACTTTTTTTTGATAAAGAGCGATATTTGTAATCTGAAAAAGAATGTTAAAGCAGTACTATCAGGTAAAGGTATTGATAAGAATACAGGGCGGATGGTGGTTAAGGATAATGGGGAAGACGGAGGGGAAGAGCAAACAACATCTTTGCCGGAAATATTTAATGCATCGCTATCTTTTATAAAGCATACCGTTTTGCAGCTCACACAAAAAAGAGATACTTCTCCCGGAATCATGCAAAACGAAGAGTCTCCAAAATTCCCCATTGAAAATGGGAGGCAGAAGGGATTTAATATTCCTTATATTGTTGATTTAATACTTGACGGAGCTTATTTGCGATATATTGAAGACATTTGTAAAAAGATAAAATCTGAAATTATAAGGAAATACCTGACAATGTATTATGTATCAAAGGGTTTTGCGATAATACAACGTGCGATAGCTTTAAAACACGACATGAACCTCCTGCAGCAATATTTTCTTGCAGGATTTGATAACAACCATATATTTCGTAAATTAATTATAAATAAAGAGGGTATATCGGGAAATACCTTGTTTGCGGGGGCGTATGGCAATACGACACTGCCTGATCCAAATTTTATTCAAACGCTTGTATCAAACGTATTTCCCAAAATCTCCTTTCAATATGAAGTAGCAGCAGACAATTACTTGATAGAACTGATACGTCCCGTGAAATACATCCCTTTTGGACAAGAGCGGATCTTTGGATACCTCTGTGGACTGACTACCGAGGTGTTTAACTTAAAATTGATAATTGGCGGGAAAATAAACAGCATTGAAAATACCTTTTTGAAGGAACGATTGCGAAAAACGTACACAGAACACAGCGCTGCATAGATTGCAATTAAAACGAACTTAATGTCGATTTCCCGAAAGAATATCCTGTAAGAGAATAAGTGTAAAAATGTCATTGCGAGGGTTTTGTCCGAAGCAATCTCATACTATTTTTATGTTCCGTGGCAGGGGCGTAGGCATTTTTCAAAAAACTCAATTGATATGTAATTTTTGATTGTTAACATTTTATTGGAACTTATGTCATATAAGATTGTAATTATTGGCGAGAAGGACGATATCCTGCCCTATCAGAGCATAGGACTTGAAATTGAGCCTGTGAAAACAAGAGAAGAGACTATCAATGCCTTAAAGAAAGTTACCCGGGATTCTTCGGTACGGATTATATTAATCACAGAAAATATGGCAGAGCAATGCCTTGACACGATTACCGGATTAAGAAACAAAACCTCCAAAACAATGAGTATTATTCCAACACAACAAGAAAATAGAGGCGTAAGCGTGAAGGAACTCAAAAAAGAAATTGGGCGCTCTGTGGGGATAGATATCTTGGCAAAATGATGGTGTGCCGTTATGCTATCAGTCCCGTAGGAACGGCCTGTTTGCAGGAAATAAGTTGTATAAATCAAGCTCTATAGAAGTGATTTGAAAATAGTTAAATATACATACAAAAACAAGATTCTTAAAGTACTTACACCAAAAAAGGAGAGAATGTGAAAAGGAACAAGGTTTTTGCAATACCGGCGGTTCTTTTACTGCTTGTATTGTTACCCGGAATTCTACATGCTAAGCATAGGGACGAAAGCCAACGTATCGTAGCTGATAATGTCATCGGCCTTTCCGCGGACAAACTGGAATACGAGCGCCTAAGGGAGTTGTTTCCGGCTATGAACGAGTCTTATAGTTCTAACATTGATCCATTTCATCGAATGATGAATAAAAGAATAGGAGATCCCCGTCAATGGCGTGAAGCGCTTCGTAATCCTATCCGGGAGAGGGATGCGATAAAAGATCAGGTCAATCATGTCTTTCGTAAAAAAAGACCAGAGAGAAAAAGTAATGCTGCAAATATCCCGGCAGACACATGGAAGATAGATGCAGTGGATTCCCCAAAATATTTCACTGATTTTTACTCAAGGGCCATTGTAGTTGATGCCAGCAATCATCCCCACATTGCCTATGGAGGGGATCACCTTTACTATGCCTATTATGATGGAAGTATATGGAATTATGAGACCGTGGATTCGTCACCTGCGGTCGGGGCTTATGCATCCATTGCACTTGATACATCGGGTAAGGTGTACATCAGCTATTATGATATTGCTAATGGCGATCTCAGGTATGCCACGAATGTCTCCGGCTCCTGGGTAACGACAGAGGTGGACAGTAATGGAGATGTAGGGTGGTATACTTCTATAGCGATAGATACGTCAGGCAAGGCGCACATCAGCTATTTGGATTATACCAACGGCGATCTCAAGTATGCCACGAATGATTCTGATGTCTGGGTAACGACAGCGGTGGACAGTAGCGGAGATGTAGGGTGGTATACCTCTATAGCGGTGGACACGTCGGGCAAGGCGCACATCAGCTATTTGGATTATACTAACGGCGACCTCAGGTACGCCACGAATGGTTCCGGTCCCTGGGAAACGAAGACAGTGGACAGTAGTGGCTATGTAGGCAGGTTTACCTCCATAGCAGTGGACTCATCAGGCAAAGTGCACATCAGCTATCAGGGGAACGGCGTCCTCAAGTATGCCACGAATGGTTCTGGCCCCTGGGAAACGACGACGGTGGACAGTAGCGGCTATGTAGGCAGGTATACCTCCATAGCGGTGGATACATTGGGCAAAGTGCACATCAGCTATTCTGATTTTACTAACGGCGACCTCAGGTATGCCACGAACGGTTCTGATGTCTGGGAAACGACAACGGTGGACAGTAGTGGAGATGTAGGCTTATATACCTCCATAGCGGTGGATACATTGGGCAAGGTGCACATCAGCTATTTTGATTTTACTAACGGCGACCTCAGGTATGCCACGAACGGTTCCGACTCCTGGGAAACGACAACGGTGGACAGTAGTGGAGATGTAGGCTTATATACTTCCATAGCGGTGGATACATTGGGCAAGGTGCACATCAGCTATTTGGATTTTGCTAACGGCGACCTCAAGTATGCCACGAATGGTTCTGGCTCCTGGGTAACGGCGACAGTGGACAGTAGTGGAGATGTAGGCTTATATACCTCTATAGCGGTGGATACATCGGACAAGGTGCACATAAGCTATTACGATATTGCTAATGGCGTCCTCAAGTATGCCACGAATGGTTCCGGCCTCTGGGAAACGACAACGGTGGACAGTGGAGATGTAGGCTTGTATACCTCTATAGCAGTGGATACGTCGGGCAAGGTGCACATCAGCTATTACGATGATTATAACGGAGATCTTAAGTACGCCACAAATAGTTCCGGCTCATGGGAAATGACGACGGTGGACAGTGGAGATGTAGGCTTGTATACCTCTATAGCGGTGGATACGTCGGGCAAGGCGCACATCAGCTATTTTGACGATTATAACGGAGATCTTAAGTACGCCACGAATAGTTCCGGCCCCTGGGTAACGACGACAGTGGACAGTATTGGATATGTAGGCTGGTATACCTCCATAGCGGTGGATACATCGGGCAAGGTGTACATCAGCTATTCTAACTATCACAATGGCGACCTCAAATACGCCACAAACACCTCTGGCTCATGGGAAACGAAGACAGTGGATAGTAGTGGAGATGTGGGCTGGTATACCTCCATAGCGGTAGATACGTTGGGCAAGGCGCATATCAGCTATTTTGATAATACTAACCGGGACCTCAGGTACGCCACGAATGGTTCCGGCTCATGGGTAACGACGACGGTGGACAGTAGTGGAGATGTAGGCCGGTATACCGCCATAGCGTTGGATACATTGGGCAAGGTGCACATCAGCTATTATGACGGTTATTTTAGTTATGACCTCAAGTATGCCACGAATGCCGATACTATTCCACCCACAGTCGTTTCCACAAATCCAATTGATGGTGCGACTGGTGTGCCAGTAAACGCATCTATTATAACCACCTTTAGCGAGGCAATGGATGCCTCCACAATAAATGATTCTACATTCACCATAAGTAATGGAGCGACCGGTACGGTCATCTACGATGATACCACCCAAACAGCAACGTTCGCGCCTTCGGCAAATTTAAATTACGATGCTACATATACTGCAACTGTTACCAAAGATGTAAAAGATTTAGCGGGCAATCCTATGGCGTCTGATTTTGTATGGAGCTTTACTACCGCACCAGCACCCGATATTACACCACCCGCAATAGTTTCAACAAATCCATTAGATGGCGAAAATAACGTGGCTATCAGCACGAGTGTCTCTGCCACTTTTAGTGAGGCAATGGATGCGTCCACAATAAATGATTCTACATTCACCATAAGTAATGGAGCGACTGGTACGGTCAGCTACGATGATACCGCCAAAACGGCAACGTTCACGCCCTCATCCAATTTAAGTTATTCCACCACATACACGGCAACGATTACTACAGGCATAAAAGACCTGGCAGGAAATCCCATGAGCGCTGACTATGTATGGAGTTTTACCACCGGTGCTATGCCTGATATAACACCACCTGCCGTTGTTTCAGCAATACCGACAGATGGTACTGCCGATGTACCAATAAATTCGACCATTACTGCCACATTTAGTGAGGTCATGGATGCCACTACCATAGATACAAATACTTTTACCCTGAGCGGGGGTGTTACAGGTACTATAAGCTACGATAGCACAACTAATACCGCAACACTTACCCCCTCGTCAAGTTTAAGTTATTCTACTTCTTACACTGCCACTATCACAACAGGTGTAAAAGACCTTGCGGGAAATGCCATGACGGCAGATTATTCATGGGGCTTTACAACCACAGCATCATCTCCTGCTTCTCCAACAACCCTTACTGCAAAGGCAATATCACCATCAGGTATTATTCTCACATGGCAAGACAGGTCTGGTACTGAGATGGGTTTTAAGATCGAAAGAAAAATGGGGGTTTGCAGTTCCAGTAGTGACTGGTCGGATATTGCAACTGTTGAGGCAAATGTAAGAACCTATACCGACACAGGTTTATCCCCCCATACGCGGTATTCCTATCGTGTAAAAGCCTATAATGCGGGTGGTGACTCTGCTTATTCGCTTTGTAATGCGGCAACGACGGGTCTTTCAGACACACCTAATGCCCCCACGAATCTGAAGGCAGTTTCAATTTCCGAAAACAAGGTAAACCTCTCGTGGACAGATAACTCCACCGATGAGACGGAATTTCATGTTTACAGAAAAATCGGGACAGGGGCATGGGTACTGTTAGCTAAAAGAGGAGAGAATGTTACAATCTTCCACGATACCACAGCAACGGGCAATACCTCGACCACAACTTACAGTTATTATGTTACAGCATGTAACAATTCAGGTTGTTCACCGGGAACGAATAGCGCAGTAGTTCCCTTTCGCCCGTCAGCTCTTGCCGCAGATGCCTTTTCATCAAGTCAGATAAATCTTTCATGGACGTCTGTGAAAGCAACAGGATTTCAGATACAGCGCATGACCGGCGACTGTGCATCCGTGAATTACTGGAAACGTATAGCAATGGTAGGGGGGAAGGCAATAAATTATAACAATACAGGTCTTTCTTCAGAGACGACGTATTCATACAAATTGAGGGCATACTCCAGGTCAAACGAACAGCCATACGCATACGGGTATTCCCTGTGGAGTGACTGCGACGATGCAACAACGCCAGGACTTTAGCGATTGAGAAAATAGTGTAACCTTACTTAATATAAAAATGTGTGTTTTGTCGTCTCATTGCCTTTCATACGTTGCCAATTTGGGCACTTCTTTCTGTCTATTTGCCGGTGTTTTATCATTGGTTTGTGGTGTATTATATATTTTATTTCCAAAGCCTTTGGTTAAGCTCAATGAGCTGTTGATTAAACTCAATAAGCTATTGGTTAAAATTAATGAATGGGAAATAAGTATGGTACTTTCTAATAGTGAAACACGCAAATACCGGATGATAACCGGTGTCTTTTTAATAGCAGCCGGTATATTTATTTTTGCTATCGTGAGTTATTGGGCATGATTATCAATAAAGTCTTCAATTATTTCAAAACAAACATTACAGGCGGGGTATTATATGACTATGAATAAAAAGCACGAGTGGGAATAATTTCCGTAGTTCTTAAAATAACAACTAATCATACTAACAATATAAGTGGGTATTTATTATGGGAAAAGTTATTTCATTCATTAACTACAAAGGCGGAGTCGGTAAAACAACCACCACCTACCACATTGGCTGTGCCCTTGCTCTCTTTCATAACAAAAAGGTATTACTCATTGATGCAGACCCGCAAACCAATTTGACTTTTTCATGCGTTTTGCCCGAACGGTGGGAGATATTCAAAAAGGATAATGGAACCATTGCAAAGGTCTTTGAATCGTATCTAAAGGATAGTTTCGATACGTACCCGATTGATAATATTATCTGGAAGTCTCCTCTTGAATTGTTTGCACATGGCAAAATTATGAAAGACGCTGTAAAAAACATTGACCTGATACCCTCCGACATTGATTTACTGGGCGTTGATATTGATTTAGCGGCAAAAACATGGCGGAAAATAGAATCGGGTTTTTTTCAGGAACAACTCCATATCATCAGGCAAACGTTCAAGAGAACGAAAGAAGCCTTTGGTTTTGATTCATCGTGCGATATAAGAGACGCCCTTTTTTACGCAGAACAGCGTCATATCCTTAAGAGGGCTATTCATACCATAAAAGAAAACTACGATTATATACTTATCGATTGTCCGCCCAATCTGTACCTGGTTACTCAAAATGCGCTTGCGGCAAGCGATTTCTACGTAATAACCACGATACCCGATCACATGTCGACCATCGGGATAAATATACTGATGAGAAAAATCAGGGAATTAAATACCATGATGAATACCAAATGTCAATTAACGGGAACAAAATCAAACAATATTACACTCAAAGGAATCGTGTTTACCATGGTGCGTATCTTTGGACAGGGTATTGTGGGCACCCATAAGGATAAAATGAACGAGCTTTGCAGAAATTATGGCGACCTGTGCTTTGAGAATCACATATCGTGGGGCGCTGGTTATACAGAGTCCTCTGCACTGGCAGTTCCCGTGTTTCTTGTGGACGAGGAGAATGCAAGGCGGGTTTCTGCGCAATATCAGGAGGTAACGAATGAATTTTTACGGAAGGTTGAAGGTATGTGACCATGGCAACAAAGACAAAGAAAATTGACTTGCATGATATGCTTCTCAAAGTAAAAGAGGGTCTTTCTATACTGCCGGGCGATGAAGAGCGGCAACGGCTGTCGCAATTGATTTCAGAAATAATAGCGGAACTCGATGTGTTGCGCGAAAATATTGTAAAATATCCCCATGAATCTGATATACATCAGGTATCCGGC
>JAHFOW010000208.1 GCA_023261465.1 Planctomycetota bacterium
GGAAAAGACGCTAGCAGAGTTGTCATCGCAGTACGAGGTACACAGGACGCAAATAGCGAAGTGGAGGAGACGAGCGATAGAAGGATTAGTGGGGATATTTCAGGGAAGGGAGGCGAAGAGGCTGGGAGATAAGGAGAAAGTAATAGATGAACTGTATAGACAAATAGGCCAATTGAAGGTGGAGAACGAATGGCTTAAAAAAAAATCTACACAGATTGAGTGTTAAAGAAAAAAGGGGGTTGATAGAATTAGATAATAAGGGGTTAAGTATTCGTAGGCAGTGTGAGCTGGTAGGCCTTAACAGGTCGAACTTGTACTATGAGCCAGTAGCGGCGACAGACGAGACAATACGGTTCATGCATCGGGTAGATGAGATATTTACGGAATATCCCTTTTATGGGAGCCGCCGGATACAAGAGACATTAAGGCGTGAGGGTATTTGTGGAGGGAGAGAGCGGGTACAGTGGTGCATGAGAGAGATGGGTTTGAGAGCGATATATCCGAAGGGTAGCCTGAGTAAGAGGCATCCAGGTCACAAGATATATCCCTATCTTCTAAGAGGTAGGGAAATTACACATCCCAATCAAGTGTGGGCGACCGATATAACGTACCTACGGCTTAGGCGTGGATTTGTGTACCTTGTAGCGATAATAGATTGGTATAGTCGTTATGTATTGTCGTGGCGGATAAGCAATGCGATGGAAGTATCTTTTTGTAGAGAGGCGTTGGAGGAAGCCTTAGAGAAGGGATGTCCAGAGATATTTAATAGTGATCAGGGTTCCCAGTTTACGAGCGAAGATTTTACGGGAATACTTTTAAGTAAAGAGATCGCAATTAGTATGGATGGTCGAGGTAGAGCGTTTGATAATATTTTTACGGAACGGCTTTGGAGGAGCGTAAAGTACGAGGATGTTTACATAAAAGACTATGAGATTTGTCGTGATGCACGTGAGGGTTTGGCGGAGTATTTTTTATTTTATAACAATAGGAGGTATCACCAATCGCTGAAATATAAAACACCGTATGAAGTTCATTTTGGAATTCCTTGCAAGAAAGAATGAAGAAAAGGTGACGGTAGGGTAAAGAAAAATTGCGGAGTGTGCAGAAGGGTAACTCCAGTCGCCCTACGGGCTCCTTCCGTTACCCTTCTGCACACTGTAGTTGATGAATTAATGCATCTAAATATTATTAATAAATGGTCTTGACAAACCCGTCCACTTTAATGTTCACCAACAAGTTTGGGATTACCAAGGTAGTGGTAGTGATGAAGAAGATAACCCCAGAGGTAACTCTCCTGAGGGCCTTTTACTACTTTGATTGTCTGTGATTGCGCCTTCCCGTATTCTCTTGACGAAAAGGGGTATCTGATCAAAGATCTTCGGCTTCAGATTGTTTTTCGGTCGTTTTCGTGGTGGGAGCGTTACAAATCCCTGTTCTTCCAATCTCAGAAGGAGGTCTCGCGCTGCGTATTCTTTCATCTGGCCATTGGGCTGCATCCAGTTCCAACTCTTGCAGAGTTCACGGGAAATATAACTCCGCCCTCTGTGAAAATGATGGTCAATGAGTGCCTTGATAAAGGCTATATCTTCTGCATGCAGTTTTCGTGAACGGTATTGGAATAGTATTGGCTTCATAAATAGTTTGCTTTTCTCTGAAGCCTTTTATATCACAAATGACAAACTGACGCCAGCTTTTTTTGCTCTTTTTCGCTATTAATTTTTCAAAGAACTAAAGTGTTACTAAAATTCTAATAATAGCGATGTCTGCCACGCAGTGTAGGGGCGAAGCATTTGCGATAAATTGGCATACACGCGTTTATACCTAAACTGACACATGCTTCGCCCCTACTTTTTTAAAAAACTAAATTGTTACGAAAATTTTAGATACTCTATCAAAAAAATATTGTGATGTATTATGCTCATTTTATGCTAAGATTATAAAATCTATAGCATCTAAGGAAATCAGGAATATCAAGAAGTATGTTGTATCGTATAAGACTGTAAAAACATTTTTTTAGTAAGTTTTTGATTTTCAGATTTTTTCTTCGTGCCCTTCGTGGTCTTTGTGGTTTAATCTTTTCGGTTTTGACTTTCCAGCCATTTCTGTTTTTATTAGATGTATTTTTGCTAAAATTGTCAAAATCCCTTTTGTAAGATACTAAAGTGAAGAAATCTTTAGCGCAGAAAATTATTGAAGAACATGTGGTATCGGGTGTGTGGCAGGTGGGCACTGAAATTGGTATCCGCATCGACCAGACCCTTACCCAGGATGCCACCGGTACGTTGGCCTATCTGGAATTTGAATCCATGAATGTGGAATGCATCAAGACAGAACTCTCTGCCAGTTATGTTGATCATAACCTCCTCCAGACCGATTACAAAAATGCCGATGACCATCGCTTCCTACAATCCATTGCCCAGCGATTCGGTATCTACTTTTCACCACCAGGAAATGGCGTATCTCATCAGGTACATCTGGAACGATTTGGTATCCCAGGCAAAACACTCTTAGGTTCAGACAGCCATACCTCTATGGGCGGCGCGCTGGGCATGATCGCTATCGGGGCGGGTGGTTTAGACGTTGCCCTTGCCCTTTTGGGAGAACCATTCCATTTACCGGTACCGAAAATATTGGGTGTACGATTAACAGGAAGACTTTCACCCTGGGTTTCCGGTAAGGATGTAATCCTCGAAATGCTCAGGCGGCATACGGTAAAAGGCGGTATCGGCAGGATTGTCGAATATTACGGTCATGGTGTTGAAACCCTCTCCGTTACCGACAGGGCAACGGTTGCCAACATGGGCGCAGAACTGGGCGCTACGACTACGATCTTTCCCTCAGATCACAGGACACGTGAATTTCTCAAAAGCCAGGGCAGGGAACAGGGGTGGAAGGAATATAAGGCCGACAGTGATGCAGTATATGACGAATATGATGAAATAGACTTAAACGCCCTTGAGCCGCTTATTGCCTGCCCATCGTCACCCGATAAGGTTACAAAAGTTTTTGAAGTAGAGGGAATTCCTGTAGCTCAGGTCATTGTAGGTTCTTCGGTAAACTCATCTTTTCGCGACCTCATGATTGTGTGTAAAACCATAGAAGGGAAAACGGTGCATCCAAATGTTAGTTTTGAAATTAATCCGGGCAGCCGGCAGGTTATAGAGAATGTAGCGGCATTAAATGGCGTCCTAACACTCATCCATGCTGGTGCCCGTATCCATCAATCAGGGTGTCTGGGATGTATTGGTATGGGTCAGGCGCCCGCCATCGGTGTCGTCTCATTAAGGACATTTCCCAGAAATTTTCCCGGCAGGAGTGGCACGGAGGGTGACCAGGTTTACCTGTGCAGCCCCGAAACGGCTGTAGCTGCTGCCATCTTTGGCAAGATCACCGACCCCAGAAAACTGGGAGCGTATCCAGAAATTAAAGAACCGGCGCATTATCTGTTTAATGAAAATCTCATTCTTAAGCCATTACCCGTTGAAGAGCGTAAAAATATTGAAATTGTAAGAGGCCCCAACATTGCGCCCTTTCCCCGTTTACAACCATTGCCAGATGACTATAGGGGAGAAATAATTCTCAAGGTAGGTGATAACATCACTACCGATCATATTATGCCCGCTGGCAATGAGGTGCTCCCCTTGAGAAGCAATATCCCTGCTATTAGCGAGCACGTTTACGAAAGGGTTGATGCATCATTTGCCAGACGATGTAAGGAAAAGAGTGGTGGAATTATTGTCGGCGGCGAGAATTATGGCCAGGGTTCCAGTCGCGAACACGCCGCCGTTGCCCCGCGATTTCTGGGTATCCAGGTAAAAATAGCAAAGAGTTTTGCCCGTATCCACCGCTCCAATCTTATTAACTTTGGTATTGTACCTCTTTTGTTCAAGTATCCCCACGATTACGATGCAATAACGCAAGGCGATGCACTTGCCATCCAGGGTATTAAAATGGCCGTCCTGGATGGAGCGGAAGAAATAAGGGCATTTTTGTATAAAAACCCGTCTTCGTCAAATATTCCGCAGAAAAAAGAAATTTCTCTCATAATCAAGGCTACAGCGCGAGAAAGAGAAATTCTCCTGAGTGGCGGGCTATTAAATACTATTCGCGGTAGAATATCTTAAAAGACACATTTCAGGTCGCTCCTGTGGAGCTTATTTGTTTTTGATACCATGATATTTTTATTGACATTTTAAAAGGATTGTTTAGAATTTAGAACGTTTACTTAATTAAACATTTAGGAATTTCAAACTTTCTGCTACTGCCTTACACACCCCCATCCCCCTCTCAAGAGGGGACTAAAGAAGTCCCCTCCTGGGAGGGGATTCATGGGTGGGTATTAATTTTATTATATAAAAAGTCGCCGAAGGCCTAATTCATTACTACCTCTTTAACGAAAAGCTATGTCAAACCAGAAAGAAATAACACAATATAATATTTTAGATTTAATAGAAAATAAAAACCAAATCTCACAACGACAGCTTTCGTCTCAATTAGGTATTAACGTTGCATCAATAAATTTTGCATTAAAAAAGTTAACAAAAAACGGGTTAGTTAAAATGCTCGGAACGAGTCCGAGAAAGATGCAATACATTCTGACACCCAAAGGCATATCCGAAAAAACACACCTTGCTTATAAGCTCTTTGACAAAAATTTTCATTTTTATAAGGCCGTGAGAAAAGATTTAGAAAATAAAATTAACAGCATCCCCTTTCACGGCCAAAATCGGGTTGCCCTTTATGGAGTTACCGACCTCATGGAGATTGCATATCTTGTTATAAAGGATAAAGAACTCGATCTCGTCGCTATTGTTGATAATGAAACAAATATAAGGATATTTGGTTATCAGGTAACAAGTATCGATGAA
>JAHFOW010000209.1:0-1327 GCA_023261465.1 Planctomycetota bacterium
TATGTCGGCAAGCGATGCAACACCCAGACGATTAAAGACGTTGCCAAGGAACTACACCTTGACTGGAAGACTGTCAAGAAACTCGAAGAGCAATACATGCGGGAGAAACTCCGCCGTGCCACAACGATTAATTTGGCCAGCAATGTGATTTCCTGCCCTGGTTTTTGGCAAGGATTCAGCCGTACGAATAATTCTTACGGCGAAACTTATTAAGCGTTCTTCAAGATCAAATATTCTCTTATCCTTCGACATTCATTATTCCTTGTTCGATATTCGATATTGTAATCCTCGAAAAAATATCAAAAACAACTTAGCGCTTATGACCTTGCCCCCCAGACCGTCTAAGGAATGCAATAAAAACCCTGTTCTTCAAAATGAGAATCAAAAGTAAAAATTGTTTTAATTAGTGATAAGAACATTTTCAGGGTTGAGTACTTTATTCCATATCTCTTTTGCTTTTTTATGGTTGGCATCATCTCTGTCGAGTAGGGCAAACAATGCCGATGTGTCAACAAAAATTCTCATTTGTCGAATGCCTCTACAAGGTATGCATCGTGTTTTCTTGAAATGTCAAGCTTACCGGAACTGAATCTACCCACTATGTCAATAGCCCGTTTCCGTCTTTCTTCGATGTTAACCATTGTATTGGTACGGATAATGGTATCGACTGCTTGCCTTATGATCTCTGCAATAGATAGATGCCGTGATAATGCAATTTTTTTTAATGCCTTTGCCTGTTCTTCTGTCAATTGAATTTGAGTACGTACCATATTTGCCTCCCGTGATTACAACTTTGGTTTAATGATAACAGCGTGTCAAAAGGCGGAACAACTGAAGCAATCTCCTCTTTTCACGTATTTCTCTGTGGCCTTAGCGCCCCTTTGCGGTGAGCTATTACAATTAATCTAATGTTTGCGTATCAATGTCATTACGTTAAGGATTATTTTATCTCAACAACCCCCTGAATCCCCCTTTTTTAAGGGGGATTTTTACGGCTGATAGCTTAACTTAATGACATTGGTTTGCGTATGCCACGTATTACAAGGGTAGTTGTTTAAAACTATTTCTATCGTGTTATCCAAAAAAGAAACACCCGTCAAATATTTAAGAGGCGACCTTCCCGACTCCCTAACAGGAATTTGCCTATCTCTTCTTGTTGGTCAATTGCCTCGATTTCACCCTTCGGCCATTGAGAGCATTTTTTACAAATGTGATTTTTATGCCCTTTTCCTGAAAAACTTTCATTTGATTTTGTTTTCCCGCAAATTCGACATGAATGTCCCATATAGTTAACACCTCAGTTATTTAATCTTTTGATATATGAACG
>JAHFOW010000209.1:1427-4867 GCA_023261465.1 Planctomycetota bacterium
AAGTATTTTTATCCGCCTTTGAAAGTTCTTTTTTAATCCATTCCACCCGCTCTCTGGCCTGTTTTATTCTTATGAAAAAAAGCCCGCTGATAAAACCGAACAACTCATTTAACTTCTGTTCATCTGCAATGCAAACATAGGCAGACATGGCATTTTTACAATACATCTCCTGCTCTTTCTCAAACAATACCGCCAATTCCTCACAAAGATTACCAATACGATATTGTGCATTTACGGGCGTTATCCCTTCAAATTTTTTCACAATCTCATGAAATTTTGATATTGCATTTTCGTAATAAATTTTTGCACCCTCGTCATCGCCGATGTCGTAAAGCGCAAGACCCACATAATGATATGCCTCTGCGACCGCGTACGAATGTTCTTGCGCTTCCTCTATATACCCCTCCTTAAGCTCTTCCAGTACATTTTTATACCGATGCTCCATTGCCTCAACAAGGCTGATACTCAGGGGAATATGGGCATCCTCCAATTCATTCTGACTCTCAACCCGTACACGAGGAAGCAGTAGCTTCGAAAGGGCGTCCATATTTAATTCCTTAATAAGATAGAGTTCGCCTACTGAATGAAATTTCTTATGCAGCCTCGCATGTAAAACTCCTTTTATAGACTCTTCAGATAACTCAAATTCTTTCTGCAAAAAAAGAGTCAGGTCGTCATCGCTTGCCTGATTCAGCATCTTATACAATTTTAATAATTTTACCAGAACTGCCAGTTTATAAGAAGGTTTCTCTCCATGTAACACCGTTCTCCTGAAAAAGATAAGCCATGGTTCCCTGCTGGTAAAATGAAAACGTCCCTCATATCCATAAAATATATCCAGGGCAATTTTCAACTTGCACACTTCCCAGCCTTCAGGTTCCTGATAATTGAGTTCCTGATACCGTTTGTCGACCCGATTAAAGTATTCCCTGAGGATATCCTTCATTTGAATAGAGTTTACTTTACGATAGAGTTTCAACTCATGCGAGCTGTATTTCAGCGCTTCTCTGTAGTAATCAATAGCCTTCTCATATTGATGGCTATGGTAATTTTTGTCGCCAAGATACTCGTAATATCTTTTAATCATATTTTTAGATCTGATGCATGCCTCGTCTTCCTTGCTCACATAACATACTTTTTCAAAATGTTCTATGAGATTTCCGGGTACCTGAAATGTCTTGTTTGCAAGGGCATCCAACCCTTCAACATATTCATAGAGGGAATTACAACTCTTGCAAAATTCCTCCCCCGTGGCTACGCACATAGTAGCCTTCTGCAAACATTCCCGCGCCCTCTGGAATATGCCAAATTCAGCGTATGTCTTTCCCAACTGGACAAGTATATCTCCCACCACCCTGTCATTGTTACCAATAAAATATCCATATTGTTTTATATATTTACTTATTGCCGTCCGGTAAATAACAGGAACTATCTCAAGGTCCTTGCCTGCAATGCGTACCACATGTACCTTTATTTCTCCGGTTTCTGTATCCAATTCCACACCCGGCACTTCCTTCCCATCCGGAAATTTTATCCACGGGGTCTTTTTAATAACACTGGCCGTAAATACCATATCCCTGCCTCCGGCCAAATCCCTTGACGTCCAGGCGATATCCCATGAACATTCATCATCTTTCTCTGTGCCAGGCCTTACGATCTTAAAATTTTTTAAAATATCTATTTCATTCTTTTTAAAATGATTCCATTTGTATATATTTTCCAACGATTCTACATCCTGGGCTATATGAGCAGGTAGTATTCTGAGACTCATTTCCCCGCCCAGTTTTTCAATAATAATCGCACTAAGGATCGCTTCGGGAATCCCACCCACGCCAACAATCAAATCGACTTCATTTCTTGTAACTGCGAGGGTGGGGGTAAGGTCATCATTTTTCATAAGGATGACATGAGCGCCAAGCGCCTGAACCTTCTTAATAAGCTTCTCGTGGCGGGGCCTGTCCAGAATAACGACATTCATCTTCCCGATTTCATCATAGATATTATGGATCATAACCGCCATGCCCCGGGCTCTTAAAGTATATTCGGCCATACGCCTCAGGTTTTCTTTAATATCGAGAGTCACGTGAACCCCTGCGCCTTTGTATTTATTCCCCACAATGGTTTTTATTCCATACATATCAGGGGAATTAAACAGACCACCCCTTTCGCTATATCCAACGGCAAAAATCACCCCGCCTTTCGATGTCTGATTAACCAGACACTGGTCATTTTCAAAGGCGCTCAGCGCAATATCTGCTTCATTATGTTCATCTCCAATAGCAGCGCCAAATTGCTCTCCTATATACAGCATGGGCATGTCTTTCCGCTCACCCTCGGCATTTACAACATAGGCCTTCCACCAACTGAAGCTATTATAGATGTGCCTGAGCCACCAGACAGCCATACCACGCGCACGGAAAACATTAAAACCCTCCCCATTGGTACCGAAGTATTTTAAAGACCGTGCAGCAACGACCCCGACGGGGTGTCTTAACTCATTTCTATGAGCTAACTGAAGCCCCTCACCTATGGCTTTCAAATTATATCTTTCAGGAATATATGCCTCAACAATAAAAGGGTCGTCTATCCGCCTGGAATTAAAACTTTCATCTCTTACAAATCTAACGTTATTTATTATTTTTTCGTGTCCAATCATTTTAATTAATTTGTAGCCTTTACACCATTCAACAATTCAATCGCCTACAATTGAGCCAAAACACCGCGTATAAGTATATTTTCATATAAAAAGTGCAACCCGCCCGCATTATCACTAAAATATATAGAAATTGTCAGAAAAGTTCAACTTTCAAATTTATTAATCATACTATCCTTTAACAAAAGGGAATTCGCGGGTTCCATTTCCTTCCCGAATTCTCCAACCCGGGGCGCAGGCTTATGATTTTGAATGGACACATATATATGAACTCAACGCGATAAATCTTCTTTGGATGGTTATTGCCAATAGAAACGGAACCCGCAAAATTAATTTGACGAGACGAAAAGAGGTCGTAGAGAAGATGAAGAATTAAAGGAGAACTGAAAAAAACAGGGCTGGTAGACCGTTAATCTGAACCGCCGGTCTACCAGCCAATTTGGATGCCCTGGGAAAATGTACTATCGGTTATTTACGCATTTTGCATGAGGTTTAAAATAAAATCAATCCCATTGATATATGTTGTCATCATAGTACAACTCAAGCTTATGCTTATGCTTGAGTTCCTCCTGTGCCAGGATCTTGCATATCTTTTTCAGATCAGGATTATCCGTGGATTTCACCATACCTACATAGAAGTTATACGATTTTTGCTCTTTTTTCATAGCAACGACCAACACATCCTGAAAGTCTTTGACCTCAGAAACGTCTTTATCCACCAGGTATTCTGTAATATGAAGGTCGTGTATCTTTTCCGGCTTAAATTTTTTAACTTTCGAAACATCCA
>JAHFOW010000055.1:0-9128 GCA_023261465.1 Planctomycetota bacterium
ATAAGCGACGCGGAATTGAATGAGTTAAATTTAAAGCAAGCGCAATTTCACGGCGAATGGAATTACGCGCTCTTTCCGCAACGAAGGAAATAATGGTCAAGTTATTTTCACGTGACTCCTTAGGCATATTTGTATATTTCTATCCATACAATTTTTATGTAGGGCAGTCATCGCCTGCCAGATCAAACCCATCAATATGATGCAAGGCAAGCATGGCCTCCCATTACCATAATCCGCTCAATGTCAAAATCGTTCCATCCATTTCATTCATCCCACATCTGTACAAATTACCCATATAAATCAGAAATACATGGTAGGCGATGCCCACCCTACCTGGCTTTCCTATCATCCGTCTTGTCATGGGGAGAAGAAAGCATAATTGATTTTTGTTGTCAATATATTAATCACTAATCAAGGTGTGACCCCCCGTTTCTGAACGCCTCCCTAACGATTAAAATCAGCGAGGCGGTTTACCACATCCGCCGGGTTATTTTGTTAGGCTCTCAACCCCCTCAATAATTGAATTTTGAAGGTTTGACACTATTGACCCTGAGACCTTCCTTAATTCATGTAGACGCAAACACCTTTTTGCTTTGACATTGCAAGAGTGATTATTGAAATACCTTTTCTTCGCCTTCGGTTTCTTCCAATTCCTTTTTCAAAAGTGCTGCACTGTTGGCAAAATATTCAGCGTAAAACTGCAAAGCAGTTTTTGAAATGAGTTTAATTCTCTCTGGGCTAATCTGCCGAAAGTTGATGATGTCATTAATTGACTTGCTATCCTGAATTAATTTTAATTCCTCTGTAAACTCTCTGGTTGTTTGTTTTGTTCTTCTAGGGTCAGGGTCAACAACTAATAACTTCTTCGGCTTATCTTCATCAGTGTTTTGGCTCAACTGCTGAATCAATAGGTTGTTGATGTATTTATCGTGGAAGCTGTAACCGATGACAACGAAAATAGTTGCTTCCTCTAACTTTTGCCTGAAGTTGCTGAGGATGTAAAGAAAAGGGTCAAACGAAAGCATCTTGGAGTAAGAACCGAAAATGATGAGTGGTTCTCTGCCATCGTCAATACTTTCTTTGATTGAAATTTCTTCTGATGCCAGATTGTATTCCCAATCAATTGAACCGTGCAGTTTGTAAAGATTGATTTTTGTCGGGCTTAACTCATTGTTGAAATCAGCAGCCCAGTATCTCATTTGATTTTCCGAAATGTTTTTCTCTGAAAAACCATTATCAAGAATTTTTACGGTGGCTGTATTAAATACCTGTTCAAAAATCAAATCGTAATTCAGAGAAAAGAGATTCACTTTAATATTCTCTGATTGATTCAGCATTTCCCTGATGGGTTTCAAATATTTTTCTGCTTTCTCATTATCAAACTGTGTCCAAGCTTTTACCAGTTGCAGCGTGACAAAATCTTTGAAGTGTTCAAACACCTTTCCGCTTTTTAATTCCCACTTCAATATTTTATCGTTCCAATTTCCGATTAAGGGATAAGGAATGATAAACTCTTTATCAATCAACTGGCGAAGCACCATTACGAAATCTTCAATGTTCACATAGGCACTGCTACTAACAGAAGAATCTTTCATTGTGGCCTGATACTTTAAACTCGCCAAAATGAAATGATAAATTTCATTAAAGTCCTCTTTGTAGGTGATGAAATCTTTTTCGGAGGCAGTGAGGTTGTTGATTGCTTCTTTCAATGAGGTCAGCATTTCACTGGACAGTTTGCAGCCCGCATCCTTTGAAGCTCCAGCTCCAAGTAGAAACACAACTTTTTTAAAAACTTCATTCAGCATCATAGAAACCAAAGTGAGTTACGGGCAAATGGTTCTAATTCTTTGTTGTTAAAATGTGCAATCATTTTAGCTACTAATTCAGAATACTCAATGGTGACTGGCTTATTGCGCTGTCGAACACTTTTCCAATACATCCGTGAAAACTGATACACCTGGTCAATCAGTTCTCTCACCACATTGTC
Source organism: Planctomycetota bacterium (assembly GCA_023261465.1). GTDB lineage: Bacteria > Planctomycetota > Brocadiia > Brocadiales > Brocadiaceae > JAHFOW01. The sequence goes on from JAHFOW010000055.1 coordinate 1,988, forward strand.
GTCCTTAATCTTTTCGTAGTTGGAGGACTTGAATTTTATTTTTATAGGTAAAGGAAAACCATCAAGTCGTGTTCCTGTGTTGCGGGAATATCTTGTGTTATTGCAAAGAATAAATTCGTTCCACTTCGTTTTGATAAATGTTCCGCTTTGCGGCATCTTGCCGTCAAAGGAACTATCAAACAAAACATAGTCCTTACTCTCAGTATCGTTGATTGTTACAACCACATAAGGCAAACTGAGATTGAGATGTTCTAACACTTCTCTAATAGGTTCTTCTTCTTCCCAACTCATGTTTTTGTAGTAGTGAATCACTAACCTTTCGCAACCTGTGTTCTCTTCAATGTATTCTTCAATGCTTTGTTTGATTGAATTTGCCAATGCAGCAGTGTTGCCACTTTCAAAAGCATTGAATCCTTTGAAGCTGCCATCATTCTTAAAACAAAATGCGTTACCGATGAATCTGTTTCTTACAACCATTGAACGGTCTGCACCTATGCCAACGACCAAATCATTTTTGATTGGTCTGTATAATCTCCAAGGGATCCCGCCAAGTTTTGCGAGCAATGCAATGGCAATGTTCGGAAGGAAATAATTGAATGATGGATTGTTTATGTTGTGGCTGTAAATAACCTGTGATGTGATTCCGTGATGCAGCAATAATTCTTTCAGGCGGTAATACACCGCATCGATTTCTTCATCTGCTGTGTCCTTCTTAATTCGTGAAATGTATAAAGCTGCATAGATGGTGTTCTGGTCAAACTGCAAATTCCCAATGGATGCAGTAATTTCCGGAATTGGATTATTGGCTGTGAATCGCATTGACCTTGCTGTGTCAATCTCAAATTGAATTTTAACAAATGATTCCAAGCCTGGAAAACTTTTGTAGCCCTTCTTCAGGTAGGAGTATACCTTGTTTGCTAATTCCTTGTCCTCTTCGTGAAAAATGAAAATGAACTTTATTGGCTTATCGGGAGGGGGTGCTTGTAACGGTCCGTATTCTTTTAGTCCGATGTAGGGAATGAAATTTTTCTGGTTGTTGCCGAATAAAAGAAGATTGCTGTCCTCTGTTGTTTGCTTTATCTTTTCATCATAGGGTTTATAAAAACCCGTTTCAAAAATTTTGATACACTCACCAATAACAGCGTCTTTCAGATGGTCATTATAAAATTGGTGGATGAGGTCGTAATATTTCTTGTATTTGTTCTCTGAATAGTTTCTGCCTGTATCAAGATTCAGAATTCTTTTAATATCCCTTTTAAGTATCGGATAAATATTTGTTCGGTCTGCTTGTTCTTCTACACTCAGCAACTTGAATTTTGTGATTCTATCCTGGTACTTCACCCTGCCTAAATGAGCGGGTTCTAACAGTGTTGCCGATAAACTCCTGCTGAGAATGAAAGAATCTCCATCATAGGAAACAAGCAAACTTGTTCCTTCAATTAAATCATTATTGTCAATGCGGAGTGTGAATTTGTTGTATCTCCTGAAATCGTTGTTGTGAACTGATGTGTCTTCCAACCACACTTCCGTATCCCTAATGAAATTGCGGTTGGTGAGAATGTTCTGATTGAGGAAGTGGTCAAAAAGAATTTTGTTGAAATAGTGTTTAGCAAATCTTTTGTTCTCAAAAAGATTTACAGGAATAGGTTTGTCGCCTTCCTGCGGGGTTATTGTCCACCACGCAAATTTTTCTAACGATTCTTTGGTTTCAGCGGGAAAACTTTTTGGCAATTCATTTTTGTAAATGCGATAGTATCCAGCCTTCTCTGAAGTTGCAAAGCCAATGCTAACCTTTTCTTTCAGGATGTTGAACGGTAGAATATTTATTTTATATTCACTCATTTGAATATATTATTTCTATGCCACTCCAAGTTTTACATCAACGGATAAAATTTTCCTTATGGTGGCAACATAATTTCTTGCCCTTCAAAGATACGAATACTGTAATTGGTTACTTCTTCTTTAAAGGTTTTTGAAACAACTACTTTGTAGTTGTTATCAATCGCAATTAAACCTCTGTCAAAAGCCCGATGCAAGTTTGGAAACAAAGCAATTCCGTTTGTAATTGTATCATAATAGCTTTCGCCAAGCGGAATAATGTGGCAAGCATCAACCATTGGAATTAGGGACAGACACTATTTATTCCTGCTTTTGTTTCTTCGGCATGCCTCTTGGCAAGACACTTAATATTCTACCTAGCTTTCTACCTACTTCATAAAGTAATATATCCTTAAAACCCAACATCTATTTTTATCTTTATTCTATAAATGCCAGCATATTATCGTATGGCATAGCGCATGTCAAGCCGTAATCGGCATAATTACTTGTAGACGATCAGCAAATCCCCGGCCTCCACACAATCTTTTGCCTTCACCAGCACCTGGCCAATTTCGCCGTCGTGTTCGGTATATATGGTCGCTTCCATTTTCATGGCCTCCATGATCAGGAGCGGGTCGTTTTTGGCGACCTTCCTATCGACTGCCACTTTCACGTTGACGATCATGCCCGGCATGGGTGCGCCGACGTGTTTGATGTTTCCTTCTTCCGCACGGGGACGCCGGATTACCGAGGCAGCCACCTTGCGATTGGCGATGACGACTTCGCGCGGCTGGCCGTTCAGTTCGAAGAAGATGGTGCAGTTCCCTTCCACATTTGGCGGGCTTATGGCTATCAGTTTGAAAATCAGGCTCTTTCCTTCCTCAATGTCTATGGTGACTTCCTCATTCATGGGCAGTCCATAGAAGAATACGTCCGTGGGGATGACGGAAACATCGTCGTATTTCTTTCGGTGCTCGGCGTACTGAATAAAGACGTCCGGATACATCAGGTAAGACATGAGTTCTTCGTTGGTGATGGTTCTGGATATTTTCGACTCCACTTCTTTCTTGATTTCTTCAAAATCCACTGGCGGCAGATTGGCGCCGGGCCGTTCCATGGAGGCAATCGCCCCGCGCAAAATTTTATCCTGCACGTCTTTCGGAAACCCTCCCGTTGGCTGGCCAAGACGTCCTTCAAAGAATTCAATGACGGAGTTGGGAAAAGAAATCTCCCGACCGCCGCTAACGATATCCTGCGCATTGATGTTGTTTGTTACCAGGAAGAGCGTCATATCTCCAACAACCTTCGAGGATGGAGTGACCTTCACAATGTCTCCAAAAAGGTGGTTGACGTCCGCATAGACGTCTGTGATTTCATGCCAGCGGTGTGCCAACCCCATGGAGTGTGCCTGCTGGAAAAGGTTGGTAAACTGACCGCCGGGGATTTCGTGGTGGTAGACCTCGGCAGTGCTTGCCTTCTGAATGGATTCAAACGGCGCATAATACTCCCTGACCACTTCCCAGTAGTCAGAGAGCAGCCCCAGCGCCTTGAAGTCCATGCCCGTGTCGCGTTCGTGGAAACGCAGCATTTCTACCAGGGTGTTCAGGTTGGGCTGTGACGTCAGTCCGGAAAGAGACCCCATAGCAACATCCACAATGTCCACGCCGGCTTCTGCGGCCTTTATAAGGGTGGCGATCTGGCCGCCTGATGTGTCATGGGTGTGAAGGTGAATGGGAATTTTCAGTTCTGACTTCAATGCGCTCACCAGTTTATGGGCGGCATACGGTTTCAGGAGGCCTGCCATGTCCTTGATTGCCAGAATATGCGCCCCATGGCCTTCCAGTTCTTTTGCCATTTTCACGTAATAGTCCAGCGTGTACTTGGTCCGTTTCGGATCCAGGAGATCTCCGGTGTAACAGATAGCGGCTTCACAGATGGCATTGGTTTCCAGCACGGCGTCCATCGCCACTTTCATGTTGGTAACCCAGTTCAGAGAGTCAAAGACACGGAACACATCTATACCGCTTTCCACCGCCTGTTTGATGAACTCCTTGACGACGTTGTCAGGGTAGTTGGTGTACCCGACGCCATTCGAGGCCCTGAGCAGCATCTGGAAAAGTATGTTGGGCGCCAGTTTTCGCATGGAGCGCAGGCGTTCCCAGGGACACTCTTTGAGGAATCTCATGGAGGTATCGAAGGTTGCTCCGCCCCACATTTCGATTGAAAAGAAATCGGCGTGGTTCCTGGAGTAGACCTCAATTATCTTCAGCATATCCATGGTTCTCATGCGGGTGGCCAGCAGGGACTGATGAGCATCGCGGAACGTCGTGTCCGTCAACAGGAGTTTTTTCTCTCTGAGGACGTGCCGGATAAATTTTTTCGGTCCCATTTCCATAAGGAGATCCCGGTTGCCTTTGGGTCGTAGGTTTTTACTATCAACGGGCGGCACCGGTGCTTCACGGCGGCATATAGTTCCGGGCATTTCCTTAATAAGGGGATGGCCGTTGACCAGAACGTCTCCCATAAAACGCATGATGTGGGTAGCACGGTCCCTGCGGTGTGAAAAGCGGAATATCTCCCGATTTTCGTCAATGAAACGCGTAGTGCACGTGCCTTTCATGAAATCCCTGTGGTTGATCAGTTTAATGAGAAACGGGATATTGGTTTTCACACCGAGAATCCGAAACTCATGCAACGCCCTGTCCATACGGTGCACTGCATCCTCAAAAGAGAGACCGGAAGCCGTTACCTTCACCAGCAGCGAGTCATAGTAAGGTGTTACGATGGCGCCGGAGAACGCCGTACCGGCGTCAAGGCGTATGCCCATCCCGCCAGCAGAGCGATAATGCTGGATGCGTCCGTAGTCCGGGATAAACTTGTTGGATGGGTCCTCCGTGGTAAGCCGGCACTGGAAGGCCGCGCAATTGATCTGAATCGTTTCCTGGTTCTGTATACGGATTTCAGGCGAGTTAAGGGAATAGCCTTCGCTGATTAATATCTGCCTCTTCACCAGATCGAAACCGGTAATAGTTTCGGTGACGGTGTGTTCCACCTGAATTCTGGGATTGATTTCGATGAAGTAATATTTATTGGTTTCTGTGTCGAGAAGAAACTCCACGGTGCCTGCATTATCATAGTTTACCGATTTACATATTTTTACGGCTGCATCACAGATGCCCTGCCTGACGTCTTCGGCGAGGTTCTGCGCCGGGGCAATTTCAACAATCTTCTGGTGGCGCCTTTGAAGGGAACAGTCGCGTTCAAAGAGGTGTACAATATTATGGTGTTTGTCACCGAGAATCTGCACCTCAATATGGCGCGCCTTTTCGACGTATTTTTCTATGAAACACTCATCTGAACCGAAGGCCGCCATAGATTCACGCTGGGCCTCCTGAAGGCGATGGTTCAACTCCAGCTCACTGCGAACCACGCGCATGCCGCGACCGCCACCGCCATGGGCAGCCTTGATGATAACCGGATACCCCATTTTGGCGCAGAGGGCATTGGCCTCATCCAGACTTTTCAAGGGGTGATCGCTTCCGGAAAGTATGGGGACGTGCGCCTTTCCAGCGATTTCTCTGGCCGAGGTTTTATTGCCAAGCATGTCAAGAATTTCCGGACGGGGACCGACAAAGGCGATGCCGGCCTTTTCGCAGGCACGGGCGAAGTTTGCGTTCTCCGAGAGAAACCCATAGCCCGGATGGATGGCATCAACTTCCTTCTCTTTGGCAAGATGAATGATTCCATCGATATCCAAATAAGCCTTGACCGGGTCTTTACCCTTGCCAATCTGATACGCCTCGTCAGCTTTAAATCGATGAAGTGCGAAGCGGTCTTCGTGGGAATATATCGCCACGGTTCTTATACCAAGTTCATGCGCTGCACGGTAGACCCGTATCGCTATTTCACTACGGTTGGCAACGAGAAGCTTTTTAAATTTCCTGATTTCCATAAAAAACCTTTAAAGAGAGTTCACTAAAACATTCATTGTTTCCGAAGGTGTCATTTAAGAATCTTTATATTGTATTGTATTCATAATGGCCATGCCATTTTAATATCTTAGCAAAAACATTCTTACATTTTTAGCACAAATTGTAGCGCAGATCCCTATAGCCTGCATTTTTGCGGGGGGACTTCTCGTGAACCTTCGGCGTGGACTCTGTTGAATGCTCAGTTGAAAGGAAATGGGGCAAGGGGTGTAATTCTGAATGGCATTTCGAGCCGGCTGAACTGTTACCAGGTTTTTAATACCGTACACAAAAAAGAATTACTCCCTGTTAGCAATGCCTATCAAAAGAAAATACGAAAGATACACGATTTGTCCTCTTGCCTCAATTAATGCCTCTCTATTTTGTCAAGTGCAATAACGCACCGATTAAACTGCGCCCTTAAAAATTTATTTTGGTTTAGCCTCTCTTCTAATCTCTTCCTGGCATGGCTCATACCGCCAACTGTCAGGCCACCTAATTCCTGTCCTATTTCTCTTAAACTTTTATGAAGTACTAAATAACGGCAGCACAACTCTATAAGCGCCATTCTTGCATCTTGAGCACTTGACCGGCGTTTCAATAAATGATTCCTCTCAACCGTAAAAGTCTTACATACCTCATCCACTATTTTATCCACAGGTATTTCTTTGACGAGTTTCCCCGATCTTGACTGTTCGGTTAAATCAAGGTTGCCCTTCTTGAGTACCTTTTCATAAACCCAATCAACAAAACCCGTTTCACCAAGAACTACTTGCCCTTTAACGTCTTTAAAAGGCGATTCAATTCCTCTTTTGAGTCCTTCTTCAACAAAAGCCCTGTATCTTTTACGTCCATTGACATTATCTCCGCCCAAATATCCAAGAACACTGCTGTAACAAACAAAGTCTTCCCGATATCTTACTAATCCATACCCACGATTGCTGCTCCAGCGATAGTTACGCAAACAAGCAAACCGTTCGGATAACTCCTGTTTACAAACTTTTTTTATCCTGACAGGATTTAAATGAATATAACGGGAAAGCTCCAGAAGGTAAGAATCCTTATCAATAAGAATTGCTTTATAACGTCCCTGATAGAGATGCCCTGCCCGCTTATGTCTTCTGTTGTAATACCCTGTGTAAGCAGTGTTGAATCGTTGTGCAAACCGGTTAAGGTTTCCCCGTGGTGTATGGAGAATAAGGTGGAAATGATTATCCATGAGTACATAGCCATGTAATTGTACCTTGTATTTCTCAATACTCTCTTGCAATATACACAAAAATCTTTCACGGTCTCCATCGTCTTTAAATATAGCATTCCTCTCATTACCGCGACAGGTAAAGTAATACCATGCT